>CAZQXX010000032.1:2497-19635 GCA_964597105.1 uncultured Anaerolineales bacterium
TAGGGAATGACGCAGTAGGAGCAGGCGTGGGAGCAGCCGAGGACCGCTGACACATAAGCTGAGACCAGCGTTCCCCGTTCTCGGCTCGGGAGGACCAGATCGCCGTCCTGGAGCCGGTAGCGCTCCATCACATGGGCCGTCTCCATCGCCCGTCCGTCGTCGACCCAACCTCGTTCTATCAGATGATCGAGAAGAGGCCGAGGATCCGATGGCGGCATAAACACGTCGACCCAGGGGAAGCGATTGCGCAATGGCCCAGGGTCCCGGATGCCTACGAAGCAGCCCATCAGCCCGATGACACTTCTCGGGCGCGCCTCCTTCAGCGGTTTCAGGGAGCCTAACCGACCATAGATCTTATTCTCGGCCGACTGGCGCACGACACACGTGTTGAGCACCACGATGTCAGCGTCCTCAGCTCTGTCGATGGGCGTGTGCCCCAACTGCTCGAGCGCTGACTCAAGCCGCCGCGAGTCGGCCACGTTCATCTGACAACCAATAGTCCAAATATAGTAGTTCACAATGTCATGTTAGCGTGTCCTGTGGGGGCGTCAAGGGGATGAACGTCAGGGCAATCGCATATGGATTTCGGCCTCTGTCGACCTGTCATCCTGAGGAGCGCAGCGCCGAAGAACCTCGCTCTCGCAAGCTCAGAGCAGAGATTCTTTGCCACCTCTGGTCACTCAGAATGACGAATCCGACGCCAAGCCCGCTGAATGCGATCGCCCTGGCGCGAGAAACTGGGAGTGTGTTGACAGGTGGTAAATCCATGCTAGAGTAGGGTTGTACGATTGTTGATGCTTCCCCGTCTACCTCCCAGGGGAAGAGATCGCGTGTAAGTCCTCGGAGTTCTTTCCAAGATGACGAATAGACGGTTTGAGATCGTATTCGCCGTCCTGTGAGCGGAGATAGTCGGCTCGATGGTCGGTTGTCTCCCCTGCATGGCTCGCTTCCTTCACCAAGCATTCGGAAGCTACTAAAGGAGGTGTTGCACATTTCATAACCGGAAGTCCGCGTAGACAGGGAGTTCTCAGGTAGATCGAGCAATACAGAGAAGGCAGTCCTATCTAGACAAAGGAGTGATCATGCTATCCGTTCGCAAATCCGTGCGAATCGTGCAGGTAGTGGGGCTCCTCGTTGTACTCAGCTTGGTGCTGAGTCCCGTGGTCGCTGCCGAAGGGCCCGTTTCTCCGACGGCAGACGCTCCGACCCCTTCCGGTTCGGAGACTTCCCACCGCCTCATCGTAGAGCTGGAATCCCCACCCTTGGCTCGCTACGCTCCAATTGCCACTCAGGCACAGACGCCGGAGGGCCGCCTGGACGTAAGCTCTCCCACTGCCCAACGGTACATCGAACAGCTACAGGACGAGCAGGACGAGTTTGTGAGCGCGATGCGGGCCACGCTTCCTGCTGCCGCCGTCAGCACCTATCTGGATGAGTACGGCAGACAGGAAAGAACCGCTTATCAGATCGTGTTTAACGGCATGGCCATCGATCCTGGATCTACAGACCAAGAGATAGCCCGGCGGGAGCTGGCCCAGCTTCCGGGGGTAAAAGAAGTATACCTCGACTATATGTACACGTCGGATCTGTACACCAGCACCCACCTGATCAACGCGCCCGTGGCCTGGGACCTCGCGGGGGGCAGGGAGGACGCCGGTGCTGGCGTCAAGGTAGCGTCGATGGACGGGGGGGTTCACAAAGACGCTCCGATGTTCGACGGAACCGGCTACAGTAATCCCGTCGGGTATCCAAAGGGTCTGACGGCCAATACCAACGGTAAGATCATCGCTTCGCGCGTTTATTTCCGAACCTGGGATCCGCCGGCGCCCGGTGATGAAAACCCATGGCCGGGTGAGAACGGAACCTCTCACGGTGTGCATACTACCGGCATCGCGGCGGGGGATGTTGTCACAGGTTCGTACCTGGGACTCGATTTCCCCAACATGAGCGGCGTGGCACCGAAGGCCTATGTGATGAGCTACCGGGTCTTCTACGCCAGCGTCAACGGCATCGGAGCGTTCTACACAGCGGAGGGACTGGCCGCCCTGGAGGACATCGTCGCTGACGGGGCCGATGTGCTCAACAACTCCTGGGGCGGTGGCCCTAGCAGCGCCGGTGGCGAGTTCGATGCACTGGATCAGGCTTTGATCAACGCTGCCGAGGCCGGGATCTTCGTCTCTATGTCGGCCGGCAACGCGGGGCCCGGCAAAGGGACGACGGATCACCCCTCCCCCGACTACATCAACGTGGCCGCCACAACTACCAGCGGCACCCTGGCCTCGGGGGTGCTGAACGTCACCGCTCCTGAACCCGTCAGTCCCACACTGCAGGGTATCTCATTCGGCACGGCGGAGTTTGGAGAGCCCCTGCCCATCGGCGCAACGATCACACATCCCTTCGCCACGGCGGCGGCTGTCGATCCCGCTAACGTGACCGGCTGTGTCCCCTTCCCGGCGGATGCTTTCGATGGGGTAGCCGCGGTCATCAGCCGCGGTGCCTGCAACTTCTCGGACAAGGTCCGCCACGCTGAACAGGCAGGTGCTACCTTTGCCGTCATCTACAACAACGACGGTGATGGAATCCTGAATATGGCCTGCGGTGATGACTGCAGCGACATCACCATCTCCTCTGTCTTCATCGGTCAGAGCTACGGCGAGGGTATGGTGGATTGGTACGATGAGCACGGGGACGACTCGGTACTGGAGATCGACACCCTGGCCTTCCAGGCCGGTAACGAGCCCGACTATGTGGCTTCTTTCAGCAGTCGCGGGCCGGGCGTCGGTCACGTACTCAAGCCGGACATCGCCGCTCCCGGTGTGAATATCCTCTCGCAAGGGTACACCCCAGGTGCAACCGGCGAGGATCGCCACCTGGGATACGGTCAGGCCTCCGGAACGTCGATGGCTGCGCCTCACGTTGCCGGTACTGCTGCCTTGTTGCGCCAGCTCTACCCTGACTGGTCGAATGGTTACATCAAGTCGGCGATGATGTCCACGGCGAAGTACATGGAGGTCTATAACCACGATGGGACACCTGCCCAGCCTCTCGACATCGGCGCTGGGCGCCTTGACATCGGCGCAGCCACGGATCCGGGTGTGATCTTCGATCCACCAAGTCTGAGCTTCGGCGCCATCATGACAGGAACGACAGAATCGATCGTGGTAGAGGTCACGAACGTGACCGGTGAGGCCGAGACCTACGAGTTAAGCACTCTTTACACCGGCGCCGGCTTCGCACCCACTCAGACCACCAGCCTGCCTGGATTCACCGTCACCCCCAGTTCCTTCACCCTCGATCCCGAGGCCTCCACATCCTTCACAATGACGTTCGACACCACTGAAGGCCAGGGCTTGGGGGACAACCAGGGCTACATCCTCCTAGAGGGGGACAATGGGCACCAGGCGCATCTCCCGGCGTGGGGTCGTGTCCTGCCGGAACCGGCGGAAGCTGAGGTGTTGTTGATCGACACAGACGGAAGCTGGCTCCTTGGGTTACCCGATTACCTGTCCTATTACACTGACGCGCTGGACAGCATCGGGCTCACGTACGAGATCTGGACCCCAGGCTATTACTTCGACAACCCGGTGACCATCCCGGACGCCACCACGCTCTCTGCCTACGATACCATAATCCTCTTCACCGGCGACAACTTCTATCCCGACGGTACCTTCACCGTGTCGACACCTCTCACTGCTCTGGATATGGACCGCCTCACCGAGTATGCCAATGGCGGTGGGACGATCATCGCGATGGGCCAGGATCTCTCCTCTGTGCTTGCATCAGACGAGACCGATGGAGGAGAGTTCTTCTATAGCGTCGTCTTGGGTGGGAACTTCCTCCAGGATAGCGTCTCTGGCTACAGCCTTCCGAGCGCTCCCGTCGTTCCTCTGGTCGAGGCCCCGCCCGCCTTCGATGGCATCGCTCTCGATCTATCCGGGCCGGAAAGCTACACGGGGATGAGTGATCTCCTGGCGGGCAACGTGGTCACTCATAGACTCTACCTGCCCCTCATTATGAAGGGGGGCACTGCCACTGCGGAGCCTGCCTTCGCGTCTGCTGCCGCCTTCTACGGTGGTGCTGTGTTCCTCTACGATTCCCCCAGCAACAGATTGGACTACCTCATCACTGTTGAGGACATGCCCTATCCCACCGACATATCCATCACCATCAACCGGGGTGCAGCGGGCGAGAACGGGCCGACGGCCTACACACTGCTTTCTGAGACTACGGTGGCGACTGATACACTGGTCCTGGAGGACGCTGTTCTGCTGGGGGCGGCTGACGGTGATCGACTGTTGGACGGAGAGCTCTACGTCGCCGTCAGGACGACCGAGAGCCAGCCCTTCGACGCCCTGCGGGGGCAGATCCTGGTAACGCCTGTCAGAGACGGCGCCGCCAACCAGTACTACGTCGATGAGCTCGCACATCGTCCAAATCTGCAAGACGAGAACCCAGACGCCCTGGAGCCCGGCTACATCCCGCTCCTGAAGTACCCCGGCGACGATTGGCTGATGCGCGACGGTATCGTTGCCATGTCTCACCGCGACCAGCCGTCCCTGGAACGCCCGGGCGTCTCCTATTTCGGGCGCTCTATCTACACCTCCTTCGGTTTGGAGGGTGTCAACGGCGAAACGGCGCGCGCGGGGTTGCTGGAGACCTTCTTCGACTGGGCCCTCGATGAGCCCACGGTCACCATCAGCGATACCACCCCCACAAACGACAGCAACCTCACCACGTTCCAGGCCAACCTTGACTCCAACATCAGCGGTACCTGGGGTTGGCAATTCCGTTGGGACTTCGGTGACGGCACCGACATCGCCGGGCCCTTTGGCTACAGCCAGGTGAGCCATGTGTATGAAGAGAGCGGTGTCTACACAGTCACCGTGGAGGTGACGGATAGCTGGGGGAACACGGCTATCGGTAGCCTAGAAGGGGTGGAGGTCACCATCCCCGACTAGGTGGTCATCCTGAGAAGGTCGCTAGGACATAGTCCGGCGTCTCATCGATAGATGTCACTGACCATAGGCTGAGCGAAAGGAGAGGGAGAGACAGTTCGCGTTTCGTCTGTCCCTCTCCCCCAAAAACCATGCAGGGGAGAGCCCTTGGGCTCTCCCCTGCATCTGATGGTTTAGTGGACCGTGTGGCCTTCCCAGGCTGGGTGATCCCGGAGCGCCCGGATTCTACTCTAGTCCTCGACCGCTTTCATCGGCGCGAAGCTGGCCAGGAGCCGCTTCTCTCCTTCGTGCTCGAAGTTGACAGTCACGATCTCATCGCTGCCCTGGACGCGGCTCGCCAGCACGATTCCTTCGCCAAAGGCTTTGTGAACCACGCGCTGCCCGACGCGGAATCTGGGACCGCTGGTTGTCTCAGTGACCACCCTGGCACGAGGTGATTCCTCCCAACTCGTCTCCTGCTGGCGTACAGAGTGGCGTGTCCCGCGCCACGAACCGGTTGTCAGATCTACGGGGATGTCCTCCAGGAATCGGCTGGGAACCGACGCCTCGCTGCTGCCGTAGCGTGTGCGCCGGAAGGCGTGGACTAGGAAGAGGCGATCCTCCGCCCGCGTCAGCCCCACGTAGGTCAGACGTCGTTCCTCGGCCATCTCCTCCGGCTCATCGAATGATCGGCTGTGCGGGATCAGGCCTTCTTCAAGCCCGGTGATGAAGACCACGGGGAACTCCAGGCCTTTGGCACTGTGTAGCGTCAGCAGCGTCGGGGCGTCGACCTCGCTGGTCAGATTATCCACGTCGGAGACGAGCGCCACGTCGGTCAAGAACTCGGTCAGTGAGGTGTTCTCGTAGTCCGCAGCCACGTTGCGCAGCTCCAGCACGTTGTCCCAGCGTTCCTCACCCTCGTCGCTGCCGTCGCGGAGGTAATCGCCGTACCGTGTGTCCTCCAGGACGCGGTTGATCAACTGCGCGACCGTGAGTTCATGGCTCGCAGCTATCCATCCCTCCAGCATCTCGAGGAAGCTGAGAACAGAGCGCTCCGCCCGGGTCCACAGCTCCAGGCCTTCGTGCTCTGGATCCTGGATCCGGCGGAGAACCTGATAGATGGACGTGTCCTCCTCCCGGGCTGCATCCTCCAGCGCCGTCTGTGTCTTCTGTCCAATACCACGCGGCGGGACGTTGATCACGCGGGCCATGCTGAGATCGTCATCCGGGTTCTGGATCAGACGTAGGAAGGCGAGCACGTCCTTGACCTCCCGTCGGGAGTAGAAGCGAGTGGCCCCGACGAGCTTGTAGGGGAGGCCGGCTCGAACGAAGGCATCCTCCAGGGCACGGGATTGGGCGTTGGTGCGATACATAACCGCAAACTCTCCGGGGCTCCTGTCTTCCTGGGCGACCAGCCGAGCGATGGTATCCACCACGTACTGGGCTTCGTCGTCCTGATCGTAAGCTTCGTGGACCACGATCTTCGGACCGCCAGTCCGTTCGGTGAACAGATGTTTGTCGACGCGATCCCGGTTGTGGCGGATGACGGCCTGGGCAGCATCCAGAATGGTCTGGGTTGAGCGGTAGTTGCGCTCCAGCAGGAAAATCTCAATCTCCGCATGGTCATCTCGTAGTCGCCGGATGTTTCGATAGTCGGCCCCTCGCCAGCGATAGATCGACTGGTCTTCGTCAGCGACGCAGAAGAGATTATGGTGTTCGCCGGAGAGTTGCCGCAGAAGGGCATACTGGGCCTGGTTCGTGTCCTGGAACTCGTCGACTAGGACATGGCGGTACTGGCTCTGATACTTTGCCAAAACCTCTGGATTTCGCCTGAACGTCAGCGCGGTCACCATGAGCAGATCATCGAAGTCCAGTCCTCCGTTGGCGGAGAGGAGCTCTTGGTACCGCTCGTATACACGCTTGACGATCTCGCCATAGTAGGAATGCGTCGCATAGGCTTCGGGCGGGGCCAGCTCGCTCTTGGCATTCGATATTGCCGAGTGGAGCGACCGTGGGCGGTAGCGCTTATCGTCCAGATTCAGATCGTCCAGGGCTTGTTTGATGAGCCGACGCTGATCGTCCGTGTCGAAGATGACGTAATCCTGAGGGACGCCGGCCGCCTCCGCCTCGCGGCGGAGGATGCGCGCACATGTGGCATGGAATGTGCCCAGCGTCAGGCTACGTGCACGCGAAGGCCCGAGGAGGCGTTCTAGCCGCTCTCTCATCTCGCGAGCTGCCTTGTTCGTAAACGTAACCGCCATGATGCGCCATGGAGCGACGTCCTGGTTGAGCACCAGCCAGGCAACACGAGATGTAAGGACACGGGTCTTTCCGCTCCCAGGCCCAGCCAGCACCAGGACTGGACCCTCGGGCGCGGTTACTGCTCTCTCCTGCTGAGGATTGAGATTCTCAAGAAAATTCATGGCTGATCCATTTGCTTTTCGTAGTCGATCATTGAGGTTAGCGATGCCAACGAATCGGCCAGCCCCTGATTCCACGTCTGAAGAAGAGCTGGCCTGAGCAGGATTATACCATCCTGATGGGATCAGTCCAGCGCATGTGACTTCCCAGACCGGCTTGTTACCCGGAATCCGCAGGGGGCGCCGTCGCCGGGAACTCATTGTCGAGGCAGGTCTTCATGGTATAATTCAACATCCTGATGAGAGAAATCACGAATCTCGAGAAACAGAGCGCTGCCGACGTGGTCGGCGAGGTGAAGCGACGGCAGCAGGCAAAACGCGAGCAACGAGATAAGAGGACGAGGTCGTTCGTCATCGCCGCCGATCGGTTTATCTTCTGGCTTTCCAAGCATTGGCTGGCGGTGTTCAACACCTTTGCGTTCCTTTACGTCGGGCTGCCCTTTCTGGCCCCCACGTTGATGCGCCTGGGAGCTGAACGTGCCGCTTCCCTCATCTACACTGTCTACAGTTCCCTCTGCCACCAGTTGCCGCAGCGATCCTGGTTCCTCTTCGGGCGTCAGCTCTCCTACCGTCTGCCCGAGTTGATGGAATTGGCGGGAGAAAGCGTGTCCGACCCGTGGGCCAGCGAGTTTGTGGGCAATCCGGACCTTGGGTACAAGGTGGCCTTCTGTCAGCGGGATGCTGCGATCTATGGCGCGATCTTCCTGTTTGGTCTCCTCTACGGCTTGCTCCGGCGACGATGGAACGTGCGACCGCTTCCTTGGTGGGGCTACATCTTGATGGGTCTCGTGCCAATGGGCCTTGATGGCGGCTATCAGTTTCTGTCCTATGCGCTACCCCTCGTGTTTCCTGGAATCTCGCTGCAGCCCTATGAGACCACACCACTGATGCGGCTCATCACGGGTACGTTGTTCGGATGGGCGACCGTCTGGCTCGCCTATCCTTACCTTCAGGAATCGATGGAGGATGTTCGTGCTTCCTTGGGGCGGCGGTTCGGCTGGACGTAGGTCATCGCTTGCGTTGCTCCAGGGTTAGGGCTGCGTTCGTGGATCCCCTACCGGCACGACATGGATGATCCTGTCCGGCTGCGGACCGGCAAGGGAGCGTCAATGAATCGAGTCAGACGGAACGGGGTCGTGATGTATCAGTTCGCCCGCCTGGACAGGGCCGATGGGCTTCTCCACGCCGTCCTGACCCGAATTGGAGGCGTCAGCCGAGACCCCTATGCCACCCTCAATCTTGGGCACACGGTTGGCGACGACCTGGACGCGGTCCAGGAGAATCACCGACGGGCACTGGGGCCGCTTGGGCTGAGCCCTGGGTACCTTGTCAGCCCCTGGCAGGTGCATGGTGCGTCGGTCGATGTCGTCGGACCCGAGGCGCGTGGGACCGTTCGCCCGGAGACCGACGGTCTCGTGACGAACGCGCCTGGCGTGCCCTTGATGATGCGTTTTGGGGACTGTACTCCGATTCTGTTGTTCGATGCAGTGCAACGGGCAGTGGGCCTGGTGCACGCCGGGTGGCGCGGCATTGTAGCTGGCGTGGTAGCGGCCTCGGTCCAGACTATGACGGAATACCTGGCGTGCAGGCCAAGCGATATCTGGGCAGGTATCGGACCGACGATCGGGCCTTGCTGCTACGAGGTGGGAACCGGGGTCGCCACGGAGATCGCATCCGCGTGTCCTCCGGGAAGCGAGGTGCTGCGGCGGGTTGACAGGCACGTACATGCTGATCTTCCCGCCGCTGTCGAGGCGCAGCTCAGCGCTGTCGGCGTCGGGCAGATCGAACACGCTGCCCTTTGTACATCCTGCCACGTAGATGAGTTCTTCTCACATCGAGCTGAAGGTGGACGGACGGGGCGTTTCGGCGTAGTGATAGGATTGACACATGACTGACATCTCAGCGAATCTAGCACGTATACGAGAGCGAATTGCAGAGGCCGCTCAACGAGTGGGGAGAGTCCCTGAGGACGTCACCCTTGTCGCTGTGACGAAGACCCATCCGGCAGATGTGGTCCTTGCTGCTTATGAGGCAGGTGTGCGCCATTTCGGTGAGAATCGAGCTCGTGAGGGCATCAGCAAGATCACGGCCGTCGAGCCCTACATCTCTGGCGAGATTCCCACTTGGCATATGATTGGCCACATCCAAAGCCGGAAGGCGAGGCGAGTGGTGGAGTACTATGACTACGTCCACTCCGTCGACCGAGTCAGCATCGCTCAGCGTCTGAGTAGCTATATCGACGGAGGCGAGAAGGTGCTTCCCGTTCTCCTGGAGTGCAATATCTCCGGCGAAGGGTCAAAGTACGGCTTCGCACTGAGAGATTGGGAGGAGAACGAGGCGCGACAGGAAGCTTTCTTCGCGGCTGTCGACGAAATCTTGGCCCTACCAGGTCTGGAGGTACGTGGGTTGATGACCATGCCTCCCTACGTGGACGACCTTGAGGAGGTGCGGCCGCTGTTTGCTAGCTTGCGTAGTCTGCGCGATGTGCTGCGGGAGCGCTTCACCTCAGTTGACTGGCGTCACCTCTCTATGGGCATGACGAATGACTTTGAGGTGGCCATAGAGGAAGGGGCGACGATGGTCCGTGTCGGGCGCGGGATCTTTGGACCGCGCGGTAGCTGACGGGATCGCGTTATTGCGGATCGACAACTGCGCTGACTGAGCAGCTTCTCAGCTCTATTTCTGTAGGAGACCAATGCGTATTATACTCCAAGTCATCAACTTGGCCTTCACGCTTTACTCGTTTGCCATCATTGCCCGTGCATTGCTGCCCTGGTTCAACGTGAGCCCCTATCACCCGGCGATGCAGTTTCTGATCCAGATCACCGAGCCTTTGCTGGCGCCGATACGCCGCAACGTACCGCCCATCGGTGGGCTGGATTTTTCCCCTATGCTGGCGTTGCTCATCCTCTGGTTTGTTGAGCAGCTGCTGCGAAGGGTGCTACTGAATCTCGCCTACTGAGGTGAGATCGGCCCGGCGCGTAGAGCCAAGACGAAGGCGCAACGGGGCAAGCCGATGCATGCATCTGGTACATTAGTACTATTGACGGGCCATAGCCCTTAGGCTAGAATGGAGACACCTTAGGGACGGCATTGCCGTCCCCCGATACCTAGAAGGTTGTCGGTGGTTACCCTCCTTTCGCTGTCATGGCCTCCCTTTTGGGAGGTCATGGCGTTTTTATGCACCACACCCTCCCACATGTGGTTGATCTCTTGTAGAAGGGGATGAAATCGCGGTTCAGACTGACACGATGATCCGTCCACATGAGTCACAGTGTACCAGTTCACCCTGACGAAGCTTCCATTCAGCGCTGGGAGAGATGGTGACTCCGCACACCGCACAGGTATCGTCCCGCACGTGAGCCACCGCTTGCCCCCCTTTTATCTCACGTAGCTTCTCGTAATCGGCCAGAACGTCGGGGTCGATGCGGGGCGTAGTAGCGCTCCGCTTTCCCTGAATCTCCTTAAGTCGCTTCTGCAGCAGTTCCTGTTCGGCCTTGAGGTCCGCCTGCCGTGTTGCCCAGATAGACTCTACTTCCTCGAGGTGCTCACGCGCTTCACGGCGCGCTTCTTCCGCCGTCTCTTTCTCGATCATGGCCTCCAGGAGGGTGTCCTCCAGTCTCTGACGCCGTCCTTTCAGGGAGGCGACCTCCGCCTGAAGATCCGAGAGTTCTTTGGGGTTCTTGACCTTTCCGCCGTAGAGCCGCTTCTCGGATCGTGAGACCTTGTCCGCCAGGCTTTCGATCTCGAGCTCCAGATCTCGTTGCTTGACCTGCGATTCGAGCGCTCGCTTCTCTGCTTTCTCCAACCTCCGACGGGCCTCCCGAAGGGCGCTGTCATCTTCCAGCGCGGTTCTTATCTCCGTGAGGCGTGCCTCCTTAGCGTCGCGCTCGCTATCGAGTTGCTGCAAGCGGTAGAGTGCTTCTCCTCTGGTCATCCGACTGTCTCCTTCTCGTCCCAATAAAGAAAGAGCCCAATGCCAAGGGCATTGGGCTCCCCCAATTGATTTCTCGGGCAGCGCGCCTTTCACCTACGCTCCGTGCGATCAGCGCGCGTCTCGGGGTCACGATTGCTCGTCTGCCTCCGGCTTCGAAGATGTGTCACTTGCATTCGGCGCCGGCGTCCTGGCGATCGTGTGACGCACGATCAAGATGGCGCCTGCGCCGACGATGGCGATAAGGGCGAACAGCTGCGCGGCTGCGATAGGGCCGACCATCCATGCATCGGGGCGAAGGAACTCAAGGAAGAAGCGTCCCAACGGGTAGCCAATGAAATAACCGAGGAGGACATCGCCTTCCTTGAGCCGATCCTTGAACCGGTGGGCAACCCAGGCCAGCACGGCGAACACCACCAACGCCCACAGGGATTCGTAAAGGAACGTGGGGTGGAAGAGCGTGTCCGGTGGGTACTGTTCCAAGTCATTGTACGGCCTGATACGGTGCTCAGGGTCGATCCTCAGGCCCCAAGGAAGGTTCGTAGGGGGGCCGTAGAGCTCTTGATTGATGAAGTTCCCCCATCGCCCGATAGCCTGTCCGAGCGCCAGACCGGGTGTACCGTAGTCAAGCCATTTCAGCGGGCGCAGACCGGCTCGCCAGGCATAGAGAGCCACCCCCGCGAGACCTCCCACGATCGCCCCATAGATGCCCAATCCTCCCTGCCAGATGTAAAGAATCTCGATGGGATGCGTACGGTAGTAATCCCAGCCCACCATTCCCCCCTCCGGACTGGAGAAGACGTGATACAGGCGGGCTCCGATGATGCCCATGATAATGGCAATAGTGAGGGCGTTCCAGACGTGATCCGGGTCGTCGCCGTTCCGTCCAGCTCGCCATGCTGCGTAAACGGCGCCCAGCATCACGCCGCTCACAATGAGAACGCCGTACCAGTGGATGCCCCAGTTCTCAGTGAAGTGAATCAGAATAGGGTCGACAGGTGGTTTCATTTTCTCCTCTCCTCCAATATACTGCAAGAATTATACCACGCGGAAACGGCTACTGGCAAGGTAATCTCCGCACGAGGCAGGATGATGGGCGCCAGATTGGAAAGGCATCATGCAGATCGGAGTCTAGTCTCGCCGACCCAAGATCGCCATCAGCACGCGGGCTACCCAGAATACGCTCCAGATGCCGACGAGCATCCGCATCATCACTACCTTCTCTGCGTCAATCGTGGGTTTCACGCGCACCTCTTCCCGAGTCACCTCAATGACCCCGAGAGGTGAGCTGCTGGCGCCTCCGCCATATGGGCCGCGTATCTGTGTCTCTGACTTCTCCAAGCCAGCAGATGGCGCCTGTTCCGCCCCCATTCCAAAGCCATAACTGACCTTGGCGACCGGGATGACGGTACGACCCTCTGTCGTCACCGGCTCCCCAAAGCACCTGTTTACGTTTGCCTCCTTCCGCACATCCGCGAAGATATCCAACAAGTCCTTGATATCGTCTGTCATCTCGGTTTGCTCCCTCCTTGTGATCTACACAGGCCTATTCACCTGTGTAGAAGACACGATAGATGAAGCCGCCTCCATCGTCGGAGATGAGGAGGCTTCCGTCTGATCCTGTGAGCACATCCACGGGGCGTCCCCAGTTCCCTCCATCCTTACGCAACCAGCCCACGGCGAAGTCATGCAGCGGTCCGACCTCTTCCCCCTGAATAGGCACCCGAACTACCTTGTAGCCGGTGGGTGCTGTACGATTCCACGAACCATGAAAGGCGATGAACAGATCACCACGGTACTCCTCGGGAAACTGCTTGCCCGTATAGAAGGCCAGTCCCAGTGGCGCGGAATGTGCCTGCATTTCAACAGCCGGTTCGGCTATCCCCTCGCAGGCCCCAGGCTCGCCATACTCGGGGTCCACGATGCGGCCCGAGTGGCAGCGTGGCCAACCGGCGTCGTCACCTTCTTTCACGCGGTAGACCGTCTCAGGAGGCTGGTTGTCGCCCAGCCAGTCCCGCCCGTTGTTGGTGGCCCAGAGCTCGTCGGTAGCAGGGTGGAAAGCGATCCCCACTGCGTTGCGCAGCCCTCGGGCAAAGATTGTGCCCGAGCTTCCGTCCGGACGGTAGCGCATGATGGTCGCTCGCCGCGGATCCTCCTCCACGCAGACGTTACAGGACGAACCGACGGAGACATAGAGGTACTCCCAATCGGAGCTGAAGAGGACTGTCCGCGTCGTATGGCCCCCATCGGGAAGCCCATCGACGATCACCATCTGCCGCTGAAACACGCCATCCCCATCGGGGTCGTCTAGGCGGAGGATACGGGTTGTCTCCCCAACGTATAGCGAGCCATCTTCGTAGAAGTCGATACTGCTTGGCCCGGTGAGTCCGGCGGCGACGACTTCGACAGCATCTGCCACGTCGTCGCCGTCGCGATCCGGAAGACGGACAATCCGCCCGGCGCCCCGCTCCGCGACGTATATCTGGTCGTCGGGACCCAAAGTCATCATACGTGGGCCACGGAGCCCTTCGGCGAAGACAGAGATATCGAACCCGGGCGGCAGGTGGACGGTATCCTTCGGCGGGATAATGCGGGATGCAGTTGCTCCTTGAGTGGGCGTAGGAGACTCCGAGGCCTTGGTGGTGGACGGCACTACACTCGGCAACGGTATCGCCGTCGATGCCGGCGCCGCGGGGACCTCCCGGTGGAATGGGCCCATCAGCTGGCAGCCACTCAGCGCGAGCGACGTCAATGTGGCAAGGATCGCGCGTCCTCGATTCATAACAAGCCCCTGACGGGGGCGGATCGACAAACTGCGCCAGCAGAGAGACTTGGGCAGTCGTCTACATGCCCCCTTCGTGCACGTCGGTAGCGTGCGTTGCGGGTACCTCCTTAACCGGTCTCTTCTCTGCGGAGACTCCGGCAAAGACGCCGAGTGGCACCTCAATGAACAACGGTCGCTGGGTATTCTCGGTCAGAGCACTCAAGGTGACACCTTCCTCACGGAAGAGGCGCTTGATCAGATTGGTGCACGTCTTACCGCCACAGGCACCCATTCCGGCTCGAGTCACTGCCTTAATGTGGTTCATGTCCCGCACGCCAGAGCGAATCAAGTCACGGATCTCTCTTGCTGTCACACGCTCGCAGCGGCATATGATTTCGTCGTCCGGGATGCGCTCGACAATCTCCTCCAGAGGCTCCGAGACCCATGGGTCCTGCACGCGGATGCCGGCGATGCGCTTGGCGATGGCACGCGGTGCCTTTAAGCGCACGAGAAGCGCTCGGTCTGCGAATCGGGGCTGCCGCACTCGCGTCACCTCCACGTTGCCCAGGACCTTGCCTTCGGTGTCCAGCACCGTTACAGTGTCGCCTTCATCGATCGTATCCGGGGCGAATTCGTAAGGTACGGTGACCGTGGCGTAGTCCGAGCCGTCTGTGTAGTCAACCAGCGTGATGGCGAGCCCGGGGCAGATGGCGACGCACTGCTCACAGCCAATGCAGTCCTCGCCGACGTACTCCGGAAGGCCCCTTATGTCGTCCGCCTCAATTGTGATGCAGCCTTGAGGGCAGACCGATGTGCAGGGGTTGCAGGGAATCTCCTGTGCGCAGTGGAGCACAGGGAAGACCCCTTTCTCGTCCTCGGGGATGTCCTCGGTGACCACGGCGCCGGGACGCGATTTCAGGATGTCTGCAGTACGGTGCCACTCGGCAGGCACCTCGCCGACGTCTCTACCCAATGATCCAGCAATCTCCATCCCACGGATCCGACCGGTGAACATCGCAGCAGACGCCTCAGCGATCTCCTCAGCGTCGCCGGCGGCATAGACCGGGAGGCCGAACTCCCTGGCCTTGGTGACGAACTCGTCAACCGGATCCAGCCCCACAGCGACCAGGATGGTATCGCAGTCGAACGACTGTTCCGTGCCCGGAATGGGCTTCCAGTTATTATCGATCTGCGCGATGGTGACTGAGTCGACCTGATCGTCACCGTTGGCACTCAGCACCGTGTGGGACGTAAAGATAGGGACACCCAGCCGGGCGAGCTTATCCTTGTGGACCTTGTATCCGGAGCACTCAGGCAGGGCCTCACAGAGACCGACGACGTTGATACCCGCCTGAAGGGCGTGATAGCCGGCGATCAGCCCCACGTTTCCCCCACCGACGACGAAAAGCCGATCGGCTGACTTCACCATATCGCGATTGACGAGGGTCTGGAAGGCGCCGGCACCGTATACGCCCGGGAGGGTGTTCCCGCGGAAAGCCAGAGATTTCTCTCTCGCCCCGGTGGCCACCAATAGGACTTGCGGTCGCACCAAGACGCAGTACCCTTCCCGTAGCAACCCCACCTTGCGGTCCGAGAACACGGCCAGCGCTGTGGTGTCGAGCCAGACCTTCACATTCTCGAACTCGCGCATTTCGTCTGCCAGCTTTGTGGCGATGTCAGTCCCTCGTGTACCGGCGTAGCAGGCGTCGATGGAGCCAAAGAACTTATGCGTCTGAAGCACCAGCTTACCCCCCACGCGATGCTTGTCATCCACAATCAATGTGCGCACACCGGCTTTGCCCAGCTCAATGGCAGCTGAAAGCCCTGCTGGTCCGCCCCCGATGATCAAGCATTCGATATCGACCGTCTCAATGCCCTGGGTCTCGGGCGCAGACTCGACATCGGGTAGGGTAGGTCTCCCCTCCATCGGCTCGACGGTCATCCCCGGCACTACCGCAGTCATGCAAGACTTGACTGGTAGGCCATCAGCCATCACCAGGCACTGTGCACATTGGCCGTTGGCACAGAAGATTCCCTGGGGAGCCTTGTCCTTATGATGGTGGCCGAAGATGCGTACGCCGTTGGCAAAGAGTGCCGAGGAGATGGTGTCCCCTGCACGGGCTGTCATCACGCGTCCGTTCCACGTAAACTCAAAGGTCGGCTGGTCCTCTACAGTTAGGATAGGGTGTTCGCGGATGCGGTACTCCGCCATTGCGGATACCTCCTATTGAAGACTCGTTCGCTGTCGAGGCGGGGTCAGAGCACTGGACAGCGCTTCGGTCGATATGCGGCTTGATCAAAGGCCGTTCCTCACTGGATCCAGCCTATTATATGCCTGAACGCTGGGTGGGGCAAAACCGAGTCTAATGTGGCAGGTCGGGCCGCAGAACGACTTCACTCTCAGGTGCATTGGGGAGGCACTGAGGACCCAAAGACAGTCTCGAATAATACCTGTATGGCTTGCCCCGCTGCGCCGTGTAGAGCCCTTCTGCTGAGCCCCATCATCTCTAACGCATGTCTAATTCGGCTCTAATGGCAATCTTATGCCCCCGTGATAGACATATGTTGAATAAAACTGTGGGAGTCAATTCAGGCAAGATTAGTGAAAGGCAAGGAGGTGCTGAAATGACACAGTTAACGCGTTGGGAGCCTTTCCGCGACCTAGTCAGCCTGCGGGAGGCAATGGATCGGTTGTTTGAAGAGAGCTTCGTACGGCCTGAGGGCGCAGCCTTGGCGCCACGGGTGACGGGCACCCTGGCCGTGGACATGTATGAGACCGATGATGACGTGGTCGTAAAGGCGTCTGTGCCCGGCGTTGATCCGGAGGATCTGGACATCAACATCACCGGGGACACGTTGACCATCAGGGGCGAGACGAGGGCAGAAGAAGAGATAGAAGAGGAGAACTATGTCTATCGGGAGCATCGGTATGGAGCCTTCTCCCGCTCCGTAGCAATCCCGACCTCGGTCGAGGCTGACGAGGCAGAGGCGGATTTCGAAGATGGTATATTGACGCTCCGGTTGCCCAAGGCCGAGGAAGTGAAGCCTAAGGCGATCAAGGTCAAGGCCAAGTAACAGAGCACTAG
>CAZQXX010000033.1:0-4324 GCA_964597105.1 uncultured Anaerolineales bacterium
CGGACGAAGACGGCTGGAGACGGTCTGCAAGCCGGCGACGATGTTGGCTGTGATGCTCGCCATTCTGGTGACGGCATGGGGTGGGGCGCCGGGTTTTGAAGATGAGTGGCAGGCGTGGTTCTTTCTCCTCGGGTTTGTCTTTTCCTTGGCTGGAGATGTCTTCCTGATGTTGCGCAGAGAGCGTCTTTTCCTAGCGGGGCTAGCGGCTTTCCTTCTAGCACACGTTTGCTACATCGTCGGCTTCCATGCGACCGTGCCACCATGGTCTTCGATCGCCGTCTTGGTTCCTATAGCAGGCATAGGGGCGGTTTTCTTCCGACGTGTCGCTGAGGGGTTGCGTGAGCGAGGTCAGAAGCGGATGCTCGTCCCGGTGGCGATGTACAGCGTGGTGCTCAGCCTGATGCTCTACTCGGCATGGACGACGCTTTTCCGGCCGGATTGGGGGACGCTCAGGACATGGCTGGCCGTGATCGGGGCGAGTCTCTTCTTCGTCTCCGACGGTATGCTAGCCTGGGATCGCTTCGTCAGGTCTTTCCCTATGGCACGGCTGTGGATCCATATGACCTACCACCTGGGCCAGATAGCTCTGGCGGCCTCGGTGCTGGCTTGATAGGAGACCGGCCGATCACTTAGTCTTCCTGGGCTCTCTTCTGGAGCTCGTACAGCTTGTTGATTGCCTCCAGCGGCGTCATCGATGAGACGTCCATCGTCTGTAGCTCTTCCGCGATAGGGTTTTCGTCGGCGAAGAGCACCGGCTGATAAGGCTCTGGCTTCTCCGTCCCAGGACGGAACTCGCCGCTCTCGAGCTGAGCCAGAAGCTCTTCAGCGCGGTGGAGGACGGGCCTGGGAACCCCGGCCAACTGCGCCACGTGAATGCCGTAGGATCGGTCGGCTCCGCCCGGCTCCACCTTATGGAGAAAGACGACTTGCTTTCCCTCCTCGACCACTGCCAGGTTGTAGTTGCGTACTGATGGAAGGCGGTTTGCCATCTCTGTGAGCTCGTGATAGTGGGTGGCGAAGAGCGTTCTGGCCTGCCGCTCAGGGTGGTTGTGCAGGTACTCGACCACTGCCCAGGCGATAGAGAGGCCATCGTACGTGCTGGTTCCGCGCCCGACCTCGTCGAGGATGAGCAGACTGCGTGGCGTGGCGTGATTCAGAATATTGGCAGTCTCAACCATCTCTACCATGAACGTGGACTGACCGAAGGCGACTTCATCCTGAGCGCCAATGCGGGTGAAGATGCGGTCGACGATGCCGATCCTAGCCCGGTCCGCAGGCACATAGCTTCCGATCTGCGCCATCAGGACAATCAGGGCTGCCTGGCGCAGGTAAACGGATTTACCGGCCATGTTCGGGCCAGTGATTATGAGGATGCGCTCATTGCCGTTCAGATCAAGGTCGTTGGGCATGAAGGGCTCATCCCGTTGCACTTTCTCGACCACTGGATGTCGACCGGCATCGATGTCCAACACATTCTCATCGGTAAGCTCTGGCCGCGCATAGCGGCTGTTCACCGCAACCTCAGCCAGCCCCGACGCGACGTCCAGACGGGCCAGGGTCCGTGCTGTGGTCAGCAATGGATCAACCCGTGCAGCTACCTGGGCGCAGATGTCGTGGAATAGCCGAACTTCGATCTCAGACTGCTGCTCCTCGGCGCTGAGGATGCGTGTTTCTACCTCCTTGAGCTCGGGGATGATGTATCGCTCCGAGTTGGTCAGCGTCTGTTTGCGGGTATATTCGTCAGGCACGGCATCAAGGTTTGCCTTGGTTACTTCGATATAGTAGCCGTACACCTTGTTGTGGCCCACCTTCAGGCTCTTGATCCCGGTTCGTTTCTGTTCCCTCTTCTCCAGGCTGGCGAGCCATTCCCGTGCCTCCCGTACCGAACGGAGCAGGTCGTCGAGTTCATCGGAGAACCCGCGGCGGATCACCCCGCCGCTGGATGGTTTGCCGGGGGGGTCATCCACGATGGCGGAAGCGATCAGGGACGCGACATCGACACAAGGATCTAGATCTGACCCGAACCGCGACGCGCAGACTGGAGACTGTGAAAGGACTTCCATCAGATCTGGCACGGTCTCGAGGGCCTCGCGGATGCCGACCAGATCCCGAGGAGTAGCGGTGTCACCAAGAACGCGATTAGCCAGGCGCTCCAGATCGGGGACGGTCTTGAGAAGCTCTCGGACCTTCCGCCGGAGGATTGTCTGGTCGTAGAGTGCGTCCACCTCGTCCAACCGATCTTCGAGTTTCTCGCGGTCGAGCAGCGGCTGGGCCAGCCGGGCCAGCAGCAGTCGCCCTCCCATCGCCGTGAGCGTCTCATCGAGCACGCCCAGAAGCGAGCCTCGCTTCTGCCGGTCACGAATGGTCTCCGTAATCTCCAGATTACGGCGCGTGTTCGCGTCAAGGCGCATGAAGCGGGAGGTCGAGTACGTTCTGAGACTTACGATTTGCTTCAGAGCGCCTCTCTGGGTCTCGCGCAGATAGTGAAGGATGGAGCCGGCGGCACGGATCGCCAACGGCTTGCCCGCACAGCCGAACCCATCGAGTGTCGCAACACCGAAATGATCGCGCAGTACCTGGCGAGCGGTTCCCAACTCGAAGCGATAGCCCGGCAGCGGGGTGACGTGGGTGCCAGGGCCGAGGCGCCTCAAGGTTGAGCTTGGATCCTTTGTGGTCTCGGGGCCTGAATCATCTGTCTGTTCCCATCGTCCCTGCTCCGGGACGAGGCACTCCCTCGGTTGCACCCGAGCCAGTTCCTGCTCGATTTCAACTCTCTCCAGCTGGGCTGTAGAGAACTCCCCGGTGGTGATGTCGACGTAGGCAAGGCCAGCGCGGTTCCCATCGACGACGACCGCAGCAAGGTAGTTCGGCCGCTTCTCCTCCAAGAGGGCGGGCTCGACCACGGTTCCCGGGGTAACGACCCGAGTGACCTGCCGGACGACAAGCCCGCTGCTGGTGGTGTCATCCATCTGATCGGCGATAGCGACGCGATACCCTTTCTCGATGAGGCGGGCGACGTACCCCTCAATGGCATGGCAGGGGACGCCGGCCATCGGAATGCGCTGGTTCTTGGCTACCGGCCGTGAGGTGAGTACGACGTCCAGCTCATCAGCAGCGGTTTCCGCATCTTCGTCGAAGGCCTCATAGAAATCGCCCAACTGGAAGAAGACGATTGCGTCCGGGTGTCTGGATTTGATGTCAAGATACTGTTTGCGAAGCGGTGTCACATCTGCCATTGTTTCGTTCATCCAACTAACTGTGCGTTGTGCCAGGGCAGCACGGGTAGCAAGTCTGCTGCTCTGTCCCCTCCGTTTCTAACTCTCCCCTCTGACGGCCAGGATCTCCGCGCCAACCTCTTCGATTGGCTTGTCCGTTACCTCAATGATGGGCCAGTCAGGGTGCCTGTTGAAGATGTCCTTTGCGTAGGCCACCTCGCGGTGCACGAAGCTGGGCTCAGCGTAGTCTCCCAGGGCGGTCCCCCAGCGCTCCTGTCGTGCCTGTCTCAGTTGGGCCAGACGGTCAGGATCGATGGTGAGTCCGAAGACGCGGCCCGAAGGCAGCTTGGATAACTGGGGTGGAAGCTGTCTCTCCAGAATGACCGGTACGTTGGCCACAAACCAGCCCTTGAAGGCCAGGTAGATGCTGAGAGGAGTCTTGAACGTTCGCGAAACACCAACCAGGACGATCTCGGCCTGTTCCAACTCGTGCGCCCGCCGTCCATCGTCATGGTGGAGGGCGAACTCCATGGTCTCGATGCGGCGGAAGTAGGCTTTGTTCAGCTGGCGGAAGAGCCCCGGTTTCTCAACCGGCGAGATTGAGAGCTGCTGTGAAAGCCGCGCCAGCAGGGGGCCCATCAGATCGATCGTCTCCACGTTGTGGAGCCGCCCCGTACGGATCATCTCATCGCGCAATTCATCTAGCACGAGCGTATGGACGATGCTCCCGCCCGTTTCGGCGGCTTCACGCACCACCTGATGAACCTTTTCGACGGTGCGCACCCTTGACCGGCGCTCAACCTGGACGGGTGCGCCCTTAAACTGGGTCAGGGCAGCGTTGAGGACCCGCTCGGCGGTGGCACCAGTGCCATCAGAGACAACGAACACGTGGTACATGTCGTGAACACCTGGCAGTCTTTGCTGTTTTCTCGCAACTCTGGATCGGGCGGTGAAGCAGCATGGGGGGAACCGCAGGAGACTCCCCTGCTTAGGCCTTACGCATCACGTAAGTATAGCCGATCGCTAATGCTTGACAAGCGTTCTGTCGAACGTATACTTCGCCGTGGTATGATGGGGCAGGAAGAAGCTGACAGCAGAACGGGTCGCCC
>CAZQXX010000033.1:4424-18799 GCA_964597105.1 uncultured Anaerolineales bacterium
GACGAGACGGCAACACCGACATCTATGCGCTGGATCAAGGGACGGGCGCACTCGTGCGACTCACACATCATGAGGCTGAAGATCGGTCCCCGGCATGGTCTCCGGATGGTAACTACATCGCCTTTGCCTCAAACCGTGCTGACAATTGGGATATCTACCTCCTGGACCTCGGGAGTGGGGCTCTGATTCGCCTGACACACCATCAGAGTTTTGATGGCAATCCCAGTTGGTCGCCTGATGGACAATGGATTGCCTTCGAATCCTATCGCCAGGGAAATCTGGACATCTACGTCATGAGCACGGCTGGGAAGCACCTGCGCCCCATAACTACTGACCCAGCTCCGGATTACGCCCCGGCATGGGCACCAGACAGCGGATCTGTGGCTTTCACGTCGTTGCGGGCTGGCGGCAAGGATGTGTGTCTCCGTCTCTTGGACGATGAGGCTGAGGTAGTCAACCTCACGCAGAGTCCTGATCTGGACGAGGATGTGCCTGCCTGGTCGGCTGATGGATCGTGGCTTGCCTACGTCAGTGGCCCCGAGGGTCAGCCCTTTGTTCAGGTAGCTGACTTCTGCTGGGAGACCCTGTCGGTCGACCAGACACAGACCGAGTTCTTTGGCTCGGGTAAGGGGCCGGCTTGGGCTCCAGACGGTGAGAGCCTGATCTACGCGTACGAACGAGACGGACGCAGCCATATTGTGGCTGCCAGTATGAGGGGCTGGGCTTCATTCCACGAGATCTACGCCACTGAAGGACTGCTGGATGGTCTCACCTGGTCAGATCGACCTCTTTCGTCGCGGGTTATCGCTCGGGCACAGGACACAGAGCTGGAGCCCCGGCAGTCCCTCTACACTGAAGTGGTACGGCCGACGCCAGCCGAAGGGCCGCCTTATGAGCTGGTGTCGCTGCCTGGCGTGAGCACCAACGAAGGAACCCCGTTGCTCTCTGATCAGGTAAACGACAGCTTCAACGTGCTGAGGCGGCGAGTGCTGGAGAGGGCTGGGTGGGACTATCTGGCTGAACTGGACAGCGCTCTGCTGCCCTTGAACCACGTGCCGCCTGCTGGGCAGTCGCGCAAGAGCTGGCACCTCTGCGGTCGGGCCTTCGCTCTGGATCAGGAGCCTTACGGGGGGGAAGACGCCTTGGTTCAGTTGGTGCGGGAGGAGATCGGAGACGACACCTACTGGCGGGTCTTCATCCGGGCCGCGGCGCAGGATGGGAGTCTGGGCGAGCCATTGCGCGAACGTCCATGGGATCTGAATGCTCGGAGAGAGGGTGGGCGGGCTGATGTAGATGGAGGAGCTGTCAGCGAGTACGTACCGGCGGGATACTACGTTGATTTCACCGCCCTGGCGCGTGAACATGGATGGGATCGAGTTCCGTCACAGTGGCGCTGGCGCACGTTCTGGCCCGATGTTTTCTGGTGGGAGTTCCGAAAGACCGATGGCCTAACGTGGTGGGATTGCATGCTGGAGGTCTTTGAGCCTCACGAAGTCGCATCAGCATTCGGACCGATCCCGGGTCACGGGGAATGAGATGACTCGCGTAGTCATCTTGACTGGCGAACGAGGGGTTGGCAAGACCACAGTCTGTCGAGAGACGATCGCACTGGCGCGAGCCCAGGGATATGAGTGTGGCGGCGTCCTCACATTAGCCCGAGACGACACCCGCGAGGTCTATGACGTCCGCAGCGGGGACACGCGTCGTCTCACGCAAGAGTCGGGTGAAGGGCATGTCGTCGTTCAAGGGCGCTTCCGGTTCAGTCCCAGCGCGTTAAGATGGGGCGCGGCGGTGCTAGAACGCTCTGTGCCCTGCGATTTGCTCGTCATCGACGAACTCGGGCCGCTGGAGATAGAGCGAGAGAAAGGGTGGGCCCGCGCGTTTGACGTGCTCCATAGCGGTGGCTTCGCGATGGCGGTGGTCGTTGTCCGACCCGAATTGTTGGCTCGTGCTCAGCTGCGGCTCCCGGAGGTTGCCACGACGGTTCTCGATGCCAGGTGGGAGAATCGGGATAGGTTGCCCCGGACGCTGATAGCGATGCTGGAGCGGGAGACCTGAAGGGAAACGGTCAGGTGTCTTCCCAGTCCGCGATGGCTTCCTGTAGGACTTTCAGTGGCAACACGCCGCAGTGATAGCGGGACGGTCCCAGCTCGACGCCCAGCATTCTGAAGATATCCTCGTCGTCCAGCTGCTTCAACTCTGAGATGGTCTTTCCCTTGATCTCTTCGGTGAACATCGAAGCTGATGCCATGCTGATCACGCAGCCCTGACCGCTGAATCGGGCCTCGGTTACCCTCCCATCCTCGACTCGAATGTCCAGCTGTACGACATCGCCACAGATGGGGTTTTCACGTTCGTGGGAGATGTCGGCATTCTCCATTACCCCCTCGTTCCGGGGATTACCATAGTGATCTAGAATTTTCTCACGATATAGGTCAGACATCGTCTCTCCTGGTCCCTATGCCGGCTGCTCTTGGCCGTCAATGGCGGATGACTGGTGGTTTTGTAGTTCACGCCTAGCGTCTGATGGCTAGCAGACTCTGCGCCCGTCGAATACCAGCGATCAACCGATCCACTTCTTCGCGGGTGTTGTAAAGATAGAAGCTGGCACGTGCTGTGGGAGGTAGGCCGAAGTACTGATGCAGGGGATGCGCGCAGTGGTAGCCGGCGCGGATGGCGACACCCTGCGCATTGAGAATCTCCGCCACGTCGTGGGGATGAACTTCCTCGACGATGAAACTGACGACGCCACTCCGGCCGTTAGCTGGCGGTCCTATGACACGTACGCCAGAGAGATCGTTCAGCTGCTCCCACGCGTAGGGGGCGAGGTTCTGCTCGTGGGTCCAGATGGCCTCCATCCCGACGTTGCTCAAGTAGTCGATCGCCGCGCTCAACGCTACTGCCTCTGCGATGGGCGGTGTGCCAGCCTCAAACTTCGCCGGCGGGTCGGCCCATCGGGAGCGTTCGCAATCCACGCGTTCGATCATGCCACCTCCTGTGAGGAAGGGGGGCATCTCATCCAAGAGCTCCGGTCGAGCATACAGTACGCCAACCCCTGTCGGACCGCACATCTTGTGGCCGGAGAAAGCGAAGAAATCGCAGTCGAGTGCCCCGACGTCCACCGGCAGATGCGGGACACTCTGTGCTGCATCGATCAACACCCGGGCGCCAGCGGTATGGGCGCGGGCGGTGATCTCGGCGGCGGGGTTTACTGTCCCCAGCACGTTGGAGATGTGTGTAAAGGCCACCAGCTTGACAGGTCCATCTAAATGTTTGTCCAGCGACGCCTGGTCCAGATGCCCTTCATCTGTCACAGAGACATAACAGAGGTCCGCCCCCGTCTCTTTCGCGAGTTGCTGCCAGGGGACGAGGTTGCTGTGATGCTCCATCATCGTGGCGACGATCCTGTCCCCAGCCTTGATATGTCTCCTGCCCCAACTATAGGCTACGAGGTTGATGGCTTCCGTGGTATTGCGGGTGAAGATCACACCGCGGCGATCCGGGGCCTGGATGAAGGCTGCGACTTTGTCCCGGGCGGCTTCGTAAGCGACGGTTGCCTCTTCACTCAGGGTGTGCACGCCGCGATGGATGTTCGCGTAACGGTTGGCATAGAAATTAGTGAGTGCTTCTATGACCGCATCCGGCTTATGCGTCGTGGCAGCGTTGTCCAGGTACGCCAGGGGTTGCCCGCTTATCTCTCGCTTCAGGATAGGGAAGTCGGCTCGATATCGAGTGGGGTCGAATCTCGTCTTTGTGCTCAATCTTACCTCCGGTCTGGTGCCTCCAGTAGTCTGCGGCGCCCGCTGCAGGGGAGGAGTATATCACCGCTTGCTCATACCGCAATCCCCCGATATGCACCGGAAATATATCATACCAATCTTTCTTATTGACGCAAGGATATTTCTGTGCTAGAATTGACCCGTCGGGACGCATTTCTGAGCATCATTCGATCCGAGTAACCTGGAGGACTAAGGAGGACGTAGTATGTCAGATGAGAAAGAAGGCCAGGCTGATGCAGTTCGTGAAGCGCTGAAGGAGGTCATTGATCCTGAGATGGGGATGAGCGTCGTGGATCTAGGCTTCATCCGGCACATCGATGTGACGGATGAGAAAGTGCACATCACGATGATCTTCACCACTCCCTTCTGCCCAATGGCTCAGGTCATGCTTGCCCAGGTGAAGAAAGCCGCGGAGGAAGCCGTAGATCGCCCGGTAGAGGTGACGATGGGTGATGAGCGTTGGAGTCCGTCGATGATGAGGCAAGAGGAATAGCCGGACTGAGCAGCAACGCTCAACCCTCAAGCACCGGCGGTGGCCACCGCCGGTGCTTGAGGCCTCGAGACGCTCGCGCGTTGTCAGCCGAAGAGCTTCTGCAGCTGCATCGCCATCGACATATCTCCCTTGACCTTGAGTTTTCCTTGCATGAAGGCGGCCATTGGGTTCAACTCGCCCTTGATCAGCGCCTTTAGATCCTGGGCGGTGGCCTCGACTGTGATTGTGGGTGATTCTGTCGTTCCCTCCTCAACGTCGACTTGCCCGTTGTCGATGGTGACGGTCCACTGCCCGCCATCCTCACCAGAGACGTCGAATAAGATAGTGGCGTCCATTCCCTTTAGTTTCTCAGCGTCGGCCGATTCAGATAGCGCTTGTAACGCCTGCTGTGCGGTCCTTGAAGTTGCCATGCTTCCTCCTTAACGATTTGATTGCGATCGAGTTCCTGTTGGCGAATCTGGATTCTGTATCGAACGAGTTGAGCCAAGCTTGGAGGCGCCCTTGCTGGGAGAATCGACGCCCTGTTCTAGAGTTCCAGCGGCGCCATCTCCTCCCAATTCTGCCCGGTCTTAAGGTCCACTCGTAGCGGAGCGTCCAAGTCGAAGGCGCCTTCCATAATGTCACGCATCAACTCTGCCATGCTCAATACGTCCTCCTCGGGGGCTTCGACGATCAATTCGTCGTGCACCTGCAAGATCATCTTTGAGCGTGCCCCCTTTTCCTGCAGTGTGCGATGGAGGCGGATCATTGCGATCTTTATGATGTCTGCAGCGGTTCCTTGGATGGGAGCGTTGATCGCCATACGCTCGGCGGCCTGACGTGCGTAATGGGATGCCTTGCTGTCCGGCTGTAGCTCCGGGAAGTATCGCCGGCGTCCCATCAAGGTCTCGACGTAGCCCTGTCGAGCGGCAAGGGTCTTGGTGCGTTCGATGTACTCGCGCACTCTGGGGAAACGCTCAAAGTAAGTCTCTATGAAGTCCTCAGCCTCCGGCTGGGTCAGCCCGGTAGCCTGGGCCAATCCGTACGCTGTCTGGCCGTAGGAGAGCCCGAAATTTACCGTCTTGGCGAGCCGGCGCTGGTCTGACGTCACGTCATCCAAGGGGATGCCGAGGATCGCCGCAGCGGTGCTGGCGTGGATATCCTCGCCGCGAGCAAAGGCCCCGAGCAGTCCCTCGTCGCCCGAGACGTGGGCCATCACGCGAAGCTCCACCTGAGAGTAGTCGGCGGCAATCAGCTTCCAACCCTCTTCTGCGACGAACGCGCGCCGGACGTGCCTACCGAGCTCGGTGCGGATCGGGATGTTCTGGAGGTTCGGGTCGCTCGAGCTGATGCGTCCGGTGACCGTGCCGGTCTGATTGTACGAGGTGTGAAGGCGTCCTGTGTCCGGATTGACCATGCTGGGGAGTGCGTCGACGTAGGTTGACTTAAGTTTTGAGAGTGTTCGATGCTCCAGCACCAGATTGATCACCGGGTGCCGGTCCTGCAGCCGCTCCAATATACTTGCCGCGGTCGAAAAGTGGCCGGTCTTGGTGCGCCGCACCCCCTGCGACGGCAAATCCAGGGTCTTGAACAGAGCATCGGAGAGCTGTTGCGTTGAGTTCACATTGAACGGATAGCCGACCATGTCGTAGATATCGGCCTCGATCTCGAGAAGACGAGCAGCTAACTCCCGAGACATCTGCTCCAGTTGGTCGACGTCGAACCCGATGCCCGCTTTCTCCATGGCTGCCAGCACGGGTATCAGGGGCATCTCCACCTCGGTGAAGAGCCCCCATAGCTCCTTCTCCTTCAGCTCGGTTTGCAGTATGGCTCTGAGGCGATGGGTCATATCGACGTCAGCGCACGCGTAAGGGGCTGCTCGCTTGACCGGCACTTGATCCATGGACAGCTGATCCCTGCCCGTGCCGATCAGGTCCGTGATGGGTGTCATCCTCTCGTGAAGGCGCGTCCAGGCTAGATCTTTAAGCCCCAGGCTCGTCGAGCTGGGGTCGACCAGCCACTCAGCGATCATCGTGTCGAAGGCTAGCGGTTGGATCTTGCTGCCGGCCTGCTCGAGCACGATCAGATCATATTTGATGTTGTGTCCCTGCTTCGGAATGTCACGTCTGGTCAACAGCGGGCTCAGAGCGTCGATGACCGTGTCCATTGGCAATTGGGGATCCCCAGGCGGAGCCTTAACCGGGATGTAGTATCCTCGCTCGGCGCTGTCGGTAAGAGAGATACCTACCAGCCTGGCCTTCATAGGGTCAACGGCCGTCGTCTCAGTGTCGACAGTCAGGGAGGCTGCATTCCCTAAGCGAGTGGTCAAACGACGCAGATCGTCCTCATCGGTGACGACTTGATACCTGGCCAGGTCCTCTTCAGGAGACTTGATCTCTTTCTCTGCTGCCTCCTCTCTGCCAAACAGGTTGAGTTGGTGTGCCACGCCTGCCGGTTGCAGGTCCTTCGGCTTGGGCAAGCGGTCGATGAGGGAATTGAACTCCAGTCTGTGGAAAAGGTCGAGGACCTCGTCGTAGTCGAAGGTCCGGACACGACAGGTGTCGAGCTCAAGCGTCACGGGGGCATCACGAGCGATCTTTGCTAGTCGACGGCTGAGGAATGCGTCCTCGCGTCCCTCCTCCAGCCGGTTTCGGAAGCGCGTCGATATCTCGTCCAGGTGCTCATAGATGTTGTCGAGAGATCCGTATTTCTTGATGAGCTTGGTGGCGGTCTTCTCCCCCACACCATAGACACCAGGGATGTTGTCTGATTTGTCCCCGATAAGGGCCTTATAGTTTACCAGCTGATCGGGGCTCAGGCCATCATAGCGATCCTCCACCCCGTCAACATCGTAGATCACTGTGTCGGAGAAACGCCAGCGGGAGGTCAGCACTTGTACGTGTTCGTCAACTAACTGTAACAGGTCCATATCACCGGTGACGATGAGCGTGTCTACTCCTCGCTCCTCCGCCTGCCGGGCGAGGGTACCGAGGAGGTCGTCAGCTTCGTACCCTTCCTCCTCATAGATCGGGATGTCGAGGGTCTGGACAACGTCTCGGACACGATCCATCTGTGACCGCATCTCGTCCGGCATCTTGGCCCGATGAGCCTTGTACTCGGTGTAGATCTCGTGGCGGAACGTGGGCCCCTTGTCGAACGTGACTGCGATATGCGTCGGCTCCTCGTCCCTCAGGACGTTGAGCAGCATCGACGTAAACCCGTAGACGGCATTCGTCAACTCGCCTCTTGATGTCGTGAGGTCGTCAGGGAGAGCGTGGTATGCACGATATGCCAGGGCATGACCGTCGATAAGGACCAGTTTTTCTCGTTCGGACATAGGGTATACGAATCCTTCTATCTATTGGGAAGGCTTATGAGATTCGAGAGTCGCCTGGCGACTCCCTTGGCTCGGTGACGAACGATTCCCAACGCCACGTCGGTGCGTAGGGCTGCTGACAGAACCACGTCCTCGACCACTGTCAGCGAATACAGCATGTACCCATTGCCCTCTATGCTCTGCTCGAACCGCCGCCGCTCGCGGCTGAGAATCTCGGCGATCTGCCCGGATGATTGGTGACTCTCCGCAATGATCTGAGCGAGCCGGGTCAACTTACCGGTCGCCAGTTGACCGACGCTGGCCAGTATTTCTTCTCTTGAGGTTAGCAAGACCGCATCAGCGTTGATCTCTCGCGCCAATCCCTGAAGCTCGCGGATGATCTCCGGAGACGACGTGTCGGGGATGTCAGGGAGCTTGATCTCACTCGCGGCCCCCTTTTCGGGCTCTCGGAGTTGAGCGGGCTCCGGTGAGTCAGCTATGGGCTGGGTCAATGCGTCTTCGATCATCCCAGGGAGATCCGGAAGGAAGAATGGCTTGGGCAATACGCTCTGGACGCCAAGATCTGCGACCTCCTCCGAGAGGACATCTCCTTCGAGCGGTATGAGCATCAGTCGGAGGTCAGGCTGTTCTCGGCGCAGTCTTCGGGCCACGGCGGCGCCGTCCAGGCCATCTGAAACGTCAATCCCCAGATCAATGATGGCCAGGTCGACGGCCTGGTCGGACGCCATCTCCAGTGCGTCGGTGCCCGTATATGCTACGGTGGCATGGTAATCGCCATCCTGTTCCAGGCTCTCCTGAAGCATAGTAGCGAAGCCCACGTTGCTGTCGACGATCAAGATGGCGCTTCTGTCGTCCATAGTTGCTGCTCCGATCTACTTCTGTGCTTTCGAAGTCAACCCTCATCTCTTCCGTTACTGATTCCCTGACCACTCCTGGAGGATGAGCTCGTCGAGGGGGCGTTTGGGGACGTGGTGTATCCCGTTCTCGTCGCGGTAGTACTTGATCTCTCCATCATGACCTGCTTCCTCCAAAACCACGGTCTCTTTGGGCTTGCCCAGGGCAAGGGCGAGCAGAATCTCGTACCGCTCTGGAATGCCGAATGCCTCCTGAAGCCCTTCGCGATCAAGCGCGCCCAGCATGCAGCCGCCCAATCCCCGCTCGGAGGCGCCAAGCATCATCGACTGGGCGGCGATGCCGTGATCGCAACCGAAGGAGCTGCGAATCTCCGTATCTCCCAAGATGATGACATACGCTGCCGGACGTTCCCCCTCGGCGGGACCGTCCCAGTCCTTCAGATAGCCGGCCCAGCGGGTGCAAGGAAAGATCGTTGCGTTCGTCTCGGGATCGCAGCTGAGAATATACTTGAGCGGCTGCAGGTTGGCGGCAGAAGCCGACAGACGCGCCAGGTTCACCAGTTCGCGCAGAGTATCGATGCTCACCGGTACGTCCTGCTGAAAGCGGCGATAGCTGCGGTTCTTGCGAACCAAGTCTTCAATCATGAGTTCCTCCAGATGGGAAACGCGTTATCAAGGCAGCTCACAGACGTAAGCTCGATCCTCTCCGAGCACCTCGTGGACATGATCCATCCACTCACTGATGGGGATGCTCTGCGGGCATTGATCCTCGCATTCAAGACAGGCGATGCAGGCGCTGGCTCGCTTCTCCTCAGGGATCTGGTCGTAGGCCCGTCGAGCCCATTCCTGCTCCTCGTACATCGCGCCCTGGTTATAGACCTGGAAGTTGCGTGGAATGTCGACGCCGTTTGGGCATGGCATGCAGTAGCTGCATTGCGTGCAAGGGATCGGACAGAGCCTCTCATACTCTTCGCGCACCCGATCGATGAGAGCGAGTTCCGCCTCGGTCAGGATACCAGTCTCTGACCTCTCAGCGCTGGCGACATTCTCCCGAACGTGGTCCATTGCACTCATGCCGCTGAGCACCACTGACACCTCGGGTTGGTGCCATAACCATTGAAGAGCCCAGTCGGCGGGCGAGCGGGTGATCTCGGCTTGCTCCCAGATCTTCTGGATGGGGGAAGGCGGATCGACCAACTTTCCTCCCAGCAGAGGCTCCATCACTACGATGGCCAGCCCTTGAGAGGCAGCGTACTTCAGGCCCTTGGTACCGGCCTGATTATCGATGTCCATGTAGTTGTACTGGATCTGGCAGAAGGTCCAGTCATATCCATCGACGATCTCCTTGAAGACTTCATAGTCGTCGTGAAAGGAGAACCCGAGATGACCGATGCGCCCGTCCCGGATCGCGCCCTCAGCCCAGTCGGTCACACCGAGATCACGGAGCTTGTGCCACCAGTCCTCCTTGAGCGCGTGGAGCAGGTAGAAGTCGATGTGTTTCGTCTGAAGCCGGTCGAGTTGCTCATCAAGATAGCGGTCGAAGTCCTCTCTTTCCTCGATCTTCCAGGAGGGGAGCTTCGTCGCCAGTCTGACCTTGTCCCGATAGCCGTCCTGAAGCACACGTCCAACGAACGGTTCGCTATTCCCCCCATGGTATGGGTAGGCGGTGTCGATGTAGTTGACGCCATGGTCGATGGCGTAGCGAAGCATCTGAGTCGCCTCTTTCTCTGCGATGTCGTCGCTTCCATTCTGTGTTGGAAACCGCATGCAGCCAAAACCGAGAGCTGAGACTTTCCAGTCGAGTCTTCCGAACTGACGATATTTCATCCTGCCTGCGAAATCAGTATCCAAGTTCCTTGTCCACCACGTTTCGCAGGGGCACACTCGAGTAGTAGCGGCGTAAGTTATCCAGGAAGACCTCCAACGCACGCTCGTGGTAGTGCGGCGTGACGCCGGCGTAGTGCGAGGTGATAATCAGATTGTTTACTTGCCAAAGGGGGGAATCTTCTGACAGTGGTTCTGTCTCGAAGACATCAAGGCCCGCGCCCGCTATCCACCCTTCTTGCAAGGCTTCCAGCAGTGCATCTTCGTCGACGGTGCCCCCGCGACCAACATTGATCAGGTAGGCGGTCGATTTCATGGCGCGCAGTTCTTCCTCAGCAATCATTCCGCGCGTCTCCTCAGTCAAAGGAACGGTGAGAACGACAAAGTCAGCCCGGGGCAGAAGGTCGAGTAATTGGTCCGGGCTGAACATGTTCTCGACACCTGCTGCCCCGACGGTTGGGTCGCGTCGAACGCCCAGCACGTGCATGCCCATCGCCGTCGCGATCTGAGCCGTTCGCTCGCCAATAGAGCCGATGCCGATCAGAGCCATGGTCCTGTCAACCAACTCGAAGAGATGTTCATGTTGGTCATAGGACACCCATCTTTGCTGTTGTTGAGCCCGTATAGCCTGGGGCAAGTCCCGCGCGAAAGCGAGCAGAAGGGCGAAGATGTGCTCGCTAGCCTGGACAGAGTGGATTCCAGATACGTTCGTCAACACGAAATCCATCTCAGCAGCCTGGGGATGGTCCATAAGCCAGTCAGCACCAGCAGCCCACTGTTGGAACCAGCGCAGATTCGAGGCTCGAGGAAGGAGACCGAGAGGGAACCAACCGGCTGCTATCTGTATGTCTTCGATGATAGCCTCAATTTCGCCCTTGTCCCGTGTTACAACAAGCTCTGTCTCCTCCGGTACCAAATCCCTTATGCGGGCTAACTGCTGCTCGGACAGGGTATCTGGCTCAAAGGCGAGCAAGATCATGTTCATTTCCTCAGTCTCTTCTGCTGTCTTGTTGGTAGCTGGCAAAGATTATATCCTGATGGCCTCTGTCGCACAACCGAGACGACTTGGGACTCATTTGAGGTGTGAATCATCGAGAAAACGGCCAAAAAGGCGCCCCAATGGGGAAATTCCTATTGACTTTTGTGCTAAGTTCTTGTAGAATAGGACTAGCTTTGGACCTGCACCAATACCGATATCGATCACGGGGGCCGGCGATGCAGAGAGCACACTCTATTCTTGTCCTATTCCTCGCCATGGCAGTGCTTGTCAGTGGGGTGGCCGCCAGACACCCACAATCCTCAGACGGGAGCTGTGAGTATTTCCCTGAGACGGGGCATCGTGTGTGTGATGAGTTCCTCGATTTCTTCAACGAGCGGGGCGGCCTGGAGATCTTTGGCTATCCTCTCACTGAGGCGTTCAAGGATGAGACCCACGGAGGGCGGTACGTCCAGTACTTCCAGCGGACACGCATGGAGTTGTATCCCGAGAACTCCGATCGTTATCGCGTTCAGCTCGGCCTGCTGGTCGAAGAGCTGGGTTACGAATTCCCGCCGGCGCGTCCGGAGCGGGTCCCCGCTTCAAATGGGGCGCTCCATCATTATTTCCCGGAGACCGAGCACGTCGTCTCCTTCGCGTTTCTAGATTACTTCCGGGACCACGGTGGGCTGGACATCTTCGGATACCCGCGCTCTGAGTTCATGTACGAGGGTGGTCGCGTCGTCCAATACTTCCAGCGCGGGCGAATGGAGTGGCATCCGGAGAGCTCGGTGGGCTCTCAGATGCGTCTGGCCAATCTGGGAGAGGTGTATATTGAGAGGTTCGGCGTCCCTGGGAACGCTGACGAACCGGTTCCGGCCCCGCTGAGATACGACGAGACGTCCGTTCTGGATCTCAATGTCAGTGCCTCGGTGCGTGATGTCATCACCGGTCGGCAGGGAACCCAAACGCTCTTCGTGTACGTCACTAACTCACAGCAGCGCCCTGTAGAGGGAGTATCTGTGATGATGATCGCGCATTATCCCTCCGGGAGTCAACATCTCGAGCTCGACTCCACGGATGAGGATGGGTTCACCAAGGGTACCTTCGAGATTCTTCTGACCTCTCCAGGGAAACGGGTTGTTGTAGACGTGACGGCAGAGAACGGTCCTTCTACGGGAGCGACGCAGACGTTCTTCTTGCCATGGTGGTAGCTTGTGAGTCCTCGAAAGAAAAGAGCCCGCTCTCAGGAGCGGGCTCTTTTCTTTATGGGTCCTGTCGATGTCGACGGGTTATTGCGGGACGACGGTGATGGTGACGGGGAGGATGGCGTAGTCCTGTCCCCCGCTGGTTGCCACTCGGAGATCTATGTTACTCGGATCGTACAGACCGACCATGACTGTTGCGGACCCCGCATAGTCGCCTGCCCCAGACTTGAAAGCCAGTTGATGAGTGTCCTGGATGGTCTGTCCGGCCTCCCAGTCGCTGGTGGGTGCGGCTGGGGGGCCGTCGTGCTGGGCAATCAGCAGGCCATCGGGCGTGAGGAGGTGCGTGAATACTGTGTAGTCTACTGGACTGGTTCCTTCTAGCCCTTCCCAATACAGAGTGACGATGAAAGACCCTCCGGCTGCAACCTCAGCGGAGGATACCTCATAGCCAACCAGCCTGCCGAAGTCGCCAAAACGGACATCCATTCCACCGGAGAGAGCCCCTGTTTCAGCTGGAGTCGCGGTAGGTGTCGGCGTCGACTCAGTCATGGATGGTTCGGTTGGATTTGGCGGGGCTGTCGCCGCTGGTGTCGGTGTATCTGACGGAAGCGTCGCTATGGCAACAGAATTGGTCGACGTCGACGTGGCACTGGGCGTCGGAGGATTCACCCCTGAGTTCGGTGTCGATGTGGGCTGGGGCGAGGCAGGATCATAGGCAGGCACGCCGACCATAAACGAAGCGCTTATGAAGATGACGAGGGCGATGGCGACAAAGACAAACACCATGACCCACGCTCTGACGGCTCGAACTGTGGCTGTCTCGTGCTCAAGGGTGAATAGGGCAAGACCTCGGTCCCGCTGAGCAGCCACCGCGCGCACCAGATAGATCAGAGCCCCGATGGCACACACGACGTAGAATGCCCAGGCGTATTCGACCAGCCACCGGAGAAGGATCTTCATTGCGTTCTCAGTACCCCGCGGATGATAGTCTCCAGCCTCGGCGCGAGCTTCTTGCCTGCTTCTAGGACCTCTTCGTGACTCGTCTCCACCACCGGGCCCCCTTCAACTGGCAGCACATTGGTGATACCAGAGAGCCCAAGGACTCGCGTGCCACCGTGTCGGGCCACTATCACCTCGGGGACGGTCGACATACCCACGGCATTTGCCCCAATCGTGCGTAAGAAGTGAAGATCAGCCATCGTTTCGTAGCTCGGTCCCGCCAGACAGATGTATACGCCTTCGTGAAGGGGGAGACTCTCTTCCTTCGCCACCTGCCGGGCAAGAGATCCAAGCTGGGGATCATAAGGCTGCGACATGTCCGGGAAACGGGGGCCAAGCTCATCCACGTTTGGGCCGCGGAGGGGATTGAGGCCTGCCATACCGATGAGATTGATGTGATCTGTGATCAACATCACGTCGGCCGGCTGGAACTTCGGATCGAGTCCTCCGGCGGCGTTGGTCACGATGAGCGTCTCGATTCCCAACACCTGCATAACGCGCACAGGAAACGTGACCTCTGCCATTGAGTACCCTTCGTAGTAATGCACACGTCCCTGCATCACGACGACGGGTTTGTCCTCCAGGAAGCCAAGGACCAATCGACCGGCGTGACCAGCTACCGTTGATGTGGGGAAGTGTGGGAGTTCCTGGTAAGGGAAGGAGACGCTGTGTTCAACCTCTTCTGCAAGGGGACTGAGTCCAGACCCCAGGATCAAGCCGATCTCTGGCCTGACGTCGGTCGCTTCACGGATCTTGGCGGCAGCAGCATTAAAGTGTGTGTATGAAAAGAACTCAGGCATAAGACCTCCTGTCGAGAAGTCGTGTTACAGAGTCAGAGCCTCGCTCAGACGCGTGTTAGAGGCGCTGAGCGGGGCTTATTGCGATGATTATATCACGATTTAGGGGAACTCGAAACAAGATGCTGG
>CAZQXX010000034.1:0-14591 GCA_964597105.1 uncultured Anaerolineales bacterium
GGCGATCGAGACCTGGCTGGATGAGGGGATCGACGAGGCGATGAGCCGCTACAACAGGAGCGCGGTATGAACATCGCCGGACTCCTGGAGGTCCTTGAGGGGGTCAGGGCCTACCGCCTCCTGAGGCAGGATCTGGAGCAGGGGGAGCTGCCCGTTCCTCTGGGGCTGATGCGCGCTGCGCGGGCCCCTGTGCTGGCAGCCCTGGCCCGGGATCTATCCCGCGAGGGGGGGAGCTACCCTCGCGAGGGTAGCCGGTCGCTGCTGGTGGTGACGGGGACGACGGGCCGAGCGCAGAAGCTGAGCCAGGCGCTGAATGATTGGTTGGGCGGAGCGAGCCCGATCCTGCGTTTCCCCGAGCCGCTGACGCTCTTCTACGACCGGGCGCCGTGGACTGAAGAGATCATCATCGGGCGTCTGCGGGTGCTCGCAGCACTGCACGATCGGCGCGAGGCGCCGGACGAGGAAGAGCCGCTGATCGTGGTCGCCTCGGCCCGCGCTATGATGCAGCGGACGCTCCCCTTCCACCAGTACAGGCTCTCGGTCCGGGAGGTGGCGAAGGGGCAACTGCTGGATCTGGAGCGGACGCTGCGGCGCTGGGCCGGGCTGGGCTACGAGCCGGTGAGCGTGGTGGAGGCGCCGGGCCAGTTCAGCCACCGAGGTGGGATCATCGACGTCTTCCCCCCATCCGACACCCTGCCGGTGCGTATCGAGCTGTGGGGAAATCAGGTCGATTCGATCCGCCGGTTCGACCCCGCCACTCAGCGCTCGGAGGAGCGCGTGGAGAGCGTGACTATCACCCCGGCGCGGGAGGCGCTGCCGCGGCACGGGGAGCGGGCGGCCGAGCGGTTGGCAGCCTTGCTGGAGCGAGACCTGCCCGAGGACGTCCGCGAGGAGCTGGAGGAGCACTACCAGGGGCTGGCAGAGGCAGCGCCGTTCCCTGGCCTGGAGTTCTACCTTCCTTACTTCTACACCAAGCCCGCGACGCTGCTCGACTACCTGCCGGAGGACGGGCTGCTGGTGGTCGACGATGGGTGGGCGCTGTCGGACACGTGGGCCGAGCTGGAGGAAGAGGCGCTGGATCTGAAAGCCTCCGTGGAGAAGATGGAGGTTCTTCCCGAGGGGTATCCGCTCCCTTACGCGACCTGGGACGAGTGGCGAGAGCTGACGACGGACCGTCCTGTACTCACGCTGGGCCACGACCGGGAGGAGGTGACGTCGGATCTGGGCACCTGTTTCGTCCCCGGGCCACGCTTCGGCGGGCAGCTGAAGCCGCTGCTGGATCACATCGAGGCGACGCAGGACGAGGGGGATCAGGTGGTGGTGGTGAGCCGGCAGGCGCGGCGGCTGGCGGATCTGTGGAGCCGGGAGCACGGGTACATCCGGCCGCTGGAGGATCTGACGGAGCGGCCGGGTTCGCCGCTGACGTTCGTACAGGGTGCGCTGGACGAGGGGTGGACGCTGCAGCCGCCGACGGGGCCTACCCTGGCGCTGCTGACGGACGGGGAGATCTTTGGCTGGCGGCGGCCAGCCCCCCGGCGGCCGATGCACCGGCGGAAGACGGCGCCAGAATCGACCTTCGCCGACTTCTCGCCGGGCGATTACGTGGTCCACGTAGAGTACGGTATCGGCGTGTTCCGCGGCCTGGTGACCCGGTCGATAGAAGGTGGAGAGCAGGAGTACCTACTGGTGGAGTACGGCGGGGACGACCGGCTCTTCGTGCCGATCTACCAGACGGACCGGCTGAGCCGCTACATCGGCGGCGACGACCGGGTGCCGACGCTCAGCCGGCTGGGGAAGGCCCAGTGGCGGGACGTCAAGGATCGGGTCAAGAAGGCCACGGAGGAGGTGGCGCGGGAGCTGCTCGACCTCTACGCGGCCCGGGAGGTGGAGAAAGGGTTCTCGTACCGGCCGGATACGCCGTGGCAGGTGGAGCTGGAGGCGTCCTTCCCGTATTATGAGACCCCGGGCCAGCGGCAGGCGATCCGCGATGTGAAGGAGGACATGGAGAGCCCGCAGCCGGTGGACCGGCTGATCTGCGGGGACGTGGGGTACGGGAAGACGGAGGTGGCGGTCCGGGCGGCGTTCAAGGCGGTGATGGACGGGAAGCAGGTGGCGATGCTGGTGCCGACGACGGTTCTGGCGCAGCAGCACGACGCCACGTTCCGGCAGCGGATGGATCCCTTCCCGGTGGAGATCGAGATGCTGTCTCGGTTCCGGACGGATGCCGAGCAGGAGGATATCCTGGAGAGGCTGCGGGCGGAACAGATCGACATCGTGATCGGGACGCACCGGCTGCTCCAGGACGACGTTGCCTTCGCCGATCTGGGGCTGTTGATCATCGACGAGGAGCAGCGCTTCGGCGTGACGCACAAAGAGCGCTTCAAGAGGATGCGGACGAAGCTCGACGTGCTGACGCTGACGGCCACGCCGATTCCGCGGACGCTGTACATGGCGCTGACGGGCGTGCGGGACATCAGCGTCATCGAGACCCCGCCTGAGGAGCGTCTGCCGGTGACGACGTACGTCGGGAACTACGATAAGGCGTTGATCCGACGGGCGATTCTGCGGGAGCTCGAGCGAGGCGGGCAGGTGTTCTACGTGCACAACCGGGTGCAGACGATCGAGGTGGCGCGGCGCCGACTGGAGCGGATCGTGCCGGAGGCGGCCTTCGGGGTGGCTCATGGCCAGATGCGGGGGCACGAGCTCGAGGAGACGATGGTGCGCTTCGTGGAGGGGAAGATCGACGTCCTCGTCTGTACCACGATCATTGAGAGCGGCCTGGACATCCCGGCGGCGAACACGCTGATCGTCGAGAGGGCGGGGCGCCTGGGGCTGGCGCAGCTCTATCAACTGCGAGGGCGAGTGGGCCGGGCGGCGGAGCGGGCCTACGCCTACTTCTTCCACGATCGGCAGAGCCGGCTGACGCCGGAGGCGCGACGGCGGCTGGGGACGATCCACGAGGCGAGCGGTCTCGGCGACGGGTACACGGTCGCCATGCGAGACCTGGAAATCCGGGGCGCAGGGGATATTTTGGGGACACGGCAGTCGGGGCATATCTCGGCGGTGGGGTTCCACCTCTACACGCGGCTCCTGGCCCGGGCAGTGGACGAGCTGAAGGCGGAGCGGGAAGGGAAACCGCCGCCTCCGGAACCGCTGGCGAACATCCGCGTCGACCTGCCGATCCCGGTGAGCCTGCCGGAGGACTACGTGGCGGACACGTGGCTGCGGCTGAAGATGTACCGGCGACTGGCGGAGCTGGACTCGATGGGCGAGATCGAGGAAATGGAGAAGGAGCTGATCGACCGCTTCGGTCCTCTGCCGGAACCTGCGCGCAACCTGATGTACCAGCTGCGGCTGCAGGCGCTGGCGCGGGACGCCGGGGTGGGGATCGTGACCCAGGACAACGGGCGTCTGGCCCTGCACTCCGCGGGGAAGGAGTTCCCGCGGGATGAGCTGCGACAGGTTCTGGATGGGCGGGCCAGCGTCAGCCGCTTCGGGATCTGGTTGCCGAAAGAATCGGGATGGGAGACGATGCTGGTCGACGTGCTGAAGAGGATGGCGTCGGTGACCGGTGGTTGACGGATGGGGCGGCCGGCGGTATACTGGCGATAGTGTACCCAGGCTGGGCGAGGGAGAAGAGGCCATCGGGATTGGTGGGAGGGGAGCGATATGAATGTACTGCGTGACATTTCGGTGATCATCCTCGCTGCCGGGGCCTTCATCTTCACGCTGATACCGTTGGTGGTCTCGGGGGCGGTGGTCTACGGCGTCTGGCGGCTGCGGAGGCACCGGAATCTGCCGACGTGGCTCCGCCGGGCGCGGGGGATCCTGATGAAAGCGTCGTCAGCCGTGGAGACGGCCATGGAGGTGGCAACCCGGCCGATCTTCGCGGTGCACACGGCTTCTGCGACTGTGGGAGGCTGGCTTCGCGTCCTAACCGAACGAGGGGGTGATTAGATGGACACACGAACGCGGGTGATGATCATTGGAGGAGCGCTGGGTGGACTCATCGGGGTGGCGGCCGCGCAGCTCTATCTACGGGCGGCCGAACGGCGGGGCGAAGAGGAGGAGGGAGAGGTCAGACCGCCTTCTCTGGAACCCGGTGACATGATCAAGCTGACGCTCAGCGTTCTGGGCGTGCTGAAGATGGTCGACAATCTGACGAAGCCGTCGAAGCAGGGGAAATAGCGGAGGTACCTATGGCTCTATCGTTTCCTTCCGATGCGTGGATCAAAGAACTTGGGAATCGGCTGAACGAGAGCGAGTCGTATGAGCGGTCGGCGAAGGACTGGGAGGGCGATTTCCTGTTCGTCATCGAGCCCGACGACGCGTACGATGAGACCGCCTATCTTTACCTGGGCCTCCACCACGGGAAGAGCACGGGCGCGGCGATGGTCGAGGATGAGGATGAGCGGGAGACAGCGTTCGTCATACGGGCGCCATACAGCGTGTGGCGCCGGGTTATCGACAGGAAGCTGGACCCGATCCAGGGGATGATGACGAAGCAGCTGAAGCTCTCGGGCAATATGATGAAGATCATGCGCTACCCGAAGGCGGCGCAGGAGATCGTCTCTTGCTGCGCGGAGGTGCCGACTGAGTGGAGTTGACGGCTCGTTAGGGGAGGGTGCGAGCGGCTCGCGAGAGGGCGGTGCGAGCGGTTCGCTTGAGGACGACGCGAGCGGCTCGCTTGGCGAGCTGGGATACGGATGCAGGACGGTGTGAGGCACACAGCATAGGTGTAGTTGGCAGGATGGAAGACGTGACGCTCGGTCGAGACCGACCGCGTCACGTCTTCGTGTTTTCAAGAGCCCCGCTGGGGTCAGGAGGTAAGCGATTCTATGTGGCACTTTGTCTCACCTGAGATTGTGTTCGGGGAGGGCGCCCTGGCTGCCCTCGATGAGCTGCCGGGGGAGCGGGCGCTGATCGTCACCGATGCGACGCTGGTGGAGCTGGGGCTGGTGGATCGGGTGGCGTCCCACCTGCAGAAGGCGGGTGTCGAGACCCAGGTCTTCGACGCGGTCGAGCCGGACCCCAGTGTGCAGACCGTGGTGCGCGGCGCGGAGACGGCGGAGGACATGGCGCCTGATTGGATCGTGGGGTTGGGGGGCGGCTCACCGATGGACGCGGCGAAAGCGATCTGGGTGCTCTACGAGCGGCCTGATCTGGAGCCGGCGGAGATAAGCCCATTCGTGACCCTCGGCCTGCGGAAGAAGGCGCGGCTGATCACCATCCCCACGACGAGCGGGACGGGTGCGGAGGTCACCTGGGGGATCGTGCTGACGGACCCGGATGAGGAGCGCAAGATGGGTCTGGGCAACCGGGAGAACGTGGCCGACATGGCGATCGTGGATCCGGTGATGGCGGCCGGGATGCCGCCGGGGCTGACGGCGGACACGGGAATGGATGCCCTGACCCACGCCATCGAGGGGTATGCGTGCCGGTGGCACACGGATCTGACGGATGGCCTGTGTGTGAAGGCAGCCAGAGACATCTTCCGTTATCTCCCGCAGGCGGTCGCCGACGGGACGGACATGGAAGCGCGGGAGCGGATGCACAACGCAGCGACGTGCGCCGGGCTGGGGTTCGGGAACGCCATGGCCTCGCTGGCGCACGCGATGGGCCACGCGCTGGGCGCGTCGTTTCACGTGCCGCACGGACGGGCGGTGGGGCTGTTCCTGCCCTACACGATTGAGTTTGCGGCCGCCGACGCCGCGGAGCGATTCGTGGATCTGGCGGGCCTGCTGGGCTGCGGCGATGGAGAGGGAGAGGCAGGGGCGCGGGCCATGGCGGCGCGGGTGCGTCGCCTGGTCAATGAGACGGACAGCCCGGCCAGCGTCGGCGCGCTGGGGATCGAGCAGGGCGCCTACGAGGAGCGGCTGGAGAAGTTGGTCGACGATGCGTTCAACGATACACAGATGGTCACCGCCCCCCGGGTGCCAGCGTATGACGAGCTGACGGATCTCTTCCGGTACGCCTTCGAGGGGCGCGAGGTCGATTTCTAGACGGGAGGCATGGGGGATCTATGGACGGCTTTATGGGACGACTGCTGGCAGTGGATCTGACGACGGGCGACCTACGCGACGAAGCGCTGGATCCGGATCTGGCCCGGGCCTTCGTCGGGGGCAGCGGGTTGGCGGCGCGGTTGATCTACGATCTGGTGGACGAGACGACCGATCCCCTGGGTCCGGAGAATCCGCTGGTTCTGATGACGGGGCCGCTGGTGGGTACCGCGATGCCGTCCGCCGGGCGGTGCAGCGTATGCGCGCTCTCGCCGCTGACGGGCATCTGGGGGGAGTCGAACACGGGTGGCTTCATCGGCCCGGAGCTACGGTTCAGCGGGTACGACGGCATCGTGGTCACGGGACGGGCGGAGGGGCCGGTGTGGCTGACGGTGGTGGACGGCGAGGCGCGGCTGCGGGATGCGGCGGAGCTGTGGGGATTGGATGCCTATGCGACTCAGGATCGGGCGCGGGAGATTCTGGGGGAGGATAGGGCGCGGGTGGCCTGTATCGGCGCGGCGGGGGAGAACCGAGTGAAGATGGCCGCGGTGATGAACGATCACGGGCGGGCAGCGGGGCGCACCGGGATGGGCGCGGTGATGGGGGCGAAGAATCTGAAGGCCATCGCGCTGCGCGGGTCGCAGGAGGTGGCGCTGGCCGACCCCGAAGGGTTCGACGAGGTGGTGGGAGAGATCCGGCGCGATCTGGACGAGGACATGGCGGCGATGGCGCTGCGGATGGCAGGCACGGCCGGGTACGTCGACATGGGGCTGATGTACGGGGACATGCCGATCCGGTATTTCCAGCAAGGGGAATGGGATGGGGCGAGCGACCTCTCCGGGGTGGTGATGGCGGAGGAGTACCAGAAACGAATCAGGGCCTGCTACCGCTGCCCGATCGCCTGCGGGCGGGAGACCGAGGCGCCGCGGTTCGGCGTCGAGCGCGTGGATGGTCCCGAGTACGAGACGGTGGCGGCCTTTGGCTCCCTGGCGATGGTGGATGATCTGGAGGCCGTGATCTATGCGGGGCACCTGTGCAACGTTCACGGGCTGGACACGATCAGCACGGGGTGCACGATCGCGCTGGCCTGCGAGATGTTCGAACGAGGCGTGTTGACGGGGGATGACACCGGAGGGTTGACCATCCACTACGGGGACGTGGAGATGGTGCACCGGCTGATTGATTTGGTGGCGCATCGGGAAGGATTTGGTAACATATTGGCTGAAGGGAGCGCGGCGTTGGCCGAGCGCTTCGACGTGCCGGATCTGGCGGCGACGGTGAACCGGCTGGAGGTCCCGATGCACGACCCGCGGGCGTTCAGCGGTATGGCAGTGACGTACGCCCTCTCGCCGCGCGGCGCCTGTCATATGCAGGGCGACATGTACGGCGTGGACACGGGACAGGGTCCGGCTGTGGAGCTGGGCATCGTCCCGGGCGATCGGTTTGAGGATTCGGAGGAGAAGGGGCGCATCGCCGCGCGCCAACACGTGTGGCGTAGCCTGTACAACGCGTGGACGCTGTGCCAGTTCCAGAACCCGGGCGTGGGGCCGCTGGTCAAGGCGGTCAACGCCGCGACAGGGTGGGACGTGGACGCTCCGGAGTTGATGACGACGGGCAAGCGAATCGCGGCGTTGAAGCGAGTGCTCAACGTGCGGCGCGGGCTTACGGTCGCCGACGACAGGCTGCCCGATCTGCTGGAGCAACCGCTGGAGGCGGGCGGGACCGAGGGGGCCGTTCCCGACCTGGAGGGGCTTCTGGCCGGGGCGTATGCTGAACTCGGTTGGGACTCGAAGACAGGGGCGCCCACGCAAGAAACGCTGGCCGCATTGGATCTTGGATTTGCTGTAAGGGATGAGTAGAGGAAGGATGTTGACGATTAGTATGAAGAGACTGGGTATGCTGGTGGTTGTTCTATTGGGCATCGTCGTCGCGGCGTGCGGGCCATCGGCCACCGCCGTGCCGGCGACGGAGGAGCCGACGGTCGACTCGACGATGGAGCGGCCGCGTGACGCGATCACTGTCTTGGTTGATGGGAGCGGGGACTACGCCACGCTGGAGGCGGCGGTGACCGCCGCAGCGTCGGGGGCGACGATCACGCTGGGGCCGGGGACGTATCGACTGGTCAGGGCACTGGAGATCGGGACATCGCTGACGCTGGTCGGCGCCGGGATGGACGAGACGGAGATCGTATCCGGCGCGCCGGGTCAGGTGATCCGCTTCACGGGTTCCGGATCGTTCGAAGGCGAGGGGATCACGTTCCGCCACGATGGGACGCAGATGGCGGACGTGGTGGTGATCGAATCAGGGATGGGACGCTTCTCCGAGTGCCGTTTCACCGGCGCGATCTACGAGGAAGGGGAGGGAAACCGGGCCGGGCTGCGCTTCCGGGGCAGGTCGCGGGGGACGGTGGAAGACTCGGTGGCCTCCGGGAACGACAACACCGGGTTCCTGGTGGAGAATCAGGCCGAGATCGAGCTGTTGAGGAACATCTGCTCGGATAACGGCTCGGTGGGCATCGGCTACATGGACCTGGGGAAGGGCGTGGCGATAGAGAACGAATGCACGGGGAACCAGATCGGCATCGCACTGGCGGTCGAGTCGAAGCCGAGCCTGGAGCGGAACCGGTGCAACGACAACGATTACGGGATCGCCTACCTGGACAACGCGGGGGGAGAGAGCTTCGACAACGAGTGCATGCGGAACAGAGTCGGGATCTCGGTGGGGGGCTCCTCGACGGTGCAGCTGGGGGAGAACCGGTGCAGCGACAACACCGAGGAGGACATTCGGGACCGCCGGTAGGAATCAGCCGTGGATGGCGCGGTTGGTTCTCACGGGCGGTTTGACGTGGTTCGGGGCGCAGTGCTCGGAAATCTGGCCTCAAGGTAGGAGAAAAAGGCCATGTAACCTTAAAGTTTGTCCCAGAAACCTTAAAGTCCGCGTGAAGCGCTGGTAAAAGCTGAGCCCTTGTTGTATAATGTGGGGGCTAGTGGGGGAAAGTGGGGCGGTGTGGAAGATTTTCCCTGCAATGTGGCCTATTGATGCTTTCACGTGGGGAAATACAACGATATGTTTCTGGGAGAGTTCGTCCACGTCCTCGACAACAAGGGACGATTAACCATTCCCGCCAAGTTCCGCGCTGAACTGGACACCACTCTGGTTGTAACCCGCGGACTCGATCGTTGCCTCGCCGTATACCCCATTGACGAGTGGAATCAACTGGCCCAGCGGGCAAGCGACTTGCCGATGACCAATCGGCAGGCTCGTGCGCTCCGGCGCCTCCTCTTTGCTAATGCCTCCGACGTCTCCCCTGATGGCCAGGGGCGCATTCTTATCCCCCCGAATCTCCGCACCTACGCCGATCTGGACGGAGAGGTGGTGGTCGTGGGCATTGACAGGTACATTGAGCTGTGGAACCCGGAGGACTGGGAGGGCGAGCGCGACCACCTGGAAGGCGACGGTCTGGACATCGATGCCTTTGCAGCGCTGGGTATCTGATCTGTGACACGGCGGATGCCGGGCTCTGTTCATGGCAGGTCAAGGGCCACAAGGATGGGGAGGTGGGACTAGATGACGGACGACCACATCCCTGTTCTTCCAGATGAGGTGATCAGTGGCCTGCGGGTCGAGCCCGGAAGCCGCATCATCGACGCGACGGTGGGAGGCGGCGGGCACGCCGCAGAGATTCTGGCAGCCTCGGCCCCCGATGGGCAGTTATTGGGGCTTGACCGGGATCCAGCGGCGCTGGAGGTGGCCAAGGAGCGGCTGGCACCCTACGAGGGGCGTTTCGAATTGGTGCACGCCTCCTTTGCGGACCTGAGGGAGGTGGCGGAAGCTCATAATTTCGTCCCGGTGGAGGGGATCTTATTCGATCTCGGCCTGTCGTCGCTACAGCTGGGCGATGCCGAACGTGGCTTCTCGTTCATGTCGGAGGGTCCGCTGGACATGCGGTTCGACCCGACGTCGGGCGGGCCAACAGCGGCCGATCTGGTGAACACACTATCGGCCGAGGCACTGGCCGACATCTTGTACGAGTACGGCGAGGAGCGGCAATCGCGCCGGATTGCCAAGGCCATCGTTGAGGCGCGGCCGGTTCACACGACAGGAGAGCTCACGGACGTGATCGCAGAGGAGGTCGGGCGACGTCGGGGACGACTTCATCCGGCGACGCTGACGTTTCAGGCTCTGCGAATCGCGGTCAACGAAGAGCTGACGGCGGTGAAGGCCGCGCTGCCGCAAGCGGTGGAAATCCTGGAGGCAGGAGGTCGGCTGGCGGTGATCGCGTTCCATTCTCTCGAGGACCGGATCGTGAAGCGGTTCATGCGTCGGGAGAGCAAGGACTGTATCTGCCCGCGGGAGCTTCCAATCTGTACGTGCGATCACGAGGCGACGCTGAATGTGATGACGAAGAAACCGATCCGGCCGACGGAGGAGGAGGCGGCGGTGAATCCGCGCTCTCGATCCGCCCGGCTGAGGATCGCGGAGCGGAAAGGGTAAGGGGCAATGTCCGATTTTCTGGAATGGGTCACGCACGGCGTGAAGCGGAGACAGCTTGGGATGGACTCACACGCGGCCGTTGCGCTCTCAATCGTCGCCGGAGTCCTGGCCATGGTGACGGCTCTCTACCTGATTCTGGTCGGTCGGATAGCGGCTCGAGGGCGGTCCATCGAGGGTTTGAAGGCGGAGATCTTCCGACTGGAACGGGAGAATCAGCACATAACGGTGGAGATCGCGGCAGAGAGCGCCGTCTTCCGCCTGGAAGAGCGGGCCGAGGCTCTGGGCTTTGTGCCGGCCGAAGAGATTGAATACGTGGTAAGCTCGGATTAGTCACACGGAGCGTCTGATGGCAGAAGGACCGAAACGACGTCTGTTGTTGTTGATCATCGTGATGGGTGCCGGCCTGCTCGTGGTGCTGATGCAGCTCGTCAAGGTCCAGGTCGTCGATCACGAGTTCTACAAGGATTGGGCTCTGGATCAGCAGGTGCGGGCGGTCAGGATGGACCAGCCGCCACGCGGTGTGATCCGCGACCGCGATGGGCGTCTGCTGGCAGGCAATGGGGTGCGGTACGCTGTCGAGGCAGCCCCTGCCTACGTGGTGGACACGGAGGATGCCGCTGAGAAGCTGGCCTCTGTGCTCCACATGCCTGCGGCCCATCTGGCGGAGCTGTTGGAAAGCCGTGACGAGAACGAGCAACTCAGGCAGTGGGTCGTGATTGCTTCGTCGGTGTCGAAGGAGACGGGACAGGAAGTGTTTGACCTGGAGATCGGCGGGGTCACGGTGCGCCCGATCTGGAAACGGCGATACCCCGAGGGTGCGCTGGCAGCTCACACGCTGGGGTTCTCAGGCGTGATCACGGGTTATTACGGCGTTGAGGGGTATTACGACGCGCTGCTGCGCCCGAAAATGGTCGAGTGGGTGGGGCCGGTGGATATCTCGAGTGTGCCGATCCCATGGCAGCCGAGCACCGGCGAGCTCCCGAGCCGGGGTATCGATCTGGAGCTGACGCTGGATCGAACTGTGCAGGCTCTGGCAGAGGAGGAGCTAAAGCGGGCAGTCTGGGAGCACGAGGCCGAAGGGGGCACGATCATCGTCATGGAGCCGGAGACGTTTGGGATCCTGGCGATGGCGAGCTACCCGGCCTACGATCCGGAACAGTACGGGGAGTACGGGGATCAGGATCCGCCGCCGTACGAGGACCCGGCTGTGAGCAAGCAGTATGAACCCGGTTCAGTATTCAAAGTCCTGACCGTGGCTGCAGCGCTCGACGCGGGCATTGTCACTCCGGAGACGACGTACAACGATGAGGGATGGATCGAGGTCGGGGGGCAGACGATTCGCAACGCCACCGGGAAGGCGTATGGCGTGTCGTCGGTGACCGACATCCTGGTCAAGTCGTTGAACGTGGGAGCAGCGTGGCTGAGCAGGCAGATGGGGCCTGACGTCTTCTACAGGTACCTGGAGGACTTCGGTATCGGCGAGCGAACGGACGTCGACCTGGCCGGAGAGGTCGCCGGTCAGCTGTGGCTGCCGGAGGACGTGGAGCACTGGCACCCTTCAAACCAGGGGACGAACTCGTTTGGGCAAGGGGTGGCGGTGACGCCGCTTCAGATGGTGACGGCAATGGCGACGGTGGCCAACGATGGGGTGCGTTTGCGCCCGCACGTGGTAGATCGACGCATCGCCCCGGATGGGACGGTCTCGGTCTATCAGCCGATGATGGTGGAGCGGGTGATCTCCCCTGAGACGGCGCATACGCTGACGGAGATGCTGGTGCAGGCGGTGGATGAGGGCATCACGCTGGCCAAGGTGGATGGATACCGGGTGGCGGGGAAGACGGGGACCGCGCAGATTCCGATCCCGGGCGGATACGCCCCGGACGCGACAATCGCGACGTTCGTGGGGTATGGACCGGTGCCTGACCCGGAGCTGGTCGTCCTCGTCAAGCTGGATCGCCCACAGAGCTCCCAGTGGGCGTCGATGACCGCGGCGCCCGCGTTCCAGCAGTTGATGTCGAGGTTATTCACCGCGCTGGCGATTCCGCCCGAAGGAGACAGACTGGTGGCGGAGGTACAACCGTGACGGTACGGGGCTTGACCCTGACGGATGTGGTGGAGGGGCTTATCGACATCCGTCCGGAGGGACTGAAGCAGCGGGTGACGGCGCCTGTGATCGACTCTCGAGAGGCGGCGCCGGGAGCGCTCTTTTTCGCCTTTGAAGGGGAGTACACCGACGGTCACGATTACGTCGGGGACGCGTTCTCCCGAGGGGCGGTGGCCGCGTTGGTGGAACACGACGTGGATGTGGACGCCAAGACAGTGGATCTGACCGCGTCCAGCCTGGCGCTGCCGGCTACGTGGTCCCTGCCGCTGGTGCTGAAGGTGAGGAGCACGCTGGACGCCCTTCAGGGCCTGGCGACGTTCTGGCGTCGCAAGCAGGAGGGGCTGCGGGTCATCGGAATCACGGGCAGCGTGGGAAAAACGACGACGAAGGAGCTGACGGCATCGGTGATGGCCCGACGGTACAAGACGATCCGCAGCGAGGCGAGCTACAATAACGAGATTGGGTTGCCGCTGACCCTGCTGCGGTTGACGAGTGCGCACGAACGGGCTGTGCTGGAGATGGGGATGTACGACGTGGGCGAGATTTCGGACCTGGCCCGGATGGGGCAACCGCACGTCGGGGTCGTGACCATCGTGAGGCCCGTGCACATGGAGCGGGCGGGCAGCTTCGAACGGATCATAGAAGCGAAGACAGAGCTGGTCGAGGCGCTGCCCCCGGCGCCGGAGGGGACGGCGATCCTCAACTACGATGACGAGAACGTGCGCAATATGGCGGCAGCGACGGAGGCTCGCATCCTCACGTACGGGCTGTCGCCGGCGGCGGATCTACGGGCTGATCGGATCGAGAGCCTGGGCCTGGAAGGCATTCGGTTCCGCGTCCACTACGAGGATGAGACGCTGCACGTGAGGCTGCCCCTCCTCGGGCGGCACTCAGTCCACACGGCGCTGCGGGCGACTGCCGTTGGGCTGGTGGAGGGATTGAGCTGGCAGGAGATCGTCGAAGGGCTGCGCGAGGTGGAGCCATCGGCGCAGCTGCGGCTGTTTGCGGTGAGCGGACCTCACGGGGCCACCATTCTGGACGACACGTACAACGCAAGCCCGGCGTCGACCATCGCGGCGCTGAATCTGCTCGACGAGCTGGAGGGCCGCAAGATCGCCGTCCTGGGCGACATGCTGGAGCTCGGTCAGTACGAGGAAGAGGGTCACGGGAAAGTGGGCATGCGGGCCCTTGAGGTCGCGGACGTGCTGATCACGGTGGGTGAACTGGGGCGGATCATCGGAGAGGCGGCCGTGCGCTGGGGAATGTCGTCGGACAGGGTTCACATGCTTGAGGACAACGACGCAGCCATCGAGCTGCTCGAGGATCTGGTGACGGGAGAAGACGTGATATTGGTGAAGGGCTCGCGGGCGATGAAGATGGAGGATATCGTCAACGCCCTGAGCAGAGACCTGTAGTCGTGTAAGCCATTGGCATATGGATAGAGCACTTATTCTGGCAAGTATTTCATTTCTGTTGGCGGTGGTGTGGGGGCCGCTGTTGATTCGCATCCTCCGTCACTACCGGATTGGCAAACGCATTCGCATCGACTGTCCTGATGAGCACGAGTCGAAGATGGGAACGCCCACGATGGGAGGGCTGATGATCGTCGTCCCCGTGGTCCTGATCACGGTGGTGCTCAACATTTACAATCTGGTGGGACGCACGGTGATCGGGCGTTCGATCCTGGTGCCGCTGGGCGTGATGATCCTCTACGCGGTGATCGGCGGCATCGACGACCTGGCCGGCGTGCGCGGCGTGCGGCGCGGAGCGGGTCTGACGGCGGCGCGGAAGCTCAAGTGGGAGATTCCGCTCACGCTCGGCATCGCGGCGATTATGCTGGTGACCGACATCCAGTTCGCCGGGCAGGTGGGCGTGCCCGGGGTTGCGGAGATGGTCAACATCGGGTGGTTGTGGGTCCCGTTTGCGGCGCTCATGATTCTGGGATTCGCCAACGCGGTGAACCTGACGGACGGGCTGGACGGGCTGGCGGGGAT
>CAZQXX010000034.1:14691-18338 GCA_964597105.1 uncultured Anaerolineales bacterium
CTGCACCACCACTTCGAGCTGCTGGGGTGGTCCGAAACCCAGGTGGTGCAGCGTTTCTGGCTGGTGGAGTTGCTCGCCGCCATGGCCGGTGTCGCATTGGCGCTACTGTAGGACGGACGTACTGAAGGCGACGACGCCGCGGAAGCCGGAGCAGTGTGTGGCGCGGTCGTCAATTGATCTATGGAAGGAGACACCCTGATAGAGAAACACGTTGTGATCCTCGGTCTGGCCCGCCAGGGAGTGGCCCTGGCCCGCTTTCTCGCGGAGGCTGGAGCCGAGGTGACCGTTTCTGATCTGAAGGATGAGGCCGCACTATCCGATCAACTGGAGGAGCTGGCAGACCTGCCGATTCGTTATGCCCTGGGAGACCATCCAATCCATCTGCTGGACGATGCCGATCTCCTCTGCGTCAGCGGAGGGGTCCCCCTCGACATTCCCATCGTGGAGGAGGCCCGCATGCGGGGCATCCCGCTCAGCAACGACGCTCAGATCTTCCTGGACCGCTGTCCGGCCCCGGTCATTGGCATCACGGGCTCGGCCGGCAAGACGACCACCACGGCGCTGGTGGGAGAGATGTGCCGCGCGGCCGGCATGCGCACCTGGGTGGGGGGGAACATCGGTAACCCGCTCATCGCGGATCTGGCGGCGATCGAGCCAGAGGACCACGTGGTGATGGAGCTGTCCAGCTTTCAGCTGGCCTTGATGTCGACGAGCCCGGCCATCGCAGCGGTGCTCAACGTCACACCGAATCATCTGGATCGGCATGGGACGATGGAGGCATACATCGCGGCGAAACGGAACATCCTGGTGCACCAGTCGAGAGATGACGTGGCGCTTCTCGGCTACGACGACGCGAATGCCCGGGCGCTGGCCCTGGAGACGCCGGCTCACCTCTACTTCTTCAGCGGCGGGGCCGAGGTGGAGGCAGGGGCCTTCAAGACGAACGGCGAGCTGACGCTGCGGATGAACGGGGACGCGAGAGATCCGAAGGCATGCGTCGATCGGGAGATCTGCAAGACGTCGGATGTGCAGCTCCGCGGGCATCACAATCTGCTCAACGTGCTGGCGGCAAGCGCGCTGGGGGGGCTGGCCGGCGTGCCGCTGGACGTGATTCGAGAGGTGGCGACCTCGTTCACGGGGGTCGAGCATCGCCTGGAGCTGGTCCGAGAGTTGAACGGCGCACGCTGGTACGACGATTCGATCGCCACGGCCCCGGAGCGGGCCCTGGCCGCGATGCGGTCGTTTGACCAGCCAATCGTGCTCCTGGCTGGCGGGCGGGACAAGGACCTGCCGTGGGGCGAATTCGCCGCCGAGACGGTGCGCCGCGTCCGGCGGCTGGTCACGTTTGGTGAGGCGGGCCCGATGATCGCGAAGGCCGTGGCTCAGGCGGTGGCGGAAACCGGCGACGGTGCGGCACTGGAGGAGGTCTCGCGTACCGAGACGCTGGAGGAAGCTGTGGCGGAGGCGGCTCGCGCGGCGCGGCCCGGCGACGTGGTGCTCCTATCGCCGGGAGGGACCAGTTTTGACGCGTTTACTGACTTCGCCGAGCGGGGGGATCACTTCAAGGAGCTGGTGGAGGCGCTCTAGCGGAGCGCAGCCAGGTCCAGGGCAGGGGGAAGGATGACGAAGAAGGCAGTGAGAGGCGGACAAGGGAAACCTGACTACGTGCTGATTCTGGTGGTTGGGTGCTTGATCGTCGCCGGCCTGTTGATGGTCTACAGCGCGACATTCGACTGGTCGTATCAGGCATACGGGGACTCGCTCCAGATCACCCTCAACCAGCTCCGCTGGGTGGCCGTGGGCGTGGTCATTATGGTGGGGTTGATCTTCGTTCCGTACGACTGGTGGCAGAAGGCGGCGGTGCCGATCATGGGCGGCACGCTGGTGGTGTTGCTGCTGGTGCTCCTGATCGGGCAGAAGCGCTTCGGTGCGCAGCGGTCCTTCCTCGGGGGGTCGATTCATCCCAGCGAGCTGGCGAAGCTAACGACCGTTATCTACATCGCGGCCTGGCTTTCCTCGAAGGGGGATCAGATTCGAGACCTGACCTATGGACTGGTTCCCTTCGCGCTGCTGGTCAGCCTGGTGGCGGGGTTGATCGTGCTGCAGCCGGACATTGGCACGGCGATACTGATCTGCGCGACGTCGGTGGTGGTCTTCTTCTTCGCCGGCGCGGATCTCTTTCAGCTGGCGATCGGGGGCACGGTGGGTGCGGCCACGCTGTTCTTGCTCGTGACCAAGTTCCCTCACGCATCCGACCGGATCACGGAATGGTTGGAGTTGTGGCGCAGCCCGGAGCTGGCGGGGCATCAGATGCAGCAGACGCTGATCGCCCTCGGCAGCGGGGGCATGTTCGGTGTTGGGCTGGGCCAGGGCCAGCAGAAGCTGGGTTATCTGCCGACGCAGCATACGGACACCATCTTCGCCGTGCTGGGCGAGGAGGCCGGCCTGGTGGGATGTCTGGCTTTGATCGCGTTGTTTGTGTGGTTTGCCTATCGGGGCTTCAAGATCACGATGAACGCTCAGGAACCCTTCGCCGCTCTCCTGGCCTGCGGCGTGACGTGCTGGATCACGCTTCAAGCGTTCATCAACGTAGGGGTTGTAACGGGGGTGATTCCCTTCACCGGTATGGCGTTGCCGTTCGTCAGTTGCGGGGGATCGTCGATGGTGGCGTCGCTGGCGGGTGTGGGGGTGTTGTTGAATGTTTCGCGGGGCAAGCGTCCGAGTGAGCGGGCGACCAGACGGGAGGGACAGCGCAAGCATGCGGATCTGGGTCGCAGGTGGGGGGACCGGAGGACACGTGTATCCCGGTCTCGCCGTCATACAAGCGCTTGGCGCCACAACTGAGGCGGAGATCACCTACGTCGGAGGGCAGGGGGGGATCGAGGAGGAGCTGGCGGAACGCGCAGGACTTCGTTTCGTCGGCATACCGGCGGGAGGCGTTCACGGATTGGCGCCTCTGACCGCGGCGCAGAACCTTATCAAGCTGATGCGAGGATGGCACGTGGCTTACGGACTCGGGCGCCGCGAGCGTCCGTCGGCGCTCTTTGCCACCGGCGGATACGCGAGCGTTCCCGTGGCGCTGGCCGCCCGGGCCCTGCGGGTTCCGATTCTGGTCTACCTGCCCGACATCGAGCCAGGGCTCGCGGTCCGCTTCATCGCTCGTCTGGCCGAGCGGGTGGCGGTGACAGTGGAGGACTCGCGACGATACTTCGCAGATCGGAAGGTCGTGGTGACCGGGTATCCGGTGCGCGCGGCGTTCCACGATATCGACGAGGCGGAAGCGCGGGATGCGCTGGGGCTGCCGTTCGACGAGCCGGTTCTCCTGGTGATGGGCGGAAGTCGGGGGGCGCGCAGCATCAATCGCGCGGTGGGGAGTATTCTAGAACAGGTCTTGGAGATGGCACAGGTGGTTCATTTGAGCGGCGAGCTGGACTGGCCCTGGGTCCGGGAGAGGGGCGACGCGCTCCCCCGGGCGCTCAGGGAGCGGTACCACGCCATGCCGTACCTGCACGAGATGGGATGTGCTCTGGCAGCGGCCGATCTGGCGGTCAGTCGTGCCGGGGCCTCAACGTTGGGGGAGATGCCCTTCTTTGGGCTGCCGGCCGTTCTGGTGCCGTATCCGCACGCGTGGCGGTATCAGCGGGTTA
>CAZQXX010000035.1:0-16975 GCA_964597105.1 uncultured Anaerolineales bacterium
CCCTCAAGGTGACCGGCGCTTGCCCGTGATGCCCCTGGCCCGGGGAATGACCGCGGCAGAAGCCGTTCTCCACTGGGCGCAGATCCGCCTAAGGACCGGTCACCTTTATGGGATTGAGACGGATGGGACCCTGGTCTCCTGGTTGCCCCTGTATCGTGCCGGATTATAATGGGAAAGGGTGGGCGGTCGGAATGCTCAGCAGCTCGACTGCCTAGGTATGCCGTCGTCTCTGCCCTCACCCGGGGACCGCCGGGAGGTTGCTGGCTATCTCCGCTTCAGACCAGGCCGTTGGGAGGACCCGCGCGAGAGGTACCCGCGCCTCGATCGCACTGGGGCGCGGCGTCCAGTCGTTTTCGCCGCGAGCCAATCAAGGAGGATGACCATGCATGTGGAGCAGAGCTCTGCGCGAGGCGGATGTCGCCACCGTCTCGTTGTCGTCGCCCTCCTGTTCTGGTTCGCCCTCGCCACCGTCGGACCGACCGTATTGGTGAGTCGTCTCTCAGACGGTGCCTTGGGCCCCGCTGCTGCCGATACCGTGTCCCTACTCGCCGCCGCTCTCGCACTTATCCTTCCCTTCGGTGCCCTCACGCGGCTGCTTCGCGCCCGTCCCGGTTGGCGCGCCACCGGCGCGACCGCCGCGAGCCTCTTGATCGCCGCCGGCTACGTGGTGCTCGAGGGCCTCGTCCGCCTTCTGGTGCCCCAGGATGACCCCCTCGTTCCTCTTGGGAGCTGCTACGCCGCAGCCGGGTTGCGCCTCGTCGCCCTCGGTCCCTACACCCTGCTCGCTGCGTGGCTCGCGCCCCGTCTGATCGACGCGTCGGGAGCCTCGCTGTCCCGCTGGCTCGGGCTGGAACGCGCCCGTCGATCGACTCTTTTCCTGGCCCTGGCTCTCGCCGCTCTCATCACCGTGCCCTGGCCCGTGACTGGCGCTCTGGGAGACAGCCTCACCACCCTGGCCATCGGCGTGAGGATGCTCGCCCGGGTGATCCCCGAGGTCCTCCTCTTCTGGGGCGTTCTGTTTACCCTGTTGACGACCTCCCTCGCCTCGACCGGGAGCGCGGCGTTGATCGCCATCCTGATCTACGCGATGAGCGCTCTCGGTCGGTTCCTGCCGGGAGCTAGCGGCGACGTGCTATGGGACGGTCTCTTCCTCCTGCCCCTTGGCGTCCTGCTCGCCGAGATGCGCGCGCGTGGCCGAAGCGTCGTCCCGCTTTTCGCTCCCGGCCTCTGTTATCTCCTCGTGCCGGCCCTCTTCGTCGACCCGCGAGACGCCGTGGCGACCGGCATCCCGGAGCTGCAGCACGTTGCCAGCTATCTCCTGGCCGGCACGGCCGCCCTTCTGTCTGGCGGTATGCTCTTCCTCGGCCGCCGTGTCGCGAACGGGCGCCGTGGCGAGGGGGAGGTGGGGCGTCCCGGGTGGATTCCACTTACTCTGGCCGCCGCGGCCGGGTGGGGTCTGTGGGCCGCCGTCTACCTGCTGGCCGGGCAGCCCGGCTTCTACAACCACGGCTTCCTCATCCTGCTGGAGGATCAGGCTGATCTGGAGTCCGCCTACGCCATCCAGGATCGAGAGGCGCGGCTCAGCTACGTCTACCAGTCCCTCGTCGACACGGCCCAGGGAGCCCAGTCGCCCCTCCGCGCGGAGCTGGACGCTCTTGGGGTGCCTCATCGTCCCTACTACGTCATCAACATGATCCGCGTCGACGGCCATCGCTGGCTGATGGGCCGCTTTGAGGACAGCCCGAGTGTCGCCAGCGTCATCCTCAATCCCAACGTACGGGAGTACCCGCGTCGCGTTCCCTTGCCCTACGAGCCCGCGACCGCCGCAGCCGGTGGCGTGCAGGACAACCTCGCCGCCATTGGCGCCGACGTCGCCTGGGAGGCGGGTGTCGAGGGAGTGGGCATCGTCGTGGGCGGGCAGGACACCGGTTACGATTGGGACCACCCGGCGCTCCAGGACCACTACCGCGGCTGGGACGGGGAGCGCGCCGCGCACGACTACAACTGGCACGACGCCTGGGATGATGCCCGTGTACCCTTCGATGACGGATCCCACGGCACCCACACGATGGGCACTGTCCTCGGGGATGGCGGCGCTGGGAACCGTATCGGCGTCGCCCCCGGCGCGCGGTGGATCGGATGCCGCAATATGCGGCGCGGGTTCGGGAATCCCGGCTCCTACGCCGAGTGTATGGAGTTCCTTCTCGCTCCCTATCCCCTGGAGGGCGATCCCTTCGTCGACGGTGACGTGGGTCTGGCTCCCCACGTGATAAACAACTCCTGGGGATGCCCCGATTTTGAGGGCTGTTTCCCTGGGACCCTGAGGTCCGGCGTTGAGGCCCTCCGCGCGGCCGGCATCGTGATGGTGGTGAGCGCGGGCAACGAGGGACCCGCCTGTGCCACTGCGGTCACGCCCCCCGCCAACTACGATGCTGCCGTCTCCGTGGGTGCCACGTCCGACGAGGGTCAGGTCACTGGTTTCAGCAGTCGGGGACCGGTCGATGGACGGATCAAGCCCGATATCGCCGCTCCCGGCGAGCGGATCCGCTCCAGCATCCCCGGGGGCGGTTACGCCTATGCCGGCGGCACCTCTATGGCGGCGCCCCACGTGGCCGGGGCCGTCGCTCTCCTCTGGTCGGCCGATCCGGCTCTCATCGACGACGTCGAGGGCACGGAGCAGCTCCTCTGTGAGACGGCCACGCCGAGGGAGGTCAACCGCTCCTGTGCCAGCGTCTCCCTGCCCGAGGGGCCCTTCGCCTCTGCAACCTCACCTCCACCCTGTGCCTGCGGGGGCGTCACCAGCGTGCCCAATAACGTCTATGGTTGTGGTCTGCTGGACGCCGGCGCCGCCGTCACCATCGCCCTTGAGGAGTGAGACCTACGCGCCATGGTCTTATCATTGTCGATCACGTGAAGGTGACCGGCACTCAGGCGGATCCGTGCGGGGTGAAGAATGACTCTTGTCGCGTCCTTTCCCTGTCTCAAGAACACCGGGTGCAAGTGCCGGTCACCTTGAGGACAAGAAGATAAATCCCCCCGTGCCCGGGCTTCCCCGTCCCGGGTGCGTGCCGCCGGGCGGTGTCAATACTCCTGAAGAAAGCGCTTGAGCGTGAGCAGAGCGGCTGTGAGGAGCTCCTCGCCCAGGGCGACCATGTGGATGTCGATGAACACCTCTTCCTCTGGCAACCGGTCGTCGAGCCTCTGAAGCTCCTCGCGGAATATGGCGTGCAGATCCTCCTCGTGGTCTTCGAGGAACCTGAGGATGTCCGGTCGGGCGAGCCGGAACGCCGCCTCTCGCACCAGTTTTCTCATTGACTACCTCCTCGGTGTGATCAATCGGTGCGCGGGTATTATATGTCCGCATGCTCGGCTTGGGAATTCGCGCCTCGACCCATCTGGCACAAAACCGCGATCTGGTGTACCATCGACCTTACCAACTCGAGTCCAACTTATGGAAGGAGGACCCCATATGTCGATGCGAGACGTCTTGGCTCTCATCCTGGGCGGAGGGCAGGGGACCCGTCTCTACCCTCTTACGAAGCTCCGGGCGAAACCCGCCGTGCCCCTGGGCGGCAAGTATCGCTTGATCGATATCCCTATCAGCCTCTGTATCAACTCTGGGATTCCGAAGATCTACGTCTTGACCCAGTTCCTGTCCGAGTCGCTCCACCGCCATATCTACCAGACCTACAAGTTCGACGTCTTCACCGACGGCTTCGTCCATATCCTCGCTGCAGAGCAGACGCGCGGGGGTATGGACTGGTACCAGGGCACCGCCGACGCGGTGCGCAAGCAGCTCTGGCGAATGGAGCACGCCCGGCCGGAGGACGTGCTGATTCTCTCCGGCGACCATCTCTACCAGATGGATTACGCCAAGTTCGTCGAGCTCCACCGGGAGAAGCGTGCTGATGTCACCATCGCCGTGCAGCCGGTCGACGCGCATGGCGCCACACGCTTCGGCATCCTCAAGACCGATGGAGAGGGGCGGATCACCTCATTCCACGAGAAGCCTGCCGCCGACGAGCTGGACGGCCTGGAGAGCGCGCCCGAGACAGAGAAGCCGTATATGGCCTCCATGGGCATCTATCTCTTCCGCGCCGACGTGCTGCAGCGCGTCCTGACGGGCTCAGAGACGGAGGACTTCGGCAAGGAGGTTATCCCCCAGGCCATCGACATCTCCCGGGTCTATGCCTTCGAGTTCGACGGCTACTGGGAGGACATCGGCACTGTGCGCGCCTTCTATGAGGCCAATCTCGCTCTCGGCGAGCCTGATCCGCCGTTCGATCTCTACAACCAGGAGCAGCCCATCTACACCCACCCCCGATTCCTTCCCCCCGCGGTGACCGATGGGTGCGATCTCGAGAGGGCCGTCGTCGCCGACGGCTGTCTCATCCACGGGTCGGATATCCGCCAGTCCGTGGTCGGTCTGCGCAGCGTCATCGGCCCTGAGGTCCGCATCATCCGCTCGGTGGTGATGGGTGCTGACTTCTTTGAGACTCCCGAGCGGAAGGCGGAGAACCGTACGGCTGGCCGTCCCGACGTGGGCATCGGGCGCGGCAGCAGTATCGAGGGTGCCATCATCGACAAGAACGCCCGCATTGGAGAGGGGGTCACCATCCGCGCCCAAGACCCCGAGGGTGAGATGGTCGAGACCGAGAACTATGTCATCCGCGACGGCATCGTGGTCGTCCCCAAGAACTCCGTCATCCCCGACGGCACCGTGATCTGATCGGACTGCGGCCTGATGGCTCCTGGCCTGTGACCGTCTCACAGGCCAGGAGCCATGACCCGCGCCACCTGGGTCTCTCCGTCGCTCATCTCTGCACATCCTTGACTCGCATCGTCCTTCACACTGGCCCGCCGCTGCCGGAGCCCCTCATTGCCGAAATCCGGTCCAGGGCAATCGCATTTGACCGGGCTCCCGAGGTTTGCGTCGACCATCCCTGATAAAGACGACGCGGATGTCCCAGAGGCTCTCAGTAGAGGTCCACATCCTAAACTTCGGAAGTCTCCGCGACTGTGCCTCTGACGTGCGATTTCCCGGAATGGCCGATTGCCTCTTGACAAGAATGAATCCATGTATTATAATTCTTTAACTTCGTCTTAAATTCTATTCACAGGAGGCCTCATGCATACTGCTCCAACCGAATGCCCGGTCTGTCATCACGACTTACTCGTCTCTCGAATGGTCTGCCGCAACTGCGGCACCGCCCTGGAAGGCCGGTTTACGCTCGGTCGGCTCTTCCAGCTGACACCCGATCAGCGCCACTTCGTCGAGATCTTCATCCGCTGCGAGGGCAAGCTGAACCGCGTACAGGAGGAGTTGGGCCTCTCATACCCCACCGTTCGCAGCCGCCTCGAGGAGGTCATCCGCGCCATGGGATACGAGGTGGGGGAGCGTGAGGAAACCCTCGACCAGCGCCGCCAGGAGGTCCTCGAGCAATTGGCGCGCAATGAGATCTCCGCGGAAGAAGCCTTACGACTGATGCAGGAGACTTAGAAAGCGGAGGCATAGATGGGAGAAACCCGAATAGGAGGCAAGGAGGCCACCATGGTTAAGCGAACCGTCGAGGTATCAGAGACGCCCCACGTGATGGTGCGGGAGTGCCTGGGCAGTCTGATGGTGAAAGGTGGGGAGGAGCACGAGATCACCCTTGTCGTCCGGGACGGCGATGACGAGCTCGAACTGGAGCATGAGGGCGATACCGTCTCTTTCTCCGCCACCGGCGATTCCACTCTGATCTGTCCCTCCGGCACGACGCTGACAGTCAAGTCCGTCAAAGGGAACCTGCGCGTCGACGGGGTCAGGGTGCCCATCGACGCCGGCTCGATCTACGGCAACGTCACCTTCCGCGCGGTCGGCGCGGTCGTCCTGGAGGAAGCGCTGGGTAATCTGAATGCTCACGGAGTGTCGGGGAACCTGGAGGTGCGTGAGGTGAAGGGCAACGTTCGCGTGAGTGCTGTCGAGGGGCAGCTTATGCTACCTGCAGTGGGGGGCAATCTGAAAGCCGAGGGGCTCGCCGGTGGACTGGACGCCGGTTCGGTGCGCGGCAACGCGTACCTGGGTCCCCCTTTCTCACCCGATCTCACGTATCGCCTGAAGGCGAGCGGCAACGCTACCGTGCGCGTCCCCTCCGATGCCGATCTTCGGCTCGTCGGACGTGTTCGGGGGAATGCCCGTTCCACCGTCCCGGGCCTCGATCTGAAGCGGGAGAAGGTGGAGATCACGGCCAGCTTCGGAACCGGAAGGGCGGTCCTGGAGGTCGACGTGATGGGTAACCTGTCGCTCCGCTCGGACGCCCAGCCCAGTTCATCGAAATCTGACTTCGATCGTGATGATGTCGGGGCGCAGATCGAGTGGCAGGTCAATCAGGCCATGGCGGAGATGGCCAGTCGCCTTGAGAGCAGCCTCGGTCACGTCGACGCCGAGGCGATCCAGCGGCGTGTGGAGCGGGCCACCGAGCGCGCCAGGCGCCAGGCAGAGCGTGCCGCCGAACAGGCGCGTCTGCGCGCGGAACGGGCCGAGCGGCGCTGGAAGCGGGCCAGCGGCCAGAAGCCGCCCTCGGATGAGCCGGCCACCGACGAGGAAAGGCTCCGGGTGCTCCGGATGCTGGAGGAGGGCAAGATCACGCCCGAGCAGGCGTCCGAGCTCCTGGACGCTCTCGAGGGAGGCGGATAGGGACCCACGTATGACGGCCCTCAGACGACATCTTCGACGCCTGGCCGGCCTCAGTCGGAATGCCAAGCTCTTCCTGCTGATGACGGCCGTTTCCGGTCTCGGAAGCGGCATCTTCCAGCTGTTCCTGAATCTCTTTATCCTTGCCCGGGGCAACGATGAGGCGTTCCTGGGAGCGTTTATGTCCCTCGTGAGTATCTCCGCCCTCGGGCTGGGCCTCCCTATGGGCGTCCTTGCGGATCGCCTCGGGCGCAAGCGCTCCCTGCTCCTCGGGTCCCTCCTCTCCAACCTGGGGGTGCTCACCGTGGTGCTTTCGCCCCTCGATTGGCCCCTCATGGCCGGCGCCGTTGCCTGGGGCGGCGGAAACGCGGTCTATATGGCCACCGGCCCCGCCTTCATGTCCGAGAACGCGGCGGCGCACGAACGCCCCACGCTCTTCAGCACCCGGATGGGTGTCATGATGTTGGTCGCTTTCGCAGGGAGCGTGCTCGCCGGCCCCCTGCCCGGTTGGTTTGGCTCGTTGCTGGGGTACCCGCCGGAGAGCGCCCCCGCCTACCGCGTCACCCTCCTCCTGTCTGCAGGGGTGATGACCCTGTCCTTGATCCCTTTGTTGATGCTTCACGAGCGGCGGGACGTCCAACCCACAGACCAGGGCCTGGGACTCGCTCTCCTCTCCCTGCTGCGGCGCGGGGACGTCTGGAGGCTCCTCGTCCCTCAGCTCATCATCAGCCTGGGCGCCGGGCTCCTGATCCCCTATCTCAACATCTTCTTCAAGCAGCGCTTTGGCATAAGCGATAGCCTTCTCGGCTTCGCCTTCGGGGTCTCGCAGCTCGGCATGGGCCTGGCGACGATACTGGCGCCCATCTTCGCCGAGCGCTGGGGGAATGTGCGCACCATCGTCGTCAGCGAGCTGGCCTCGCTCCCCTTCTTGCTCACTCTCGGCTTCGTGCCCGTGCTCCCGGTGGCTGTCGGCGCCTTCTGGGTCCGGGCGACGTTGATGAATATGGGGGGCCCGCTCTACACCGCCTTTGCCATGGAACAGGCGGACGAGCAGGAGCGCGGAAAACTCGGCGCCATGCTCGGCCTCACCTGGTCCGTTGGGCGCGGTATCGGCCCGGGCATCAGCGGCGTCGTCCAGCAGCGATTCGGGTTCACCCCCTTGTTCCTGGCCACCGGAGCCACCTATCTGGTGGCGGCGCTCATGTTGCAGACCTTCTTCGGCCGCACCGAGCAGGCCGCCGTTGTCCCCTCAGCGCGGGCCGCCTCGGAGGGAGGGCACCCTGTTCCAGCTGATGAGTCCGCCCGGTGAAGAGGGGGTGACAATGCGCCGTCTGAGCGGGATGCGATCCTTTGCCGTCGTCTGGGTGGGGCAGATCGTCTCCCTTCTAGGCACTGCTATGAGCCACTTCGCCCTCACCCTGTGGGCCTACGAGATCACCGGCAAGGCCACGCCCAGGTCCTTCTCAGTCCCTTGGTCGGTGTCCTCGTCGACCGCGGGAATCGGCGGTTGATGATGCTCAGCGATCTCGCTGCCGTGCGGAACGTGGAACACGTCTTGCCGGACCACGATGCGGTAGCGCCTCAGGCAGCGGCCGTGCCGAGGTAGGAAGTGCAGGCCACAACAAAGCGATGAGAGAGCGACTAGGAGCCGTATGAAAGACTCGAAACTTATAGGGGAAGGGTGGCAGCGCCGGTTCTTCTCGGTGTGGGGCGGACAGGCGGTCTCGCTTTTCGGCAGCCATCTCGTCCAGTTCGGACTCGTCTGGTGGCTGACCGAGTCGACCGGCTCGGCGACCGTGCTTGCCCTGGCCACGCTGATGGCCATGCTACCCGGCGTCTTCATCTCGCCCTTTGCCGGTGCCCTCGTCGATCGTTGGAACCGACGTCGGGTCATGATCGTCGCCGATGCCCTTATCGCCCTTGTCACTGTGGGGCTGGCCGGTCTCTTCCTGGTCGGCGCGGAGCGCGTGTGGATAGTATACGCCGTGATGTTCCTCCGTGCCGCTGGAGGGAGCTTCCACTGGCCCGCTATGCAGGCCTCCACGTCCCTCATGGTGCCCGAGCAGCACCTGTCCCGCGTCGCTGGCCTCAATCAGTCCCTCCGCGGGGCCGTAGGTATCATCGCTCCCCCCGCGGGCGCGCTGCTTTTGCAGATCCTGCCCCTCCAGGCGGTCCTTGCCATCGACGTGGGAACGGCTCTGTTCGCCATTGTCCCCCTGTTCTTCGTGCACATTCCCCAGCCGGCGCCCTCGGTGGAGGTTGATGGGGCCCTCCCCGTCTCACTCATAGAGGATGTGCGTCAGGGCTTCCGCTACGTGCGGGGCTGGCCCGGCCTATTCGCCATCCTCGTGATGGCCACCGTGATCAATTTCCTCCTCACCCCGGCCTCCTCCCTCATGCCGCTCCTGGTCACCGACCACTTCGGTGGGGAGGCGCTCGAGCTCGGTTGGCTCCAGTCAGCGTGGGGCGGCGGGGTGGTTGCCGGGGGTCTCATCCTCGGCGCCTGGGGCGGTTTCCGGCGCCGCATCCTGACCTCGCTGCTGGGCTTGGTGGGAATTGGCGTGGGGTTTCTCCTGGTCGGTCTCCTCCCCCCGTCTGGCTTCATCTTGGCCGTCGGCGGTATCTTCCTCGCCGGCACGATGAATCCCATCACGAATGGACCGATCTTCTCCATCGTCCAGGCCGAGGTGGCGCCTGACATGCAGGGTCGCGTGTTCACCCTCGTACAGAGCATGGCGACAGCGGCCACGCCCCTCGGCATGATCATCGGAGGGCCCGTTGCCGATGCGTTCGGCGTGCGGGTCTGGTACCTCGTCGGCGGACTGGGCTGTGCGTTGATGGGCATCACCGGCTTCTTCATGCCCGTCATTACCCATCTCGAGGATCGCGACGAACCCTCCTGCCAGGAGGGCGGGGCGGCAGCCTCCATCGCCACCGGGTGTGCCGAGGTTCCGGGGGCGGCTGAATGAGGGATACAAAGCGTGGATTTCGGCGTCTGCGCGGCGTGGACGCACTCGTGGGCGCGTCCCCGCCCCGGCTGCATCAGCCCGAGGGGGAGGTGAATCGTGATCCGTAGGCAACTGGCGCGCATCCGCGCGATAGTCCGCGACTATCCCACGCAGTTCTGGATCCTGATCCTCGGCGCTTTCATCGATCAGATAGGCGGCGCTCTGATCTACCCGTTCTTCACCCTCTACATCACGCGTCAGTTCAGCGTGGGCATGACGGAGGTTGGATTGGTATTCAGCCTGTTCGCTGTCGCCAGCGTCGTGGGAAGCACCATCGGGGGCGCCCTGACCGATCGGCTGGGCCGCAAGGGCATGCTCATCTTCGGCCTCGTCGGCAGCGCCTCTGCTACGCTACTGATGGGCCTCGCCAGCTCGCTGGCCCTGCTCCTCCTCAGCGTCCTTCTCGTCGGTCTCCTCGCTCACTCTGGCGGGCCGGCTCAACAGGCGATGGTGGCCGATCTTCTGCCTCCGGAGAAGCGCGCTCAGGGGTTCGGTATTCTGCGCGTGGTGGCCAATCTGGCCGTCACCATCGGCCCCGCCATCGGCGGGCTCGTGGCAGCCCGGTCCTATCTCCTGCTGTTCATCTGCGACGTCGTCGCCAGCCTCACGGCCGCTCTCTTCGTTGCCTTGTTCATTCGAGAGACGAAGCCAGAACCCACCGCAGGGGAGGCCGAGCAGACCATCGCGCAGACCTTCAGGGGATATGGGCGCGTTCTGCGGGACTCCGTCTTCGTTCTCTTCCTGCTCGCCAGCGTGCTCAAGGCTCTCGTGTCCATGCAGCTCACCACCACCTTGCCCGTCTATCTCCGCGATGTGCACGCCGTCTCCGAGCAGGGCTTCGGATACATCCTAAGCCTCAACGCCGCCATGGTCGTCCTTCTCCAGTTTCCCATCGCGCGCCGCATCGATCGCTACCGCCCTCTGGCCGTGATGGCCGTTGGGATGGTTCTCTATGCGCTTGGGTTCGGGCTGTACGGCCTCGTCGGCACCTACGCCCTGTTCCTGGCAGCCGCCGCGATCTTGACCGTCGGCGAGATGCTGACCGCTCCGACGTCCCAGTCTCTCGTCTCGCGGATGGCGCCGGACCGCATGCGGGGGCGCTACATGGCGGCGTATGGGTTCAGCTGGGTGATCCCCGCCGCCGCCGGGCCCACGCTGGCTGGCCTGGTGATCGACTATGCGGATCCGAGATGGGTCTGGTACGGAACCGCGGCTATCGGGCTCCTGGCTGCCGGGATGTTCTTGTTGCTTCAACGCCGGACTGCGCGCTCCGTTGAGCCCACGCCGCAGCCGGCAGACGTCGATTTCTCGCCCGGGGAGGAGGTACCCGGCCGAGTCTAGACTCAGGTGTGCCCAAGGCGGAGCCACCGCTCACCTGGTCCGATCGCCACATCCGGCCGCGCCCCGTGTCGCGGTCTCGGGTCTGCTGACAAGACTGAGAGGGAAGTATGAACGACGAACGTCTGCAAGTTCTAGAGATGATCGAATCCGGCCGGATCAGCGTCGAGGAGGGCGTGCGGCTCCTGGAGAGCCTCTCGGAAGACGATGCCCCCGCTGCTCCCATTGACGCCGAGGCTCCCCCGCCGGATGGACAGACTCAGGCCACCCCCGATTTTCCGATCCCTGCCTTCGTGCGCGTGGCCTGGCAGATCGTCTTCGGCGTCGGGATTGCCGTCCTCGGTGCTGGGGGCTTCCTCCTGGCACGGGCCTACGGCCAGGACGGCAGGGCGGGGCTGGGGTGGGGCTGGGCCCTCTTCGCGCTCGGGCTTCTCATGTTGCTGCTTGGCTGGTGGCTCCAGCGTGCCCGCTGGTTCTACCTCCGTATCCGCGAGCGCGGGGGTATCCCTATGACCATCGCTCTTCCGCTGCCCCTCGGTCTGGTGGTGGCCCTCCTGCGCATCGCCAAACCGGTCGTTCCTCAGCTCCAGGAGATGGAGGCCGATCAGCTCATTCTGGCCATGCAGGACGAGTTGCGTGCCGGTCATTCCTTCGCTGTCCACGTCGATGAAGGCGAGGGTGGTGATCAAGTTGAGATCTATTTCTGCTAGGAGGTGCGAAAAATGGTTGCAAGTGAAGAGAGGTTGAGAGTACTTCGTATGCTGGAGGACGGGAAGATCACGCCTGAGGAGGCCACGTCTCTCCTGCGCGCGCTGAGCCAGGGGCAGAAGAGCGGCCCCCGCGAGACAGGTTCCGCCACCGGTGCCCGCTACCTGCGGATCCGCGTGACCGACCTGAACTCGGGCATGGGAAAGGTCAACGTGACCATCCCCCTGGGCCTGGTGAGCGCCGGCCTTCGCATCGCGGAGCGGTTCGCCCCCGAGTCCCAGAACATCGATCTCCAGGAGTTGGAGCAGCTGATCGCCAGCGGCGCTGACGGCAAAATCGTCGAGGTGATGGACGCCGAGGACAACGAGCGGGTGGAGATCTACGTCGAGTAGGTGCCTGCAGGCGTCAGCAGACATCTGCAGGCGTCAGTAGACGTCACTGGGCTTCAGCCTCGGCTATCTTCCCCATGGAGCGCGCGATGGCCGACGGCGCGTCCATGGTGGCACGTCCCAACCCCCACCACGCCAGGAACTCGACGTTCCCGGCGGGGCCGCGCAGGGGCGACGGCATCAGGCCCCGCAGCCCCAGGCCGAGTTCCGCTGCCGCGTCCAACACGTCCTCCAGGACGCGTCGGTGGACCTCCGGGTTGCGCACCACGCCTCCCTTTTCGACGTGCTTTGGCCCGGCCTCGAACTGGGGCTTGATCAGCGCCACCACCTGACCGTCGTCCGTCAGCCAGCCCATCGCCGCCGACAGGATCAGCTCCAGCGAGATGAACGACACGTCAACCGTGACCACATCGACCGTCTCCGGAAGGCGCTTGAGATACCGGGCGTTCGTCCGCTCCATCACGACCACCCGCGGGTCGTTCCGCAGCTTCCAGTGGAGCTGGCCGTAGCCGACGTCGATGGCGTACACCCGTCGGGCGCCCCGTTGCAGGAGACAGTCTGTGAATCCCCCGGTGGAGGCGCCCACGTCGGTCGCCACGGTCCCCGTCACGTCGATGCCGAAGCGCTCTAGAGCGGCCGCCAGTTTCTTGCCGCCGCGACTCACGAACGGGGGCTTCGCCTCCAGCGTGATCTCCGCGTCCTCCGGCACCGCCGTGCTCGGCTTATCGACCACCTGGTCGTCCACCCGCACCTCGCCGGCCCGAATCAGGCGCTGAGCCCTGTTTCGGCTCTCCGTCAACCCCCGCTCTGCCATCAATACGTCGAGTCGTTTCTTGTCCATCGCGAGAGAAGGATACTGGACAATCGTCCCCCGCGCAAGATGCCGTGTGATCGGCCCTTGCCCAGCGTGCGCCACCGCGGATCTATTTCAGGGATGGGGCCAGGCCAGATGCCGTCTTCTTGCGTTCAGGACAGGGTGAGTGTAATTCAATCTTTTTTGGGAGACCCATCGCACCGCTCCTTCGGGATTTCGAAGCGAATCTGCGAACGAAGACGCCCTGAAGGCCGTACAACGTGCTGAAACCAGAGCAAGGTGAACGAAGCGGGGTTGACGGTCTTCGCGAGGATGACAGGAAGGCATCCAGGACGCCCAGGTGGCCTTGGACCTGCTTCGTTCACCCTCCTTCGGAGCTGATTTGATGAATTCCTCGATTGTGGTACACTGGGTTTAACTTGGTCACTCACTCAATCCGTGGGAGGCGGCATGTCCAGGTTCGGAGAGGCCCAAAGGGAGGCTTGAGGTCGGAACCAGCGATTCCGAGACGACTGTGACCGACGATGACCCGAGCCTGACGTGCAAGCTCGTATTGGCTCACCTCAGAGAGTTCCCAGTCTACGACACCCGTCTGGCGGAGCTGGTGGCGGAAGCCGCAGCATGCTGGGCAGAGACAATGGGATGGAGTCGACGGGCGAATACGGTGGGATTATCTCGCCAAAGCGGACCCCGCAATTGGCAAGCGCGCTGCCCCGGCATGGGCGCTCTAGCACACTCACATTCGTTCAGGGCTCTCCCCGACCGGTGAGCGCCACGGGACCGGGAGAGTCATCGACCAGAGAATCTTCAGGCATACCACTCAGGAGGGAACAGATGAACTTGAAAACGAATGCTCCGAAGCAGATCACCTGGATCGTTGCTGTGATCCTTGGGGTAGTGGGGATCCTGGCAAACCTGACGTCACTTCCGGTCGTTACCGCTGGAATCGGCTTTTGGCTGGTGGCCGTGGGGTGGGCGCTGCTGGTGATCGCGACCATAATGGCCGGCCTTTAGTTCGGCAGCCGCAGCACTAGCCGATCTGGACGCGACGGTAGCCCAGCCGGGTGGCCGTCCCAGCTACAGTTGCAGCGGCGGACTCCCCTCTGGGGAGGCTGTTGGTCATGGAGAAGGGTTCCGTGACCTGCTGACCGTCGCGGCGATCCATCCCGCGGAGGCCGGCACCGACGGATACAGTGGAGACCTTCGTGCGTGCTCCTTTGGGTGACGGGTGCGAACCGTGTCACCCAGAGAGGCGGTGGGTATCCCTGGGAACCGAGCGGAGCAGCGCCCTCGTGTATCAGAACTCTTGCGACAGCCATAAATGCTGGACGGGAGCAGTATGCGAGTTCGAAGTGCCGCTCGGCGTGGGCAACAATCTTCGTCCAGAAGTCACCTGACGGGGCCACAAGCAGGATTGGAACTGCCCACCTGACCGGTTCTGAGTGGTCGGACGTTGTCCCTGGGATCCCCACGTATGATAACACGTGTGAGGGAGGGCGTGTGGTCAAGGCCCCCCACGCTCAGCCCTGGTCGCTGCCCGGCATGAGGTCCGCGGGTATGGGCCCTTTCATCACCTGCCAGCGGTCTTCACTGATCCAAGACAGCCAGGCCGTCTCCAGCTCCGGCACCACCGAGAGCGGAAACAGTCCGTCTCATGGCGGCACTCCAGCGGAAGGCCCATGCCCGTGTTCTCTGGGGCGCCGATCTTGGTCGCCGTCCTGCCCATCGCCATCGTCCGCGCAGCCTCGACGGTCGCCGTCGACACCATCGTCCGCCTCCACCACAAGTATGAGAACTCCCGGGCCAGAAGGAGCACCAACAGGATGCCCGGCAGCACCGCCACCAACCCAGTACCCGTCCGGTACCCAGGCTCGCCGCCGCTCCAGGCTTGACAAGCCCCCCCGTTGCTAGTAGAGTCATGTCAGCGCCGAGCGAGACGCAGCCAACCATACAGTTTGCTCATCGTGAGGGAGAGAATGCCGAACAAACTGATTGAAGAGAGCAGTCCCTATCTGCGACAGCACGCCCACGACCCCGTCGAATGGTATCCTTGGGGAGAGGAAGCCCTCCAGAAGGCCGAAGCCGAGAACAAGCCCATCTTTCTGAGCATCGGTTACTCGGCCTGTCACTGGTGCCATGTTATGGCCCGGGAGTCCTTCCGCGACCCGGAGACGGCGGAGCTCCTGAACGAGCATTTCGTCAGCATCAAGGTCGATCGCGAGGAGAGGCCGGATCTCGACCGCATCTATATGCGGGGCGTCCAGGCGCTCACCGGCGGTGGTGGCTGGCCCATGTCCGTGTTCCTCACCCCGGACGGCAAGCCTTTTTACGCCGGGACGTATTTCCCACCCGAGCCACGCCACGGCATGCCCTCCTTCAAGCACGTGCTCCGGACCATTATCGACGCCTGGCAGAATCAGCGCGAGGACCTGCTGGAGGGTAGCCGCCGCGTCGTCGAATCCATCGAGCGCCGCATGGCCGCCCGCGCGCCGGAGCGCGACCTGGAGCCGCATACCCTGGCGCGGGCCTTCCGCAACCTGGAGCGCGACTTCGATGATCGCCACGGTGGGTGGGACGGAGCGCCTAAGTTCCCGCAGCCCATGACCGTTGAGTTCCTGCTCCGCCAGTACCGGCTCGCAGAGGATCCCGAGGCCCTCCGTATGGTGGTCGAGACTCTCGATGCGATGGCCCGGGGCGGGATCTACGATCATCTCGGCGGAGGGTTCCATCGGTATTCTGTCGACAGGCGCTGGCTGGTGCCCCACTTCGAGAAGATGCTATACGACAACGCCCAGCTGGCTCGGGTCTATCTCCACGGCTGGCAGGTCACCGGGGAGCCCTTGTTCCGTGCCGTTGTCGAGGAGACCCTCGACTACGTCGTGCGCGAGATGACCGACCCCGCTGGCGGGTTCTACGCCACCCAGAGCGCCGAGACCGAGGGTGAGGAGGGCAAGTTCTTCGTCTGGTCCTCCGAGGAGATCGAGCGTCTCCTGGGTGATCAGGCCCCGCGGTTCATGGATCTCTACGGCGTCACCCCCGGCGGAAACTTCGAAGGCCAGAACGTCCTCACCTTCTTTGGCACCTGGGAGGAGCGCCAGGCCACGGCCCACGCCCGCCGCCGGCTCTTCGAGGCCCGGCAGCAGCGTGCCCGGCCGGAGCGGGACGAAAAGGTGCTCACCTCCTGGAATGGCCTGATGCTGGCCGCCTTCGCCGAAGCCGGTCAGGCCCTCGACCGCGACGACTACCTTGAGGTGGCCCGCCGTAACGCCGCCTTCCTCCTCGATGAGCTCCGCGCCGCCGACGGTCATCTGCTCCGTACCTGGCGCGACGACCAACCGAAGGGGAGAGGCTACCTGGAGGACTACGCCCACCTTATCGACGGCCTCTTGGCCCTCTACGAGGCTACCTTCGACCCCCGCTGGTACCGGGCTGCGTGCGAGCTGGGTGATCTCATGCTCGAGCATTTCCAGGCCCCCGAGGGCGGTTTCTTCGATACCAGCCCTGCCCATGAGGAGCTCGTCATCCGTCCGCAGACGTTGCAGGATAACGCGGTTCCGTCAGGGAACTCGATGGCGACCTTCGTGCTGCTGCGTCTCAGTCAGCTGAGCGTCGAGCCCCGCTATGCGGACGTCGCGCGCCGAGCCCTCAGACAGGTTCAAGAACTGCTCGGTCAATACCCCCTCGGCTTCGGCCTCTGGCTCAGCGCGCTTAACTACGCCCTTGCCCCCACGCGTGAGATCGCCGTCGTCGGTGATCCGCAGGCGCCGGACGTTCAGGCTATGCTTGAGATATGCCGCGACGGCTACCGACCTCACCAGGTCCTGGCGGCGGGCGAACCTGGCGACCCCCGGGTGCCTCTGCTGGAGGATCGCGAGCAGCTTGACGGAAAGGCCACGGCGTACGTCTGCGTCGAGTTCACCTGTCGTAATCCCGTCACCGACCCCGACGAGCTACGGGCCCTTCTGGAGGAATAGCGCCCTGCTGGGTGACCGGCACTTGAGCGACGACGGCGAAGGGCTACGTACGTAAGCGGCCTATACGT
>CAZQXX010000035.1:17075-18237 GCA_964597105.1 uncultured Anaerolineales bacterium
CGGTCGCTTGCAGACCGGTTGCCTCCAGACCCGCTTCGTTACAACAATCACCACGGTGTGTTACACAAAGGAGTTGGCACTTGATGTCATCAGACACCTCTGAGTCCAAATCAGATTTTCTCTTCCGCGACGACCTGGCAGATGTCGCGCCTTTCGTGGATGACCTCATCCGCTGGGAGGAGGAGCGACAGGCTCGCAAGCTGATCTTCATTCCCTCTCAGTCTTACGCGCCCGCGGCCGTGCGCAAGGCCCTGGGCTCTCGCTTTCAGAACATCTACGCTGAGGGCTACCCCCCGACCCGCATGACCCGCGATCCAGAGCCCCGTCTCCACGACGTGTCATGGCAGCTAGCTTTCTATCGCCGCTACGCCGACCGACGGTTCTACAAGGGAAAGGACTATGCCAACCTGGTCGAGTCACTGGCCCAGCGACGCTGTGCCCAGCTCTTCGCGCACGATCTGGTCGAGCCCGAGCACATCCACGTCAACATCCAGCCCCTCTCCGGCACGCCGGCCAACCTCGGGGTCTATTGGACCCTGATGGAGCCCGGGGACACCCTCATGGGCCTCGACCTCTACCAGGGAGGCCACCTGTCTCACGGGTCCGAGTTCAACGTCTCTGGCCAGCGCTACGGCGTGGTCTCCTACGGGGTCGATCCCCGAACCGAGCGCCTCGACTACGATGCCATCCGCGACCTCGCCCTCGAGCATCGTCCCAGGGTCATCGTCGCCGGCTACACCTCCTACCCCTGGGCCCCGGATTGGGAGAAGTTCCGGGCCATCGCCGACGAGGTCGATGCCTATCTGCTGGCGGATATCGCCCACGTCGCCGGGATGGCCTCCGCCGGGGTGTATCCCAACCCGGTGGGCATCGCCGATGTGGTCACCTTCACCACCCACAAGACGATGTGCGGGCCGCGGGGGGCCGTGATCATGACCACCGACCAGGATCTGGCCCAGACCATTGACCTGGCCATCTTCCCTGGCCAGCAGGGCGGCCCTCACGTCAACAAGTTCGCGGCCATGGCCGTCGCGTTCGAGATCGCCCAGAGTGAGCAGTTCAAGCAGCTCCAGCGGCAGATTATCGCCAATGCGCAGGCCCTCGCGGCCGGGCTGACCGAGCGGGGATTGCGCCTCGCCTACGGCGGCACCGACACCCATCT
>CAZQXX010000036.1:0-17956 GCA_964597105.1 uncultured Anaerolineales bacterium
ACAAGCCGTTCCTGATGCCGATTGAGGACATCTTCTCGATCAAGGGACGCGGCACCGTCGTTACCGGTCGTGTGACGCGTGGCTCTATGAAGCCGATGACCGACGTTGAGATCGTTGGTCTTCAGGAGGACCCGATCAAGACCGTCGTCACCGATATGGAGATGTTCCACAAAAAGCTGGAGAGCGTCGTGGCGGGTGACAACGCCGGGCTTCTCCTCCGTGGCGTGGACCGAAATGAGATTCAGCGTGGTCAGGTTGTGGCGGCTCCGGACAGCATCAAGCCCCACGATCACTTCATGAGTGAGGTCTACGTGCTGCGCAAGGACGAGGGCGGGCGCCACAAGGCGTTCTTCACCGGTTATCGCCCGCAGTTCTACATCCAGACCCTGGATGTGACGGGAGAGATCACCTTGCCAGAAGGTGTCGAGATGGTGATGCCTGGTGACCGGGTCAACCTCGAGGTCAGGCTGATCGAGCCGGTTGCCGTTGAGAAGGGGTCCCGCTTCGCCATCCGTGAGGGTGGACTGACGGTTGGCGCAGGTGCAGTCTCTGAGATTTTGGACTAGGTATAAGGAATGGCATCGCAGGAGAAGATACGCATCCGGCTGAAGGCATATGATCATCGAGTTCTCGATGAGTCCGCCAAGCGGATCGTTGAGACCGCGGAGCGAACGGGAGCGAGGGTGGCTGGGCCCGTGCCCCTGCCCACCAAGATCGAGCGGTTCACCGTCCGACGATCCACGTTCGTCCATAAGGACTCGCACGAGCACTTCGAGATCCGCACGCATAAGCGGCTGATCGACGTGATCGAGCCCGATGACAAGACCATCGATTCATTGATGCGACTTAACCTGCCGGCAGGCGTAGACATCGAAATCAAGCTCTAAAAAGCCGGAGTGGGGCGTGATACAGAATGGAGGAGGGAGCGACGTGCTTACTCCCTCCTCCAGGGTTGTACCGCCCGGAATGAGAGGGCCTGGCCGCCTTGGCGGCCCGCTGGCTCGAAGGCCCGTTTGAACTCTGGTCGTCGATGTCCTTTGGAGAGAGGGAGTTCTCCGCTGGCAGGTTGTTGCGTGACTAAGAGGAAGGTAGTACCGTGAAGGCAATTCTGGGTAAGAAAGTTGGGATGACGCAGATATTTAACGAGCGGGGCGAAGCCGTGCCGGTCACCGTGATCGAGGCTGGCCCCTGCTACGTTACTCAGGTGCGAACCCTGGAGCGGGATGGGTATAGCGCGGCTCAGCTGGGTTTCGAAGAGGTCGAGGCTCGGAAGCTGACGGGTGGCGAGAAGGGCCATCTGGGTCGCAACGATATCCCTCCCCTGCGCCACCTGCGAGAGGTCCCGCTGCGAGAGGACGACGAGATCGAGGAAGGTCAGCGTGTTCTCGCGGACGTGTTCGAGGTGGGCGACCGGGTTGACGTCGTTGGTCTGTCGAAGGGGCGGGGGTTTGCTGGTGGTGTGAAACGCTATGGCTTCTCCGGTGGCCCCAAGACCCACGGGCAGACGGACCGTCACCGGGCCGTTGGCTCGATCGGTGGGACGACGCATACCTCCAAGGTCTGGAAGGGCCAGCGCATGCCGGGTCGCATGGGCAACGAACGCGTCACAGCTCAGAACTTGCGGGTCGAGATGGTCGACCCCGAGCGAAATCTGCTGGCGGTCCATGGAAGCGTGCCCGGGGCCAGGGGTGGGCTCGTAGAGGTCAAGCAAGCGCGCAAGTCGCGCGAGTTGACCACGAGACACGGTGAGTGAGGTGGAGTCTACAATGCGTATTCCGATGGTCGATTTGAATGGCGAGAAAGTGAAGGACGTTGAGTTGCGCTCGGACATCTTCGAGGCCCCTGTCAGCGTGCCGTTGATGCATCAGGCCTTTGAGAGACAGCGGGCGAACGCGCGACTGGGGACGCACAAAGCCAAGACCCGCGGCGAGGTAGCTCGCACCACACGCAAGTGGTACCGGCAGAAGGGGACGGGACGGGCGCGGCACGGTAGCCGCGGCGCGAACCTCTTCGTCGGTGGCGGAGTAGCTCATGGGCCGAGGCCCCGCGATTACTCGAAGAAGATGCCGCGTAAGATGTACCGGGCTGCGATTCGCTCCGCACTATCAGTCAAGGCGCAGGACGACCAGATCGTCGTTGTTGAGACACTGGATCTGGAGGCGCCGAAGACGCAGGTGATGGCTTCTGCGTTGGAGAACTTGGGGCTGGATGGAAGTGTTTTGCTCCTCCTGCCCGGGCGGGACGAACGGGTGGAGAGATCTGCGCGCAACCTGCCGCAGGTGAAGATATTAAACGCGAATTATCTTAATATCCGCGATTTATTATCCTACGACAAGATCTTGATGCCGATGGATGTGCTGCAGATTATCGAGCGTAACTTAGGGTAGGTGAGCGATGAATCCTTACGAGATTATCATCCGGCCTGTCGACACGGAGAAGACCCGTTTTCAGGCCTCGGAACAGGGGAAGTACACCTTTCAAGTACACCCCGGCGCCAATAAGATTGAGATCAAACAGGCAATCGAGGCCATCTTCGACGTGGAGGTGGTGAAAGTCAATACGTTGATCATGCCAGCCAAGATGGGCTGGCGATCCTTCCGCGGCCCCTGGAAGAAGGCTGTCGTGACGGTGGCCGAAGGGGAACGGATGGACGTGTTTGAGGGAGCAGTATAGTATGGCAGTCAAAGCTTATAACCCGACGTCGCCTGGTCAGCGTTGGCGGACCGACCCGACGTTTGATGAGATTACCAGGACGAAGCCCGAGCGCAGCTTGTTGCGACCGTTGCACAAGCATGCCGGCCGCAACGTTCACGGGCGCATTACCGTGCGCCATCGTGGCGGAGGGCACAAGCGCAAGTACCGGCTGATCGACTTCAAGCGGAACAAGACGGGCATTCCCGCGGTGGTGGATAGCATTGAATACGACCCCAACCGCTCCGCCCGCATCGCCTTGTTGATCTACGCCGACGGCGAGAAGCGCTACATGATCGCTCCGTTAGGCCTTCAGGTCGGCGATCGCGTGATGAGCGGCGAGGGCGCGGAGATAGACCGTGGCAATGCGCTTCCGCTTGAGCGTATCCCCACCGGTACGATGGTCCATAACGTCGAGCTGACGCCCGGGAAGGGTGGTCAGATCGCGCGATCGGCCGGGACCTCGGCGCAGGTGATTGCGAAGGAGGGGAAGTACGTGACTGTGCGTCTCCCCAGTGGCGAGATTCGCCAGTTCCCCCGCAACTGCATGGCGACCATCGGTCAGGTTGGCAACGTGGAGCACGGCAACATCAAGCTGGGGAAGGCAGGGCGCAAGCGTTGGCGAGGATGGCGACCGACAGTCCGCGGTTCTGCGATGTCGCCTCGCGATCATCCTCACGGCGGCGGCGAGGGCCGGACCGGTATCGGTATGCCGAGCCCGAAGTCGCCCTGGGGCAAGAAGACGCTGGGCAAGAAGACGCGCAGCCGCAGCAAACAGTCCGATAAGTACATCGTCCGTCGGCGTGGCAAGCGGCGTCGGTAGACCATCGGACCAGAGGGGGAAAGAGAATGGCACGTTATCCATATGTGAGTCCAAAACTCCTTGAGAAAGTCGAGGAGATGAATCGGCGCGGAGAGAAGAAAGTCATCCGTACCTGGTCCCGGTCTTCAACCATCTATCCTCAGATGGTCGGACACACCATCGCCGTCCACGACGGTCGACGGCACGTTCCGACCTACATCACCGAGGATATGGTAGGGCACAAGCTGGGTGAGTTCGCCCCCACTCGCACCTTCCGAGGACATCGGAGGAGCGAGAAGAAGGGCCGGGTCATGAAGAAGGCCAGGGAGTAGATAAGCGATGGGTACGGAAGTAGTCGCCCGGGCAAAGCACATCAACATGTCGCCGCGCAAGGTCCGCCGAGTGATCGATCAGGTGCGGGGGTTGGATGTCGACGATGCACTGAACGTATTGCACTTTCTGCCCCATGCCGCAGCCCGTCCTGTGACCAAGGTGATAAACTCCGCCGTCGCCAATGCGGAGGAGAATTTCGGTATTCCGCGGGATGAGTTATACGTGGCGAAGATTGTGGCCGACGAGGGCCCCGGCGTTAACCCTGGAAAGGGACGCCGGCGCCGCTACGGAGCGCGCGGTCGCGTGAAAATGATTCGTAAGCGTTCTTCGCATATCACCGTTGTGTTAGAAGAGAGAGAGTAAGGAGAAGGGATTTGGGGCACAAAGTTCACCCTTATGGGTTTAGGATTGGGATCATCCGGGACTGGAAGTCGCGCTGGTACGCGGAGGGCGACGAGTACGCCGACCTTCTGCACGAGGATCTGCAGATTCGCGACCACATCGAAGAGAGCGCGTCCAGGAGAGCCGCTGTTGCGCGGATCGAGATTGAGCGGTTCCCTAACCAGGTCTCCATAACCGTCTGGACGGCCAAGCCAGGCATCATCATCGGGCGTCGCGGCTCCAACGTCAAACAGCTGCGCAATGAGCTGGAGGATTTGACCGGCAAGCGCACGAACATTGACGTGCAGGAGATAGAGCAGCCCGAATTGGATGCTCGGTTGGTGGCCAACGATATCGCGTCTCAGTTGGAGAGGCGAATCTATCACGGCCGTGCGATGCAGCGGGCGGTGAGCTCGGCCATGGGTGCTGGCGCTGAGGGGATCAAGGTCGAGTGCAAGGGACGCCTGTCTGGGTCCCAGATGTCCCGCCGGGAGTGGCGGCATGAGGGACAGGTGCCGCTCCAGACCCTGCGTGCCAATATCGATTTTGCCCGGGACGAAGCTCGCACCACCTACGGCCACATCGGTGTCAAGGTGTGGATCTATAAGGGCGAGATTCTTTCCGAGGAAGAGGCAGAGGAACAGCCCTTCGTCGTTTAGCGACAAGGGATGGATTGGGAGTAAAGACGATGTTGATGCCAAAGCGTGTTAAGTACCGCAAGCAGTTTCGTGGTCGCATGAAGGGCAAGGCGTCGCGCGGGAGCGAGCTCGCGTTCGGCGAGTTCGGCCTTCAGTCCTTGGAACCATTCTGGATGACCTCGCGTCAGATCGAGGCTGCCCGAACCGCCATTGTCCGACACGTCCGGCGTCGTGGGAAGTATTGGATCCGTGTCTTCCCCGACAAGCCCGTTACGGCGAAGCCGGCCGAGACGCGCATGGGGAAGGGCAAGGGAGAGGTGGATCACTGGGTGGCCGTGGTTCGGCCCGGACGAATTCTGTTCGAGCTAAGCGGTGTGTCCGAGGAGATGGCACGTGAGGCGTTCCGTCTGGCTTCCCATAAGCTGCCTGTTGAAACCAAGTTCCTGAAGCGCGAAGACGTAGTGGGTGGGGAGTAGGCATGGTTGAGGGACGAGAGATTCGAGAATGGACGAACGGGGAGATCGATCAGCGCATTGAGGAAGCTCAACGCGAGCTCTTCACATTGCGCCGACAGTTGGATCTCGGGCGGTTGGAGGATACGAACCAGGTTCAGCGGGTGAAGCGAGATATTGCTCGGATGAAGACCATCCTTCGAGAGCGAGAGTTGATCGCTGCGATGAGGGAGGAGGCACGGTGAAAGGTCAGGGGAGAGAGTTAGTCGGGAGCGTCGTCAGCGCGAAGATGGAGAAGACGGTAGTTGTGGAGGTTGAGCGTCTGGCGCGCCACCCACTGTATGAGAAGGTCATGCGTCTGCGAAAGAAGTATAAGGCCCATGACGAGAATAACGAATGTCGCCCCGGTGACTTGGTGCGCATCGTGGAGTCGCGTCCGTTGAGCCGCCACAAGCGGTGGCGCGTCGACGAGATACTGAAGCGATCGGAGTTGTCGGAGGTCGGGCGATGATCCAGCAAGAGAGCCAGATCGGAGTCGCCGACAATACCGGCGCGCGCGAGCTTAACATCATCCGTGTCAAGGGCGGCAGTGCCAGAAGGTATGGTGGCGTGGGTGATATCATCGTGGCCAGTGTCCGCAAGGCGAATGCGCGAGCGCAGGCACCGAAGGGTGAGATCGTGCGTGCCGTGATCGTGCGCACCTGCAAGGAATACCGCCGATCTGATGGGTCCAGTGTCCGGTTCGACGATAACGCCGCGGTCATCCTGGAGGGGGATAGCTTCAACCCGTTGGGGACGCGCATCTTTGGACCGGTCGCGCGCGAGCTGCGGGAGAAAGGGTTCATGAAGATCGTCTCGCTGGCCCCGGAAGTGGTCTAGGGAAGACGGTGGAGAGGGGTTACAGTGAATCGAATTAAGACAGGCGATACAGTAGAGGTCATCTCCGGAGATGATCGAGGCGTGCGCGGCGAGGTCAAGCGCGTGATGCCCGACAAAAATCGAGTCGTCGTCGCTGGGGTCAATATGGTCAAGAAGCACCAGCGCCCGATGCGAGCGGGACGGCGCGAGGTCCAACCCGGAATTATCGAGTTTGAGGCGCCAATCCATGGCTCTAATGTGATGCTCGTCTGCCCGAACTGCAATGAACCCTCACGCGTCGGTTTCGACGAAGTGGACGGGCGCAAGGTGCGGGTGTGCAAGAAGTGCAGCGAGACGATTTCAAGCTAGAGAGGTAACAGATGCAGCGTTTGAAGAAGAGGTATCACGAGGAGATACGGCCCGCCTTGATGGAGGAGTTCGGCTACGACAACGTCATGGAGGCTCCCCGCCTGCAGAAGATCGTCGTCAACGTGGGGGTGGGGGAGGGGCCGGACAACCCGAGGGCTGTAGATCACACGGTACAGGACATTACGACGATTACGGGGCAGCGCCCCGTCGTGACGCGTGCCAAGCGGTCGATCTCGGTCTTTAAGATTCGCGAGGGAGACCCAATCGGTGTCAAGGTCACCCTTCGTGGAGCCCGCATGTGGGCGTTCCTCGATCGGCTGATCAACATCGCGTTGGCGCGTCAGCGTGACTTCCGCGGGGTCAAGGACAAGCTCGACGGGCGTGGGAACTACACCGTCGGATTGACGGAGCAACTTGTCTTCCCCGAGATTGACTATGACTCGGTTGACCAGGTGCGGGGTATGGAGGTCACCATGGTCACCACGGCGGAGACGGACGAGGAAGGGCGGCGGTTGTTGGATCTGCTCGGTATGCCCTTTCGTCGCGTGAGTCAGTAGGTCTTATCAGTAAGGAAGGGTGAGTATGGCAAGAAAAGCTTTGATCGAACGTGAAAAGGATCGCAAGTACGAGGTCCAGGAAGTAAATCGGTGCAAGCGTTGTGGTCGGCCCCGGGGCTATATGCGCCGCTTTCAGTTGTGCCGTATCTGCTTCCGGGAGCTTGCCCTCAAGGGTGAGATCCCCGGTGTGAGGAAAGCGAGCTGGTAGCTAGGAGCGGCGTCCTGTTAGTGTGCCGCGAGGAGATCTTATTCAATGACGGTTTCTGATTCAATATCTGATATGTTGGCACGAATCCGCAACGCCATGACGGCAGGTCACACCGAGGTGACCATGCCTTCTTCGAAGATGCGGGCTGCGATTGCTGATATTCTTAAAGAAGAGGGGTTCATCGAGGACTACCACCTGACCGGTGACCAACCTCAGCCGAACCTGGTTATTGACATCAAGTACGTGGGCGAGAGAAAGGAACGCCATCCGGTTATCACCAAGATGAAGCGCGTCAGCAAGCCGGGTCGACGCGTCTACCGGGGGGCTTCTGATATTCCCTGGGTGAGAAGCGGTATGGGCATCGCCATCGTATCGACGTCGAAGGGTCTGATGACCGGGCAGAAGGCCCGTCGCATGGGCATCGGCGGCGAGGTGTTGTGTTACATCTGGTAGGTGGTTGGAGGAGGACATAGGATGTCAAGGATTGGCAAGATGCCTGTCCCCCTGCCGGAGGGGGTCGAGGTTCATATTGATGGGAACACGGTGACGGTCTCCGGGCCGAAAGGGACGCTCACCCGGGAGTTCGACCCGGATATGGAGATCGTCCAGGAGGACGGGACGCTCCACGTGCGCCGCCCGACGGACCAGCGACGGCACCGTGAGCTCCACGGCCTGACGCGCTCCCTGCTGAACAACATGGTGGTTGGCGTCAAGGAAGGATACGAGAAGAAGCTGGAGATTCAGGGCGTCGGCTATCGCGTCGAGCTGACGAGTGACGGGGCCCTCGATCTGCAGTTGGGATTCTCCCATCCTCTCCGGATCAGTCCGCCAGAGGGCATTGCGTTCGACGTTCAGCCGCGTAAGAAGATCATTACGGTTACCGGAGCGAGCAAGGAGATGGTCGGGAAGGTGGCGGCCGAGATCCGTGCCTGGCGCCCGCCGGAACCTTACCAGGGCAAGGGTGTGCGCTACCTGGGCGAGCACGTGCCTCGCAAGGCTGGCAAGGCCGGCAAGATCGGTGCTGGCACGTACTAGAGGACGGCTTAGGAGTGACTCCGTGTGCGGGAGTGATTTCGCAGTCATTTGTTGAGTGATAAGTTGAAGGTGAGATATGCCAGAAGTTGATCGAGAAGCAGCGCGTCGTAGGCGACACAGGCGCGTACGACAGAGGGTCTTTGGCACGCAGGAGCGGCCGCGCCTGAACGTCTTCCGCAGTCTGCAGCACATTTACGCGCAGGTCATTGATGACTGGAAGGGGGAGACGCTCGTCTCCGCGTCGACCATCGACTCGGAGATCAGGCCGCAGGTGGAGGGCTTGTCGAAGACTGAGCAGGCTCGCCTTGTGGGTGCGACCGTGGCCGAGCGAGCGCTCGACGAAGGAATCGACCAGGTGGTCTTTGATCGCGGAGGGTACAAGTATCACGGCCGCGTTAAGGCTCTGGCGGAGGCAGCCCGCGAGAAGGGGCTGGATTTCTAGGGTACGGAGGTAGAATGGCGAACCGAGAAGAACTGGACGAACACGTCGTAGATATCACGCGGGTTGCCAACGTCGTTAAGGGCGGGCGGCGCTTTGCGTTCCGTGTCGTGGCTGTCGTGGGCGACAACCACGGACGCGTTGGTATGGGAATTGGCAAGGCGCGCGGCGTGCCCGACGCCATCCACAAGGCGATGGACCGGGCCCGCGATGACATGATCACTGTAAATCTGATGGGATCCACGATCCCCCATGAGGTGACGGGAATCTGCGCCGGGGCTAAGATGTTGATCAAGCCCGCTGCTCCCGGCACCGGCGTGATCGCGTCCGAGAACGTGCGTGCTGTCTTGAAGGCTGCTGGAATAGATGACGTGCTCACCAAGTCCCTGGGGAGCCCTAACGCCCTCAGCGTCGTGCGGGCCACCATGGACGGCCTCAAGAGGATCCGCAGCGTCGAGGAGGTCGCTCGTGAGCGGGGTGTGCCGAAGGAGAAGGTGATGCCGTTCTGGAGTCGGGGACAATGACAGGCAAGTTGCGCATCACACTGACCAAGAGCCCGGTTGGCAACCGGCGGGTGCAGAAGCGAACGGTGCGGGCTCTCGGATTGAAGCGGATGCACCAGACCGTGGAGCTCGGCAACACGCCTACCATCCGCGGCATGGTCAACAAGGTGAGCCATCTGGTGACGGTTGAGGAATTGAACGACGAGTAGGTGTTGGAGGCGGTTATGAAGTTGCATGAGTTGAAACCAGCGGATGGGGCGAAGAAAGGACGGAAGCGGGTTGGGCGTGGGACCGGGTCCGGATCCGGGAAGACCTCGGGGCGCGGCATGAAGGGCCAGAACTCCCGCAGCGGCGGTGGCGTCCGGCCCGGCTTCGAGGGCGGTCAGACTCCCCTCTGGCAGCGCACGCCGGAGCCCCCCGGAACGGGGTTCTCTGACCCCTGGCGGGTCACGTTCACGCCGGTCAACGTGAAGCGACTCACCCTGGCCGGATTCGAAGAGGGGGACGAGGTAACCCCCGAGACCCTGGCCGAAGCGGGCGTTATCGAGGGTGCGGACGAGCTGGTCGTCATCCTGGGGCGGGGCGAGATCGACTACCCGCTCACTGTGAAGGCCCACCGGTTCTCCAAGAGTGCCCGTGCCAAGATCGAGGAAGCGGGGGGCGTCGTTGAGGAGCTCCCCTGGCAGCGCGGTGGTCGCCGCTCGTGGTAGTCTCGACAGGCAGGGAATACGATAGTGGATAGAGGGCTGAGACGATGATTAAGGCTTTAAAGAACGCTTTGACCTTACCCGACTTGCGGCGCAAGTTGGTGTATACGCTGCTGATCCTCGTCATCTACCGGCTGGCGGCTCACGTGCCGGTTCCTGGTGTCGATCGAGCGGCTCTGGCGCAGCTGCTGGCGGGTACCGGCGGCACTAGCCGGTTGTTTAACCTGCTGGACATGCTCTCCGGCGGAGCTGTAGCGCGTTTCTCGGTCATGGCAAACGGCGTCTATCCCTACGTGACGGCGTCGATCATCATACAGCTCCTCGTTCCTATCATCCCTAGCCTGGAACGTCTGGCCCAGGAGGGAGAGGCCGGGCAGGAGAAGATGAACCAGTGGACCTACTATATGACGGTTCCGCTGGGACTGCTCCAGGCGCTGGGGCAGATTCGTCTCGTCAACGCCGGGACCCCCACACCGGTGCTTCCTAACTTTGGATTCGGCTCCACGGAGCAGATCGTGTCGACGGCCTCCGTGTTGGTCGCTATGACCGCTGGGACGATGTTCGCCATCTGGCTCGGCGAGCTGATCTCGGAGCAGGGGATCGGCAATGGGCTGTCGCTCATCATCTTCAGCGGCATCGTCGCCCGTGTGCCCGAGAACCTGATCAGCACCTGGACCCAGGCGCAGGCCGCGGGACCCGGTGGCATCGGGATGGGCTTTCTGATGATTGGGATTTTCCTCGTCATCACTGCCCTCACCATGTTCGTCATCGTCGTGGTCCAGGAGGGCGAGCGGCGCATTCCCGTCCAGTACGGCAAGCGCGTGCGTGGTATGAAGATGTACGGTGGGCAGAGCACCCACATCCCGCTGCGGATCAACACGGCTGGTATGATCCCGCTCATCTTCGCCCAATCGATCCTGACGTTCCCGGCCGTGATCGCCCAGTTCTTTACGGGCGCTGAGAATCCCTTTGTGGCCAATCTGGCCGTTTCGGTGACCAACTTCTTCAGCGCCCAGAGCGGCTGGTACGGGGTGCTTTATTTCTTCGCCGTTGTCGGGTTCACGTACTTCTACACCGATGTGATGGTCCAGCAGCAGGATCTCCCCGGCACGTTGAAGCGCCAGGGTGGGTTCATCCCCGGCATCCGGCCGGGACGCAGGACCGAGGAGTACATCAACGCCATCTACCGGCGCATCACGCTCATCGGCGCGCTCTTCCTGGGCGCTGTAGCGGTCCTGCCGTACATTGTCGACCTGTTTTTCCAGACCCGGCTGCTCATCACGTCGTCCGGACTGCTCATCGTCGTGGGTACGGTGCTCGACACGATGCGCCAGCTGGAGGCTCAACTCTTGATGCGCCACTACGAGGGCTTCATCAAGTAGGCATTCTTGAGAGGAAAACGGATGGGAATCGTCGTCGTATTGCTAGGGCCACCCGGATCGGGCAAGGGCACTCAGGCCAAACGATTGGTCGAGGTGTTGGGAACGCCTCACGTCTCCAGTGGGGACCTGTTCCGCCATCACCTGAGTGAGGAGACCGAGCTGGGGAAGATGGCGCAGGCATATATGGAGCAGGGTGAGCTTGTTCCTGACGACGTCACCGTCAACATGGTCATCGAGCGCATCAGCCGTCCTGATTGTGAGGAGGGCGTCATTCTCGACGGGTTCCCGCGCACACTGACCCAGGCGGAGGCGCTGGACCAGGAGTTGGAGCGACGAGGGCAGGCGGTCACCGTTGCCCCTCTCATTCAAGTGAGCGACGAGGAAGTCCTCCGGCGGCTCACGGCCCGGCGCGTCTGCGAGGACTGTGGGGCTGTGTACAATCTGTTATTCAGTCCGCCCCAGGACCCGGGCGTCTGCGACTTGTGCGGAGGCGATCTGTATCAGCGCGAGGACGACAATCCGGAGACAGTGCGTCATCGCCTCTACACGTACTATAAGGAGACCTCGCCCCTTATCGGCTACTATTTCGCCCGCGACCTCCTGGCCGAGGTCGACGGGGAGCAGTCTGTGGAGGACGTGCAGCGCGACCTGCGAGAGGTGATTGAGGCCGCGAGGGAGCGGGGATGATCGCGCTGAAGTCGAGCGTCGAGATCGAGAAGATGCGGCGCGCCAACGCCGTCGTCGCCGAGGTGCTCAGCAGGATGCGCGAGTGGGTCGCGCCGGGCGTGACCACGGCCGAGCTCGACCAGAGAGCCGAGGCGATCATTCGCGGGCACAATGCTATCCCGTCGTTCAAGGGATATCCGCCGGGGAGTGCCCATCCGTTCCCGGCGTCCATCTGCGCCTCCGTGAACGAGGAGCTGGTGCACGGGATTCCCGGCCCGCGGGTGCTGGAGGAGGGGGATATCATCAGTGTCGATGTCGGCACCATCCTCGATGGCTATCACGGCGACGGTGCAGTCACCCTGTCCGTCGGCGAGGTCAGTCAGGAGGCGAAGGATCTGATGGGCGTGACTGAGGGTGCCCTCGACGCAGGGATAGCCGCTGCTCGGGGAGGGAACCGCTCCGGAGATATCTCCGCGGCGATCCAATCCTACGTCGAAGAGCGGGGATACGAGGTCGTCAGGGAGTACACTGGACACGGCATCGGTCGCAGCATGCACGAGGACCCTCAGGTCCCGAACCACGGGAAGCCGGGGCAGGGCGTGGAGCTCCGCGAGGGGATGACCATCGCGTTGGAGCCGATGGTCCTGATTTCCAGCCCCCGTGTCCGAGTGCTCGATGACCATTGGACCGTTGTCTCTCGGAATAGCAAGTTGACCGCCCACTTCGAGCGGTCCATTGCCATCACCGAGGGCGAAGCAGATATTTTGACGCGCTGGTAGGCGTGTGAGCAGCAGGTAGGAGATAGGACGATGAAAGTTAGAGCTTCCGTGAAGAAGATGTGCCCCAAGTGCAAGATCGTTCGCCGAAAGGGCACCGTGTACGTGATTTGTGATAACCCGAAGCATAAGCAGCGTCAGGGGTAGAGATCATCTGGGCCGTGCGCGATCGACGGCGCGGCTCGTTATGACGGACTTTGATGGAGGTGGATGAAGAATGGCACGTATTGCAGGCGTAGACTTGCCCAGGGACAAGCGTGTTGAGGTCGGTCTGACCTACATCTACGGCATTGGGCGAAGCCGCAGCAATGAGATCCTTGACCAGGTCGGCATTGACGCCAATAAGCGGGTCAACGATCTGACCGAGTCGGAGGTCAATCAGCTGCGCCAGACCATCGACCGTCAGTATCTGGTCGAGGGTGACCTGCGCCGAAAGGTCCAGCAGGACATCCGGCGCTTGAAGGACATCCGGTGCTACCGCGGCATCCGACACATCCGCGGTCTGCCCGTCCGTGGTCAGCGCACCCGTACGAACGCGCGAACGCGCAAAGGTCCGAAGAAGACAGTTGCGGGTCAGGGTCGCCGGCGCGGCATGAAGAAGAAGTAATCCAAGGGGGAGTCTGTGGCGAGAAAACGATTTAGAAGGAAAGTCTCACGGGGACAGGCCCACATTCACTCGACGTTCAACAACACGATTGTGACTGTGACGGATCAGCAGGGCAATGTCCTCACCTGGGCCAGCGGTGGCTCGGTTGGGTTCAGAGGGGCTCGCAGAAGCACCTCGTTCGCAGCTCGTCAGGCAGCCAGGACGGTTGCCGGAGAGGCGATCGACAACGGCATGACCGAGGTCGAAGTGTACGTCAAAGGTCCCGGCCCGGGTCGCGAGGCAGCGATTCGAGCGATCCAGTCGGTGGGAATTGAGGTGATCTCGATCATCGACGTCACCCCGATCCCGCACAACGGGTGCCGCCCGCCCAAGAGACGCCGAACGTAGTTCGAGAGAGTGAAGTAACGGAGGATTCTTAAGTATGGCAAGATATACCGGCCCGGTTTGCAAGCTATGCCGTCGCGAAGGTGAGAAGCTGTTCCTGAAGGGAACGCGCTGCTTCTCTCCGAAGTGCCCGTTTGAGCGTAAGCGAGGATATCCCCCCGGTGAGCACGGGTGGGTGGCTCGTTTCCGTCGTCGCCGCCAGTCCGACTACGCCCGCCAGCTGCGCGAGAAGCAGAAGGCGAAGCGCATCTACGGCATGCTCGAGCGGCAGATGCGGCGCTTCTACAGTGAGGCAGAGCGGCTCCCGGGCGTTACCGGTGAGAACTTGCTCGCGTTGCTGGAGCGGCGTCTCGATAACGTCGTCTTCCGCCTCGGGTTTGCCGACTCTCGAGCCCAGGCTCGACAGTTGGTGTCGCACGGCCACTTCTCTGTCAACGGAAGGCGCCTTAAAGCCCCGTCCTACCTGGTCAAGCCGGACGATCAGATCCAGGTGAGGGAGGCCAGCCGCAGGCGGACCTACTTCAAGGACCGCGCTGAGGACTTGGATGAGGGAGCAGCCCCCGAATGGCTCACCCTCGACCCCCGGACCATGTCCGGGCGGGTGCTCAGGGAGCCGTCAAGCGACGAACTCGAGAGCACACTGAGTGAGCAGCTGATCGTGGAGTACTATTCTCGCTAGGGAGTTCGACGCCGTTTGGGCGAATTCCCTGCAATGTGACGGGACTCGCCGGTCCTGGATACTTATTGGACTTATTGACGCGACCGGAGAGTAAGTAAATGTTCGTCGACAACTCGGGACGACCGGTGATCACGGTCTCGTGGAAGATGTGTGAAGGAGTTGTCCTCGAATCAGGTCCTAGACAACGAGGAGGCGCCGCTTGTCAGTTCAAGTGTTGCCGAAGATTGAAACAGACGTAACCTCGGAGCAGTACGGTCGATTTGTGATTGGGCCGTTGGAGAGAGGTTTCGGAATCACCATAGGGAACGCGCTGCGCCGCGTCTTGCTCTCGTCGCTGACGGGGGCCGCGGTGACGCGCATCCGCATCGCGGATGTTCCCCACGAGTTCACCGTCATCCCCGGCGTGCGGGAGGACGTCATGCGCTTCATCCTCCACGTCAAGCAGCTCCGCTTGAACCTGGAGGGCGAGGAGCCGGCGCATATGTCCCTCCACACCGAGGGAGAGGGCATAGTGACGGCGGGCGATATCGTCGCCCCGCCGGAGGTCGAGATAATGAACCCGGATCTCTACCTGATGACCGTTGACGATCCGGACGCTGCGGTCGATGTCGACTTCACCGTCGAGGAAGGTCGAGGCTACAGACCGGCCGAGGAGGCCGAGACCGACATCATCGGCGAGATGCCCATGGACGCTGTCTTCACCCCGGTTCGTCGCGTCGCCTACGACGTCGATCGCGCCCGGGTCGGGCAGATCACGGACTACGACCGCCTGACGCTGGAGATATGGACCGACGGCCGCGTCCAGCCGTTCGATGCGCTCAAAGAGGCCTCACGCATTCTGCTGAGGCATCTGCGGTTGATCGCTGGGTTCACGTTGGAGGAAGAGATTGAGCCTGCCGAGGAGGGAGAGGCTGAGGAAGGATTCCCCAGCGAGGTGTATGACATGTCCCTCGATCAGCTCCAGCTGAGCACGCGAGTGTTCAACGCGCTCCGGCGCGCCGGCATCAAGAGTGTCGGTGAGGTTATGGAGATGATGGACGAAGGGGGCGAGGATGCCCTCCTGGCCGTCCGGAACGTCGGGTCGAAGTCGCTGGACGAGATCAGGGAATCCCTCGATGAGGCAGGGTTGCTAGAGGAAATTGGAGGAATGTAATGCGCCATCGCGTCGCGGGCAAAAAACTGGGTCGTTCTAGCGCGCATCGGAAGTCCTTGCGTCGCAATTTGGTGACGTCTTTATTCATCAACGGGTACGTTGAGACGACAGAGGCGAAGGCGAAGGCGGTCCAGGGATATGCAGAGAAGCTGATCACCCTCGCGAAACGCGGGGTGGCCGGCGCCGAGGAGGACCCGAGCAAGGGCGTCCACGCGCGTCGCCTCGCCGAGGGTCGCCTGTACCGCTGGGTGAAGCACGAGGAAGGTTATTGGGTCGACGTCCTGGCCATACTGTTCGACGAAATCGCGCCGCGCTATATGGATCGGCCCGGCGGATATACCCGCATCTATAAGCTGGGCCATCGCAAGGGCGACGCCGCCCCGATGGCTCTTCTGGAGCTCGTCTAGCGGCTGCGCCGCCAATGCGGGTGAGGGCGCTCGTATCCTACGATGGGACCGACTACAGTGGCTACCAGCGACAGTTGGACGTCCCGACCGTTCAGGAGGCCCTCGAGTCGACCCTGGCCCGGGTGACACAGGAGTCGGTCACGGTCCTGGCCGCCGGCCGGACGGATGCCGGCGTCCACGCTGTGGGGCAGGTGATCGCCTTCGACACGGCGTGGAAGCACAGCGTGGCGGACCTGCAGAGGGCGATGAACGCCGTTCTCCCGCCGGACGTCGCGGTGAGGGGGTTGGAGGAGGTCGACGCGGGGTTCCACCCGCGCTACGACGCGCGGCGGCGACATTATCGATACCGCGTCTATGACGCGCCGATACGGTCGCCCATTGGACGTCGCTATAGCCTCCACATGCCCTATCCCCTCGACCGGGATGTGATGGAGGAGGCCGCGGGATCCCTGGTGGGCGAGCGCGATTTCGCCACCTTTGGACAGCCGCCCGAGGGCGAGATCACGGTGCGCCGGGTGTATCGGGCGACCTGGGGTCGGGAGCCTTGCGGCTGCCCCGTCCCGTCACGGGCCCAGAGGGAGAATAGCTTTCTGATCTTTGACATTCAGGCGAACGCCTTCCTCTACCGGATGGTGCGCAGCATCGTCGGGACGCTGCTCGACGTCGGGCAGGGGAGGATGAGCGTGAGTGCGTTCGAGGAGGCCCTCGCATCGTGCGACCGCGGCCGGGCTGGAAAGACCGCTGAGCCGCAGGGCCTGTGTCTCATAAGAGTCGACTATTGAGCAGGAATCATTGATTGAGTAGGAGTTGTGACACTGTGAAGAAGACCTACGTGACGAAACCGGAGGATATCGAGCGGAACTGGTATGTTGTGGATGCCAGCGGGCAGACGCTGGGGCGTCTGGCCAGCGAGGTGGCACAGATCATCCGCGGCAAGCACAAGCCGATCTACTCGCCGTCGACGGACGTGGGCGACTACGTCATCGTCGTCAACGCGGAGAAGATCCACGTCACCGGCCGGAAGGAGGAGCAGAAGATGTACCGCCGCCATTCCGGCTACCCCGGCGGTATGAAGGAAATGACGCTGGGCAGGATGCTCGAGGAGCATCCCACGCGAGTGATCGAGCACGCGGTGAAGGGCATGTTGCCCAAGACCAAGCTGGGCCGGAAGATGATCAAGAAATTGAAAGTCTACGCTGGCTCGGAGCACCCGCACCAGGCACAGCGACCTGAGCCGCTGGAGTTTTAGTTAGGAGGAGAGGATTATGGCGATGCAGTATTACGAAGGTATTGGACGACGGAAGGCAGCGAGCGCGCGCGTGCGGATCTACCCGGGCGGCGAGGGGAATATCGTGGTGAACGATCGCCCGCTCGAGGAGTACTTCTCTCGTCCGATGGACATTCTTCATCTTAGGCGACCGCTCGAGGAGACGGAGACGGAGGAGCACTACGACGTCAGCGTCCTCGTCGAGGGCGGTGGCATCAAGGGCCAGGCCGGGGCCATTCAGCTCGGCATCGCCCGGGCGCTTCTCAAGGCGGACCCGGAGCTCCGGCCGACGCTGCGCCACGGCGGATACCTGACCCGGGACGCCCGCGTCAAGGAGCGGAAGAAGCCGGGGCTCAAGAAGGCTCGCAAGGCGCCTCAGTACACCAAGCGCTAGACCGGAAGCCGTCGGTCACCCGCAGCTGTTGGATCGATCGATTCACCGGGTGACTGCCGTACATTTGGAGACAGGCACGTCGAGGGGCAGGGCGGTCTCGCCTTGCCCCTTTTTCCGTGCCACGCACACGGAGGCTTAAATGGGAACCATCACCATCGTCGGCCTTGGCCCTGGGGACCCGCGCCACCTGACCCTCGAGGCGTGGGACGTCCTCCAGGCCGCCCCGGAGATCTGGCTCCGCACCGAGCGCCACCCGACCGTGGAGAGC
>CAZQXX010000037.1:0-2146 GCA_964597105.1 uncultured Anaerolineales bacterium
TGACACCCGGTCGGAGGGCAAAAGAATGTGATTGGATCGGGCGAAGTGCGCATGTTTGACAGCACCCATTGTGCGTGTTATACTGGGTTTTGTGGGCCGTTAGCTCAGTTGGTAGAGCAGGGGCCTTTTAAGCCCAGGGTCGCGGGTTCGAATCCTGCACGGCCCATACTCGCTTCATAATCGGCCCTTCCGGGCCGATTGTCTTTTCTGGGGAGATTTGTGAACCTACCTGCCTGGACCTCCTGGCTTGCAGTTGCGGCGATGGTCATCGCGCTGTTTGGGGTTTTCATCCCCGTCTTCCCTGACATCGTCCTGATCTGGTTTGTGATCCTCGTCTACGCTCTCGCTGAAGGATTTGCCACCATTGATCCTCTGACCTTCATTGTACTCAGCTTCCTTGGGGCGCTCGGCTTCAGTGCTGAGTTCTGGATGAGTCAGACAGGGGCCAAGATCGGAGGCGCCTCGACTTGGTCGCTGTTGGTCGGGCTCCTGTTTGGAGCCATCGGAGCCGTCATCGGGCTGATATTCTTCGGATTCGGTGCCATCCCGGGGGCTTTGCTCGGCGCACTCATCGGTCTCATTCTGGCCGAGTGGCATCGGCGTAGAGATTGGCACGAGACGCTCAGGGTCGTCGGAGGATGGTTCGCCGGCTATCTCCTGTCTATTACCGTACAATTCTCCATCGGCATCGTGATGATCCTCATCTTTGTCTGGCAGGTACTGAGGGGATGAGCCCAATCGAGTCGACTCACTTCCATATGAATGAGACCACCTGACGATGTTCGAACAGCTTAGCCTCTTTGGAGCCTCCTTCTCGGAGCCCTACACGGTCAGCCAGCTGACCGGCCGTATCCGCCAATTATTGGAGGAGGATCCCCGTCTCGGAGACGTATGGCTGGAAGGTGAAGTGTCGAATTTCAGTCGCGCATCCTCGGGTCACTGTTACTTCACCCTCAAGGACGCCAACGCGCAGATCCGGTGCGTCATGTGGCGGGACAAGGCTGAGCGACAGCGCTACCTTCCAACAGATGGGGATCAGGTGCTGAGCCACGGCCACGTCGGCGTCTATGAAGCCCGAGGCCTGTACCAGCTCTACGTCGATCAGATTCGCCCTGCAGGCCAAGGGGACCTCTATCAGCAATTCGAGCGCCTGAAGGCCCGCCTGGAAGAAGAGGGACTGTTCGCCCCGGAACGGAAACGTCCTCTGCCGAGCATGCCCGGTCGGATCGGTGTCGTGACGTCTATGAAGGCCGCTGCGCTGCGTGACATTCTCAACGTGCTCCGCCGCCGCTTTCCACTGGTAGAGGTGTTGATCTCGCCGACGCCGGTGCAGGGAGACAACGCACCGCCTCAGATCGTAGCGGCGATCCAGGCCCTGAACGAGCGCGATGACGTGGACGTTATCATCGTCTCGCGCGGTGGGGGCAGCATTGAGGAGCTGTGGGCCTTCAATGATGAGCGGGTCGCGCGCGCTGTGGCCGGGTCCCGCATTCCCATCATCTGTGGCGTGGGCCATCAGACGGACTTCTCTCTGGCTGATTTTGCCGCTGATCGGCGGGCACCCACCCCTTCAGCCGCTGCAGAGCTTGCCGTGCCAGATCAGACTGAGCTTCGAGCCCAGCTTAGGGAGCGGGCCACCACGCTGACGAGGACACTGAGAGGCATCATCGCGGAGGAACGATGGCGATTGAGTGACCAAACGCGGGCACTGAAGCACCTCTCTCCCGTCACCCAACTGGTGCAGGGTCGGCAACGAGTCGATGATCTGATGGAGCGCGCAAGAAAGGCCGTGGCCCAGAGACTCGGTATTCATCGCGAGAGGTTAGAAGCACTAAGAGGACGACTTGTCGCGGTCGGGCCGATTGGCACGTTGCAGAGAGGCTATGCTATCGTGCGACGCGGCGAGGATCAAGCCATCGTATCCTCTGTGAAACAGGTGGCACCAGAGGATAGGCTCGATATTCGCGTCGTCGACGGCGAGTTTGAGGCGGAGGCTCGTTGACCCCTCACGATGGCGACTGTGAAGAAGATTGAGCCTGATCTCTCTTTAGACCCGATCGACGAAGAACAGCATCTCACGAGGAGGTTACCTTGTCTCACCTAGCCGTTGAAACCATCTACTTCGATAAACCTGGTCCAGAGAACA
>CAZQXX010000037.1:2246-17658 GCA_964597105.1 uncultured Anaerolineales bacterium
TTGTCTCACCTAGCCGTTGAAACCATCTACTTCGATAAACCTGGTCCAGAGAACACAGACCAGACCCTGAAGAGGGTCAAAGAACGTGCCGACGAGCTTGGCATTGACACAATCCTCGTTGCCAGCACCCGAGGGCGTACCGGCGTTCAGGCCGCAGAGCTGTACCGGGACTATGAACTCGTGGTCGTGACGCATTCCACCGGCTTCAAGGAACCGAACACGCAGGAACTCACTGAGGAGAACCAGGCCGCGATCGAGGCCGCTGGCGCGACTATACTGACGTGCCAACACGCCTTCGGCGGAGTCAATCGCGCCGTGCGCAAGGCGTTCGGAACCTACCTGACTGATGAGATCATCGCCCATGTGCTGCGCACGTTTGGTCAGGGAACGAAGGTCTGCGCCGAAATCGCTTTGATGGCGGCCGATGCGGGCCTGGTGACCGTCGGTGAGCCCTGCATCGCGATCGCCGGCACCGGACGTGGCGCCGATACCGCCATCGTGTTGACACCCGCGAACGCCCAGCAGTTCTTTGACCTACGAGTGATGGAGATCCTGGCTAAGCCAAGGATTCCATAAGGGGGGAATGAAGGATGAAGGAAATCGACAAGATGAGCTTCGAGGAGGCATTCGCTGAGCTCGAGACAGTGATCAACCAACTTGAAGAAGGGGGACTTGCGCTGGAGAAGAGCTTGGCACTGTATGAACGGGGACAGGCCCTGGCTGTGCGCTGCAGCGAGTTGCTCGACGAAGCGGAGCTCAAGGTCGAGCAACTGAAGCCGGTGGAGGAGAAGACCTTATACGCTGAAGACTAGGGCCCCTGGCCTAGAACCTCAGCCAGCGCAGCCACCGCCGAGGGAGAAGCCCGGCAATCGCCTTCAACTCCTCACTCCTGAGTAACAGAGCGCTGGTCAGGTACACCATCAGCCCTAGTACGAGCCCTCCGCCTCCTCGAATCAGCGATCCCGAGTCCTGCAGCACGTGTTGCCACGCTACGAGCACCGCCCCCATGGCCAATGCCCCCACACTGCCTTTGACAACCGTCCCCTTCATCCGGCGATCAAAGATGCCGCCGGTCCGATGGTGGACAAGAATCAACAATACAGCGAACTCAAGCAGCACGGCGATCGAGTTGGCCAGCGCCAGTCCACCAAACGGCTGCCAACCAGCAGATGCGAACACTGCTGGCAGGATCAAGCTCAAGACCACATTCAGCCCCATAGTGAGCGCTCCCACCCACACGGGGGTGAACGTGTCGTGGAGCGCATAAAACGCGCGGGCGACAATCTCCAGGCCAGCGTGACCCACCAGGCCCAAAGCGAAGAACATCAGCGCCCAGGTAACGGCTCTGGTTGAGGCGGTCCCAAATGCTCCCCGCTCGAAGAACAGACTCACCAACGGCCTTCCCAGCGTCATCATCCCCACGGTAGCAGGGATACTGAGGAAGAGGATCCCTCTCAACGTCGCACGCAAGGTCTGCCCCATCTCTTGGTGTTCTCCCCGAGCAACTTGCTCCGCGAAAGTGGGAAAGGCCGCGGTTCCCACAGCTTGGGCGAAGATCCCCTGAGGAAGAAGCATCAACATCCAGGCATAGTTAATGGCCGAAACCGCGCCCTCTCCCATTCCAGTCGCGAGACTGTTGTTGATCACCAGGTTAAGTTGAGCGATGGCCGTGCCCAAGACACGAGGCCCCATCAATCGTCCTACCTCTCGGACCCCGGGATCACCTAAACCCAAGGCGGGGACGTAGCGAGCCCCGTACCGAAACAACTGGGGCACCTGGATCAGCAGGTGGAAGACGGAGCCCACCACCACACCGATAGCCATGCCGCGTACCCCCCATCTGGGCCCCAGGATCACTGCGCCGCCAATGATCGAAAGGTTGTATACGGACGGGGCCAGTGCCGGCAGCAGGAAGTGCTGATGGGCATTCAGCGCGCTCATCACTACGCCGCTTACCGCGAAGATCACGGGTGTGATCAGCATGAGACGTAACAGGTGAACGGTGAGCTGCTGCAAGGACGGAGTGAACCCTGGCGCGAAGACTGTACGAACCAATGTCGGGGCGAACACTGCCATCAAACTGACCACAGCCGTCATAATAATCAACAGGACGTTGATTACCGATGAAAGCAGATGCCACGCTTGAGAGGCGTCCCCCTTTGCCAGACGGTCAGCGAAGGTGGGGATGAAAGCAGATCCAACCGCACCACCGGCGACCACGAGAAACACGGTCTCGCTGATGCGATTGGCTGCCAGATAAGCATCGAGATCGCCACTGGTGCCAAACAGTGCACCGATGATCATCTGACGACCTAGTCCCAGCAGACGACTCAGGACAAAGAGCGCCATGACCAGAGACGCGGCCTTCGCTATGCGGCGCCCGCCTTGAGTCACTCAGCGCTCCTCAGCCAGCACCCGGAGCCAGTGACCACTCTGCAATCCCCTGGTACATGCAAAGGGCCGGGGTTGTACACCCCGGCCCTCGCCAAAAGGAGGAGAAGAAGAGAAACCGCCCCTGACTCACCATAAAAGATAGCACATTCTCTCATAGAAAGCTTGACGTGAACCTTACGCTTACCTGACGACAGGCTTTCATGGACAGAAAGAGCAAAAGGGGAGGCTACCATCTCAGGTTCCCGAGCAACGGTAACGCCGGCCTCCCACGGGGACCTCCCGAGAGCACGGTATACACCGGGAAGGGAGCGACACAAAGCAGACCGATCACGTGCAGATGCGCTTCACCTTAGCGCCGAGGGAGGCTAATTTGTCCTCGATTCGCTCATAGCCACGGTCGATCTGACCGATATTTCGGATGATGCTTTCGCCTTCAGCGCAGAGAGCCGCGATCAAGAGAGCCATGCCAGCCCGGATGTCCGGACTGCTTACCTCTTCTCCGTGGAGAGGGGAGGGTCCCTGCACGACACATCGATGGGGATCGCAGAGAATGATACGCGCTCCCATAGCGATCAACTGATCCACGAAGTATAGACGGCTCTCGAACATCTTCTCGTGAACCAGGACTGTTCCACTCGCCTGTGAGGCCAATACAATCGCAATACTCATCAGGTCAGCCGGGAAGGCTGGCCAGGGAGCATCCTTAATGGTTGGAATTGCACCGCCAACATCGGGCGTGACGGTCAAGGGCTGCTCCGCGGGCACGAAGACATCATCACCTCGAACATCGAACTGTACTCCCAGGCGATCGAAGACCAATCCGACCATGCGCAGATGTTCCGGGGCTGCTCCCTTGATCAACAACTCGCCGCCGGTCACAGCGGCCAGCGCGATGTAACTCCCGACCTCCATGTAGTCCGGCCCAGCGGAGAACTCCCCACCCTCAAGACGGTCAACCCCGTGGATGGTAAGCGTGTTAGACCCAATACCCTCTATCTCCGCGCCGAACTGGCAAAGCATGTGGCATAGATCTTGCACGTGAGGCTCGCAGGCCGCATTGCGTATCTTGGTCCTGCCCTCAGCAAGCACGGACGCCATGATGGCGTTCTCCGTGCCAGTGACACTGGCCTCATCTAAGAGGATATCAGCCCCTTGAAGGTGCTCACTCCGCAGAGAAAAGGAGCGACGGCTATCGACCTCCGCTCCCAACGCACTCAATGCTAAGAAGTGCGTATCGACGCGCCGCCGCCCAATGACGTCTCCCCCCGGCGACGGCATGTGAACGGCACCTGTGCGGGCGAGCAGGGGGCCGGCTAGCGTGATTGACCCTCGGATCCGGCTGAAAAGCTTTGGGCTCAACTCGTTGGTATGAATGTTCTTAGCGTGAACCCGCCAGGTGTGGGGGCCTGGCTGCTCGACGTCCACTCCGATGTCTGCGAGGATCTCCGCCATGGTACAGATGTCGCCGATATCCGGCATATTCCGCAATGTGACGGGGTGTTCGGTCAGTAAGCATGCAGCCAGCAACGGCAATGCCGCGTTCTTGTTCCCACTCGGGACCAGCGTCCCGGAGACGGGATGTCCGCCTTCGATTAGTAGCTTTTCCACAGCGCTATCCTCCCGGACTGAGCGACCTCACCTGATCAACCTGTCATTGCGGGGGGCGATAGTCGGCGCCGAGAATCAGAGAGATATCGTAGTCCGTCGCTGGTTCGGAACCTCTTACGACCGATGATTCAGGCAAATCGAGAAGGCGCGCGATGTACTCGGCCGTGTACGTCTTGTCGCCATAGGCAACAACCAGCGATTCCTTGATGTCCTGACGATCCGCATTGCCCGTACCCACCACGTTCAGATTCTCTTCCAGGAGACGCGCAGTGACATCCGCAGCCAATCCCTCCGTAACGGTGCCGTTCAATACTTCTATAGTGGCAGCTTCCTCCTCCAGCTGCGACTCGGGGTCAGGCTCGTCGGCGGTCGGGTCGGCAGCAGGCTCTTCAGAAGTGAAGATCTCATTGCGCAGCTCACGCATCCTATCCCGGATCAGGATCAACACCTGGGCTCCGTCCTCCGTCACGTAAGGAAGTGTGTATCTCTCATCGATGACGCCGAAACCAATATCGTCAGAGTCCACCTGACTGGCCAGACGCGCCAGCGCGATGATCTCATCAAACTTAAGGTCCGTCTTCATCGAGCTCTGCAACGTGCGCCACATCTGAGGGGCCTGACCTACCAGTGTCGGCAACATATCGAGCCGAGTCACCTTCTCGAAAACCGCCTTCAGGACCTTCTGCTGCCGCCGGGCTCGATCGAAGTCTCCTCCTGAGGTGTGGCGCGTTCGCGCATACTTGAGCGCCATCTCACCGTCGAAGTGATGCTGCCCGCTCTCAAGATGCAACGGATCATAACCATATGGATCAGCGGGATCGTGGGACGGATACGTTCGATCGTGGATATCCTCTTCCACGTAGATGTCAATCCCTCCGATTCGGTCCACCAGTTCGACAAAGGCGTTGAAGTCCACACGCACGTAGTAGTGAATGCGAATTCCTAGGTTCTTCTCCACCGTCTTGGCAGCAAGCGCGGGCCCGCCCCCGGGGTAATCATCCCTCTCGCCGAAGACGTGAGCGGCGTTTATGCGCTCTACCCCATATCCGTCCGCGATCTCGACCCAGAGGTCACGGGGGATGGACAGCACACCCCCCGTCTTGGTGACCGGATCGAGCGTCAAGATGAGCATCGTGTCGGTGCGAAAGTGTCCTTGCTCACCTGCCCGCTGGTCGATGCCCAGGACAAGGACATTGACCCGTTCCTTCCCCTGCCAGACTAGATCCGGGCTGGTCAAGTCTGGTGTTGGAGTACCGGACCCTGTACCGTCGGGGTCTGGGCTGAAGGGGGGCGGAGAATCAGAGGCAGCAATGTATTGCCGAACCTGATCAAAGACGAATATTCCAGCCACAGCGGAGATTGTCAGAAACAGCACCACCAATCCCGCGGTGAGCAGCTTCTGAATAGCGCCACTCCAGCGCCTGAGATGCTCGCTATCGCTATGCATGATGCACCACCTCCGAGCACTTCTTGATGAGTGCCAATACGAAGTGACCTTCTAGGCCTGGGGGAGCCGCATCTCGATGGAAGAGAGTCCCCACTAGAAGGTCAGGGCGATTATAACACGGCCGGGTATCGCCAGCAATCAGGGCAACGACGTCACGTAGAGATGACCTCCATCAAGCACGTAGAGAGTCCTCTCTGCCTCATTAACGGCAATCGCTTCGAGGGACGAAAATCCAGCGTCTGTCTGGAACTGGGCCTTGAAGCGGCCGTCCGGGTACAATTCAATGACCCGGCCATTCGTCCGATCAGCAAGATAGACCGTTCCGCTGCCTGACGGATCGACTGCGATCCCGGTGATTTCACCCAGACCATCCGGCACGTCACGAACCTCAAAGTGCTGGAGTTCGCCTCCGAGGAACTTGCCCACAGTTCCATCGCGGTAGAGGATGTAGATGTGCCCATCTATCGCCATATCCGCAGCGTTCTCCAGGGCAACAGTAGGAGGCGATGCAAAGTAAGGCTCCGGAGGTTGGGAATAGGCATCCCCCTGAGGCCTGTAGCGCCAAATCTGTCCTCCGTTCTCACCCACGTCCAAGACGTAGAATTGCCCCCGATATGTCCCCACCGCTACAGGCTTGCTTGAGACCGGTCCGCTCAGCTCTACACGGGCCAGTTGCGGTCCCCCGCTCTCACTTCTCCATGCCGGATCGTGGCTTACCACGCTGCCATCCGCCTCCAGAATCAACAGAGCACTCGACTGCCGTCCACCATCCCGGTCGACCCAGGCACAGTCGATCAGCTTGCCGATCTCGTCTCGCTCGACCATCTGTCCGGTACGCACAAGGACGGACACATTGTGTGTATCGTCCGCGGCTTGCATATCGTTCAGAGCGACTCGAGCTCCCCAACCGTCCTCAGGGTCAAGGATAAAGAGCATGTGCCCGCCGAGGACTAGACGACGCGACGCGCTGCTTGAACCAAAGTCAGCCAGCTGCGTCAGTGTCAGGCGCTGAATCCTGTTAAGTTGGTCGAGCGCATCTTGGGCCTGCTCTCGCAGTAGTTGCGCAGAGGGATCATCTGGCTGAAGTGTGGCAGCCGTCTCGATATGCTGAAGGGCCTGCTCCCAGTGGAGCCGTGCCTCCTCAGCGTCCGTTTCAGCCGCTTGCGCCAGTGCAATCTGTTCCTCAGCTTGCTTGATCACGCCCTCGAACCGGGATTGGACTGCAAGACTTAGATAGGCCGCCACGACAACTCCTGCGACGAACACTAGGATGGCTATGGCGACTCCTGCCAAGACCGCAGGATTCTCATCTGGTGGAGGAGGACGGTGGACTCGCCGATAGGGCGTCTTCGCTCCTCCGGGAAGCATGCCGCGAATCATCGTTCCTATTGCGCCCACCAACCACTTGACCAGAGCAATCACCCCCGCGCCAACAGCTGCGACGGCGTGCCACACATACGTCAGGACGTGGACCATGCCTTGGAAGCCCTTCTTCAGCCCCTCGCCTGCCTTGAGCACCAATTTCCTTGGCACTGTCCACTCTTGCACGGCAGACTGCTTCCTGGCTCTACGCTCCCGCGTAGCAGCCGCCTTCCGCAGGGCGCGAGGTCCCCTCTCGGCACGCCCTGATACTTCACTGGACGGCTCTGGCGTCACCTCCGAAACGGACGAGGGCGTTCCAGGATGATCCGCTCGGCGGGCCGACCGGATATCAGAAGCTTCAGCAGGGGCGGAGGGTTCCCAACGAGCTGTGAGAGCAGTGAAGTCAGTGCTGGCACCCAGTTGCTCCAAATCCGCCATGACCCCGTTCAGCTCATCGTGGGGAAGCACCCGAAGCAGGCCATCCCTTCCTGCTTCCCGCAGCAGGGCGGGTGAGGCCATCAAGAGTGTGTCACCAACAGCCGCGAGAACGTGGTTAAGGCGGACGTCGGCAACAGGGCCGATACCCAGATGCGCCAGCTTCTCTCCCCGGGGGAAGCACCTCAGCGTCGTGTCGTCCTGAAGCACACACGCCCAGGCGGGTCCGGCCTGAAGAAGGAACAAGTCCCTATCTCGTATGACAGCACAGGAGAGCCCACCGTAACATCTCTCGGCGGGCTCCGAGTTCAGATTGTGCTCGAAGAGATAGCGGTTGGCAACCGAAGCGGCCCGGCGCAGGGCGGCAGTCACGCTTCCCACCGTAGACCAGTACACCTCTCTCACGACGTCACGGAGCCCTCGACACAAATCGAGAGCGTCTCCGTTCGTCGGTTCGAAGAAGAAAAGGAGCTGCTCACCCTGTCGACTTCGAGCCACCCTGGAGGAGGGCGTCAGGACAGCGGCGAGGGGCGCAGCATCATCCGACGGGGCTCCGTCAACGAAGCGCAAGGTCGACACCGCCAGCTCGACCGCGACTTCGCCGGCGTCGTCACCGCTCGACGTCTTCCCTACAGGTAACATCCAGGCCTCATTCCCATTCAATCGTCGCGGGCGGTTTGGAGGTTACATCGTAGACCACCCGGTTGATCCCGGGGACTTCATTGACGATCCGATTGCTTACACGTGCCAGAAGGTCATGTTCTAACCGAGCCCAATCAGCAGTCATGAAATCCTCGGTCGTGACGGCACGCAGGGCGATCACGTGGCGATACGTTCGCTCATCGCCCATCACGCCAACGCTGCGGACCGGAAGCAAAACAGCGAAGGCTTGCTGCACTTGATCGGGTCGTGCTGATGCCGCGGCCTCGCGCAATAAGGATGCCGCGCGAAGCTCCTCGAGCAGGATGCCGTCCGCCGCACGCAAGGTCTCCAGCCGCTCCCAGGTCACCTCGCCAAGAATGCGCACCGCCAGCCCCGGCCCCGGGAATGGTTGTCGCCAGACGACTTGATCGGGCAGACCCAGCTCTCTCCCAACCGCTCGGACCTCGTCCTTAAAGAGATAGCGAAGCGGCTCGATCAACTCAAAACTCATATCCTCCGGCAGACCGCCGACGTTGTGATGGGTCTTGATGCGGGCCGCGGTCTGTCGCTCGGGACCCCGGCTTTCGATCACATCTGGATAGAGAGTGCCCTGTGCCAGAAAGCGGGCGCTACCGACCTGTGATGCCGCTCTCTCGAAAACACGGACGAAGCGTTCGCCGATGATGCGCCGCTTCCGCTCCGGATCCGTCACGCCGCTCAGAGCGTCGAGGAACTCCTCTGTCGCATCCACTGGTACCAGTCGCATCCCAAGCCGATCCCGAAACTGCTGCACCACCTGCTCCGGCTCGCCCTGCCGGAGCAAGCCGGGGTTGACGAACACAGACGTCAGTTGGTCACCAACAGCGCGATGCACCAAGGTAGCAGTCACTGAGGAATCGACGCCCCCGCTGAGACCGCAGACCACCTGCTCATCGCCGACCCGATCGCGTATCGTCTCCACTGCCTCCTTGACGAACGATCTCGGCGTCCAGTCCGGCGTACAACCACACACGTCGACGGTGAAACGGCGCAAAATCTCGCGTCCGTGATCCGTGTGTGCCACCTCTGGATGGAACTGCAAACCGTATAGGTCTCGCCCGGTGTCTCCCATCGCAGCGACGGGCGCATTGGCACTCCGCGCGAGGATGTCGAAACCTGCGGGCAAAGCCTCTACCCGGTCGCCGTGGGACATCCAGACCTTAAGAGGCGATGTCCGAGACCCCAGTCCGCCAAAAAGCGGGATATCCGGCCCGGTGAAGACTACGTCGGATGAACCGTACTCCTGCCTGGAAGCGGAGGCCACGTGTCCTCCCAGGTGATGAGCCAGCAATTGCATGCCGTAGCAGATGCCAAGGACCGGCACACCCTGTGCCAGCACGTACCTCGGGAGCTGTGGCGCGTCCGACGCATAGACGCTCGAGGGTCCCCCCGAGAGAATGAACCCGTGAGGATCCAAGCTGAGCACGTCTTCAGCCGGTGCATTCCAGGGGAAGAGCTCGCAGTAGACATTGGCCTCTCGCACGCGCCGAGCGATCAGCTGAGTGTACTGAGAGCCGAAGTCGAGAATGACAATCGTGTCCCAACTCACGTTAGCGGCCTCACCTCAGCGAGAGGAAGACAGACGGAGCTCATTGTGCGAGGGTGATCTGCCCATTGCTCATATCACTGACGACAGCGAGCGAGACGATGGGCACCCCAAACGCTTCCAGGCCTTCCCGTCCACCCTCAAAGGCCTTCTCAATCACCGTGCCAATGCCGACCAACTCCGCCTCAGCGTGCTGGATCAAGCGTACCAGCGCCGAAATCGTCGCCCCCGTAGCCAGGAAGTCGTCGATCACGAGCACACGGTCCCCAGGGCCCAGAAACTCTGTCGACACCATCAGAAAGACATCGCGACCTTTTGTGTGCGAAGGAGCGACCTCGACGAACACCGGCCCAGTCATCGTGACGGGTCTCGTCTTGCGTGCGTAGACCACGGGGACCCCGAGCGCGTCGCCTGTCGCAAGTGCCGGGGCGATGCCGGAAATCTCTGCGGTCAGAACCTTGCTCACCCCCGCATCTGCAAACCGATCTGCCATCTCCTGGCCCACCTTGACCATCAGCCTGGGATCAATCTGATGGTTGATGAAGCTATCGACCTTAAGAATTCCTCTGCCCAGGTTGCTGCCCTCGGCTAGGATTTGCCGCCTAAGTTCCTCCATCACTTTCTCCCCTTGTACGCCATCATCGCCGAGTCACGCTCACAACAGGCAATCAACTATCTGAGAAACCCCGTTGTACTGCCAGCCATTTTACACAACCCGCTCTCACCTGACAAGCAACGCATCATGCATCGAGAGTTCTGAGGGCATCGTCTTTAAGGCCATCGTCCTGGAAACCATCGTCCTGGAAACCATCGTCTTCGAGGCCATCGTCTTCGAACCATCGTCTCTCAACCCATCCTCTCAGAAAGCATCCTCTCCGTCTTGAAGGTCAAAAAAGCCATAAACTTGCGGCTGACGCCCAAACGCTCTATAATCTAGATCACCTTCTCCTTCTCGAAGGGAGGATTGAGCCATCATCGCAGATCCTATCGCTACAGACACTAAAGCGTGGAGCTTAGAGTTATGGATAAGTTAATGAAATACTTTACTAATGCAGCACGAAGAGCATTGAAGCTGGCCCAGCAAGAGGCCAAGCGAATGCATCATGCCAGAATTGGCACCGAGCACCTCTTATTGGGACTATTGCACGAAGACGCAGGGACGGCCAGCCAGGTATTGCGCCAACTAGGACTTCAAACCCGTGACGTAGAGCATTGGGTCAGACGGCTCAGCACGATTGGGGAGCGCACGTCTCTACTCAAACAGGATCTTGACCTGACGCCTCGCACCCAGCACGTCCTGGAGTTGGCTAAGGAAGAGGCCCAGTATCAAGGAGCTCCCAGAATTGACACGCACCACATACTGCTGGGGCTCATCCGCGAGGGAGATGGTACCGCGATCGACATCCTCAATCAGATGGGCGTGACGAACGACCAGGTTCGCCGTTACACGGAACAGGTCATGCAACAGGAACCGGCCTTCGTCAGTGAAAGGGAAGAGCGCAAGTCCTCCCAGACGCCCACGACGGATAAGTTGGCCATCGACCTTACTGCCCTGGCTGAGCAGAACAAACTGGATCCGGTCATTGGTCGGCAGCGAGAGATTGAGCGGGTCGTCCAAATCTTGGCCCGAAGGACGAAGAACAACCCGGCCCTCATCGGCGAGCCTGGCGTCGGCAAGACGGCCATCGTCGAGGGTTTGGCGCAGCGTATTATAACCGGCGAAGTGCCCGAGCCTCTGCTGAACAGGCGGCTCCTCCAGTTTGACATCGGCTCGCTGGTTGCCGGGACGATGTATCGGGGTCAATTCGAGGAGCGTCTCAAGAAGGTCCTGGACGAGCTCAAGGAAAGCGACTGCATCTTGTTTATCGACGAGGTGCACATGCTGGTTGGCGCTGGTTCAGCGGGCTCCTCGATGGACGCGGCGAATATCCTCAAGCCCGCTCTCGCCCGTGGGCAGCTTCAGTGCATCGGCGCCACCACGCTTGGTGAGTATCGGAAGCACATCGAGTCCGACGCGGCGCTGGAGCGACGGTTCCAGCCAATAACGGTGGAAGAGCCCACGGTGGAGGAGACGATCAGAATCCTCGAGGGTGTCCGGGAACCGTACGAGCAGCATCATCAGTTGCGCATCACAGATGAGGCCCTTGAAGCCGCAGCTCGGCTCTCCACTCGGTACATCACTGATCGATATCTGCCGGATAAGGCCATCGACCTGATCGACGAAGGCGCGTCCAGAGTGCGTATGTACAAGACGCCTCACGCGCAGAACCTGCGGAAGATCTTCAATGATCTGAAAGAGGTGAAGGAAGCAAAGGAGCGCGCCATCGATGAGCAGAGCTATGAGAAAGCCTCTGCCCTGCGCGATCAAGAACTCGACTTGCAGGAGGAACTGGAAGTCATCCGTGCCGATCGACAGGCGAGCGTCTTTAAGAACGGTATAGCCGTTGGACCGGAGGACATCGCAGAGGTCGTCGCTATGTGGACCGGCATTCCGGTGACTCAGCTCCACAACGATGAACAAGAGCGGCTGCTTGAGATGGAGGATGCGATTCACAAACGCATCATTGGTCAAAATGAGGCAGTCGCAGCGATCTCAAAGGCCGTACGCCGTGCCCGGGCAGGGCTGAAGGACCCCGGGCGCCCCATCGGCTCGTTCATCTTCCTTGGGCCTACGGGGGTAGGGAAGACGGAGCTCACCAAAGCATTGGCCGAGTTCATGTTTGGCAGCGAGGATGCGCTGCTCCAACTGGATATGTCCGAGTTCATGGAGCGCCATAACGTCGCTCGCTTGGTAGGCGCCCCCCCCGGATACGTGGGTTACGACGACGCGGGGCAGCTCACAGAGACGATTCGTCGGCGTCCGTACTCGATTGTCGTCCTTGACGAGATCGAGAAGGCCCACCCCGAAGCCTTCAACATGTTGCTTCAGATTATGGAGGAGGGGCAGCTCTCGGATGCCCGGGGCCGCAAGGTGGATTTCAGCAACACGATCTTGATCATGACGTCCAACGTCGGAGCGGAGATGATCAAGCACCGGACGAGCATGGGCTTTGCCACCCCCAAGAACGGGTCGACCGAGTACAGTGACTATGAAGAGATGCGCGACAAGCTGCTGCAGGAGCTGAAGCGCACGTTCCGACCCGAGTTCCTCAACCGCGTGGACAAGGTCGTCGTCTTCCACGCTCTCACGAAGGAGGACATCGCCAGGATCGTCGATCTCGAGTTGGATAAGGTACGAGAGCGACTGAGCGAATCAGGACTCAAGATGAGGGTCACCGAGGAAGCCAAAGCGTTGCTGGCCCGAGAGGGATACAGCGAGGACTATGGCGCACGACCGCTGAAGCGCGTGATCCAGAACAGAGTCGAGGACGCGTTGTCGGACGCGATTCTAGCCAACGACATGGCGGAGGGAGACACTGTCGTGGTGGACGTCGAAGATGACGACTTCGCCATCCGTGAGGCCAAGCCTGAGGAAGAGCCAGAGAACTCGAAGGAGCCGGTACCTGCCTAATTGGGTACAGAGTAGACTAGAAAGAGCCGCCGATAGCATCGGCGGCTCTTTTGGTTTGTGGGGTCACTCCGGGTAGACCGCCTCCACCAGGGGGACAATCGCGCGCCAGTCATAGTGCGCTTCGACAAAGGTGCGCGCCCGTCGTCCCAATTCAGCGCGCTGTCCCGGTGCCTGCAACAGGGAAACCACCGCCTTAGCGAAGTCAACAGGCGTGTCAGCCAGGACGAGCTCCCGACCATCAGCGACCGGATATCCTTCTGCCCCCAGGCGCGTGGCGACCACCGCTTTTCCCATTGCCATCGCCTCCAGGAGCTTCAGGCGAGTGCCGCCACCCATTCGCAGCGGGACCACATAGATCTCCGCGCGCGTGATGTAAGGCCGCACATCCTCCACCCAGCCAGTCAGCGTTACATCTGGCCTCTTCTTCAAGGGATCCAGCCGGGAGTGAGGCCGCTGACCAACGATGTTGAAGTGGACATCCGGGACCTCCGCTTCGATCAACGGGAGCACCTTCTCCACAAACCAGAGCACGCCGTCCACGTTAGGCCGAAAATCCATCGTCCCCGTGAACACGAGCGAGTTCGTCTCGTGCCTCGCCTCCACTGCCTGTGGATGATACTGCCTTGTATCGATCCCGTTGGGGACCACGCTTGGTTCCAGGCCGGGAACCAGACTCTTTAAGGCTGCTGCATCTGCCTCCGAGACGGTCAACACGCGATCAGCACGTCGACAGACTCGAGCTTCATAACGGACGAGCCGCAACCACTGCACGAACGAATACGCTGCTCCGGGCCAGCGAGCTGGCGCGGGAAGATCGGTGACGAATACGCGTCGTTGGAGCAGATACTCACAATTGTGATCATCGAAGACGACCAACGGCTTCTGAGCGGCTGCTTCGATGACCCCCATATAAGGAGCCAGCTCGATCCCTTCGACCTGCACGACATCGAAGGGCTCGCGCGCCAGCCAGTCCGTCAGCCGTCGGGCGTACTCGCTCGATCTGAGACGCAGGGCCATGTCTGGGTGGCGAGACGCCAGCATACCCCGCAAGCGGTCCCACCGCGATCGCTCTGGCTGCGCCACCGCCTCGACCCGTTGACACGCCTCGAGCAAAGGCTGCGGAAGCTCGACATCCTGTCCCGGCGCGCGGAATGACAGGAGGTTCAGCTCATGTCGAGGTGCCAGCCCATCGATCAACCCCCAGTTACGCAATGCAGTACCCTTCTGAGGCGGATAGGGCAACTGGGGAGTCAGGAACAGAACCCTCACCGGCCCAACACCTCTCGATAGACGACGAGGGTCTCCTGAGCAACCCGGTCCCAGCTGAAGCTCGATGCCCGCTTCAGGCCACGCTCTCGCATCCTGACCCGAAGCGAGGCGTCGCTCAGGAGGCGGGCCAGTCCCTGTGCGATGCCACCCGGGTCCTCAGGATCCACCAGGATCCCGGCATCGCCCACGACCTCGGGCAGAGACGCCCGGTCGGCAACCACGACCGGGGTTCCGCAGGACATCGCCTCCAGCGCCGGCAGGCCAAATCCTTCGTAGAACGAGGGAAGAGCCAGCACGGCCGCGGCGGCGTAGAGCCCGGGGAGATCCGCGTCAGGTACCCGGTCGAGGAACTGGACATGCTTGCTCAGTCCCAACCTGTCGACGCGGTCAAAGATCTCGTCGTACAGCCAGCCCTTCCCGCCCACAAAGACCAGCGGCTCGGTTGTCACGTTCTGATCAAGCAGGATACGGTAGGCATGTAGGAGACCGGGTATGTTCTTTCTCGGTTCTAGGGTGCCGACGAAGAGCAGGAAACCCGGTTCGAGACCGTATCGTTCGGCAGTTCTGCGCGCCTCCGGTCCCGGAACGGGGCGAAAGGCAGGATCAGCGGCCAGATGGATCACAGTGACCTTCTCAGGTGGGATCCCTAACACCGAGACGAGATCCGCCTCGGTGGCATGCGAGTCGGCCAGAATGTGGTCGGCCCGCTCAACGGCCCACTCGATCTGATCGTTGTAGTACCGCCGGCTTTCGGCGGTAAGAAAGCGCGGGTAGTAGAGGAAGGTCAGATCGTGGACCGTGATCACCGAACGACCATAGCCAAAAGCCGGCGGGATGAAATCTGGGCTGTGCAGCAAGTCAAGGCCCAAACGAGCGATCTCCAGCCCCAGCATCCAGCGCTCCAAGCGATGATGAGCAGGCGTCCAGCAAGAGACGGCTTGGAAGTTCAAGCCCGGAGATGACGCGTGACGATCTTTGCGGCTATGCAGGACGCGGTACTCGGTCTCATTGTCCAGTGCTGCAAGTGCGTCAAGCAGGTGGACAACGTAGCTACGGATGCCACCGCGCGAGTAGTAGGCAATACGAGCGTCAATACCAATGGACATACTGGGTTCGGAGGGAATTATAGATGGTGGATACCTCCTGTCAATTGCGAGCA
>CAZQXX010000038.1:0-17637 GCA_964597105.1 uncultured Anaerolineales bacterium
GGAGGTGTACCGGAGGGACTCATCGCCGCCTGCGCCATGAGGGCCACGGATGGGGCCATGGTAGCCCGCCTGCGCCCCCAGAGCGATGAGGAGAGAGCAGAGGTGCTTGAGGCGGGCCTTGATCTGGAACGGATCCTCCTGACGGAGGAGATCGTGACCACCGACCAGGTCTTCTTCGCCGCGACGGGCATCACCGACGGCGCGCTCCTTTCCGGCGTGCGGTATAGGGGAAAGCGCGCCGAGTCCAGCTCCCTCGTCATGCGAGGCCGCACGAAGACGCGGCGCATGATCGAGACGGAGCACCTCCTCACCGAAGAGACGGAGGCCTGGCAGCGCTACATCCCCGGGGAACCTTTCCGCTAACCAAGCCCCGGCTCACGTGTCACGCTCGCACAATCGTCAATCGCCTCTACCAGACGCTCGGGCGGGTCGCCCTTGCTCACGAACCCGTCCGCTCCCGCCTCGAGCGCCTCTCGGCGCGCCTCAGGCTGTCCGCTGAGGGCGATGATGCTCACTCGAGAGCACTTCTCGCGCAAAGAAGATACGACGTCCTCGATGTCCCGACCGGGGAGCTCCCAGTCGAGCAGCACGAGGTCAGGACATACGATGCCCACCCCATCCAACAGACTGGTCGCGTCGACAGCCTCTCCCAGAACGGTGACCTCTGCATCCTGCTCCAACACCAACCGCATCGCCGAACGGACCTTCGCCTGATCATCAGCCAGTAGAACGCGCATCAATCTCACCTCGTAGACGCATAACCTCTCCTCCACCTTGACGGTTCTCTACGTCGGTGGTAAGTCTAGCACACGATCTGCCGTCGCGCACCGCCCAACCGAGCAGTCTCCGACCTGGTCAGCTGACCAGGGTGAGCGTCCGGACGCCTGTCGCAGGCCCTCGTCATCCATCCCTGGAAACTCACTCGCGGTGCCGGCCCCATCACCGTCCACCCTGGTTCCCAGCAGACAACGAAAAGGCCCTGGACATCGGACGATGTCCAGAGCTTATATGCTTGCGGGGGCACTTCAGCGCCACCCCAGCTTACCCGTTGACGGTCTCAGCCGATCAAGTCGTGCTGCAGAGCGATGGCAACCGCCTCCGTGCGGCTGTCGGCGTTCAGCTTCGAGAGAATATTGCTGACGTGGAACTTCACGGTGGATCGGCTGACCATAAGGTCTTCGGCGATCACCGGGTTACTCATGCCCTCCGCCATCAGCGACAGCACCTCGCGCTCCCGGTCGGTCAGATCGAAGCCGAGCCCGGGGGCATTCCTCGTGGACTTGATCAGCGCCTGGGCGGCCTCGGGAGCCAGCGTCGGCTCGCCCGCATGAGCGGCCCGAATCGCCTCAGCCAGCCTGTCCGCGGAGACGTTCTTCAATAGATAGCCGATCGCCCCCGCCTCCATCGCCTTCTCGACCATCTCCGTCTCCTTGAAGCTGGTCAGGGCCACCACCTGGATGTCCGGCCAGTGATCGCGGATCCTCCGCGTCGCCTCGGCCCCGCCCATTCCGGGCATCTTGAGATCCATCAGCACCACGTCCGGGTGGAACCGATTGCACAGCGCCACAGCCTCCTCGCCGCTGCTCGCCTCCGCGATCAGCCCCAGATCATCAAAGGCCATCAGGAACGCCCCCAGTCCACTTCGCACTACCGCGTGGTCGTCGACCAGCAGGACGTTAATCGTATCTTCTTGGTTCATACGCGCTTCTCCTTCGCCGTCCCCTGTGCCTCCTATGGCTCGGGGCCTGATTCGATGACAGTCATGCAGGATATCCAAAGATGTGTTATAGTATACTGCTTCGGGACCTGAGAAGCAAGAGCCTTACGAGAGCCGACCGTTTCATCTTGGATAGACCAGAGGTACGGAGCACACAAGCCACACGATGAATCCCATACATCACGACGCACTGCCAGAAGAACAACTGAATCTGCTCGAGACGCTCTTCGATCGGATGCCGATGGGGATTGCCACATTCGACCCCGACTACCGATTGAGGCGCTGTAACCCGACCTGGGCCGACTTCGTCGAACAACACGGCCCACCTTCGGCAAAACCGGCGCTGCCCGGCACTGACTACGCCGACCTGGCGCCCGGCGCCGAGCCGATGGTCTACCCCCTGTTCGAACGCGTGCTGCAGGGAGAGACGATCAAGCGGGAGTCATTGCGTTTGGAAGCCGGCGACAGAGTCTCCTACTGGGACCTGGTCCTGGCCCCCATCGTCGACGGGGACGAGGTAACCGGTATCCTCAACGTGACCATCGATGCCACCGACCGAGTACGAGCAGAGCAGGAGCTAGAGCGGCATCGGGATCACCTCGAGGAGATGGTCAGCCAGCGGACGGCTGAGCTGCGCCAGGCAAATGAGGCGCTGGAACAGGAGCGAAACTTCAGCTCGGCCGTCCTCGACACTGCCGGTGCGCTCGTGCTCGTCACCGACCGAGATGGACGGATCGTCCGTTTCAACCACGCGTGCGAGGAGACCACCGGCTGGAACGCCAAGGAGGTCACGGGGAAGCCCTTCTGGAAGCTCTTTTTGCCCGAGGAAGAAATCGAGCCGGTCCAGACCGTCTTCCAGAACCTCAGACGCGGCCATTTCCCGAATGAGCATGAGAACCACTGGCTGACGAAGTCCGGAGACCGTCGGTTGATCCGCTGGTCCAACACGGCTCTGGTGGACAACACGGGTGCTGTCGAGTACGTGATCGCCACCGGGCTCGACGTCACGGAGCGACGTCGAGCCGAGGAGCAGTTGCGACAGACCCACGACAGGCTTGAGCACCAGGTCTCAGTGAGGACGGCGGAGTTGCGCCGCCGCGTGGCCTTCGAGAATCTTGTGTCGACCATATCGACAGATTTCATCAACCGGGCGCCGGAGGACATCGACACGGGCATCAACGAGGCGCTCGAGGCAGTGGGGACGTTCATGAGCGTCGATCGGAGCTACGTCTTCATGTTCTCGGGAGACAAGCAGACGATGGACAACACCCACGAGTGGTGCGCCGAGGAGATCGAACCTCAGATCGAACGCATGCAGAACGTGCCTGTCGAGGATCTTGACTGGTCGAATCAAATCCTACTGAGAGGCGATGTGCTCCACATCCCGTCCGTCGCCGAGCTTCCCCCTGAGGCCAGCGCCGAACGGGCTGTCTTCGAGGATCAAGACACCCGTTCTCTCGTCGCCGTGCCTCTGGTCTATCAGGGCGAGACCGTCGGCCTCGTGGGGTTCGATGCCGTACGGCAACAGAGGACTTGGTCCGAGGAGAGCATAAAGCTCCTGCAGATGCTCGCCGCCATCCTCGTCAACGCCCTGGAGCGGAAGCGAGCTCAGGCGATCCAAAACGGCCAACGGCAGTTCCTGGAGTTGCTGGCCACCGGCGGGGATTTCTCCACGACGCTCCGCACCTTGGTCGCCATCATCGAGGAGCAGTGGCCCGGGATGCAGGGGCTGGTGCTGATCCTCGATGAGGACGGGCAGCATCTCCACCTCGGTGCCGCCGTCAGCCTGCCCCAGGACTACCTCGACTCGATCGAGGGCCTCGAGATCGGGCCCCGGGTGGGATCGTGTGGCACCGCCTGTTATCGGCGAGAACGCGTCATCGTGGAAGACATTGCTCAGGACCCGCGATGGGAAGGCCTGCGCGACCTGGCCCTGGAACACGGGCTGCGCGCCTGTTGGTCCGAACCCGTGATCTCCAACGACGGCGAGGTGGTCGGGACGTTCGCTATGTACTATCGCCATCCTCGGGCACCGACGGAGGCCGAGCTGCACACCATTGAGGTCGGCGCCCATCTCGTTGGCGTCGCCTTAGAGCAGAAGCGGGCGAGCGAGGCGCTCCAAGAGAGCCAGCGCATGCTGTCGACTCTTATCAGCAATCTACCGGGCATGGCCTACCGTTGCCGAAACGACAGGAATTGGACGATGGAGTTCGTCAGCGAGGGGAGCCGCGAGCTCACCGGCTACTTCCCTGAGGCGCTGATCGGAAATGAGACCGTTGCCTACAGAGAGTTGATTCATCCGGACGACAGAGACGACGTCTGGGAGGCCGTGCAGGACGCCCTGAGAGACCAAAGCCCCTTCGAGATCACCTATCGTCTCGTCACCCCTCAAGGCGAGCGATGGGTATGGGAGCGGGGACGCGGCGTCTACTCTCCTCACGGGACACTGGAGGCCCTGGAAGGCTTCATCACCGACATCACCGAGCGCGTGGCCGCCCGCCGCAACCTGGAGCAGCGCGTCGAGGAGCGGACCCACGAGCTGTCGACTCTTCTGGACGTCTCCCACAACGTGGCCTCTACCCTGGAGCTGGAGCCGCTCCTGGGGCTCGTCCTTGAGCAGCTGAAGTCCGTGGTCGATTACGACGCCGCCTCGCTGATGGTCTTGGAGGAATCGCAGTTGAGGCTCCTCAGCTATCGCGGTCCCATCCCCCAGGAGGAGGCGCTGGAGATCCGCTTCGCCCTTGAGGATGCTGGTGTCAATCGAGCCGTGCTGGAGCGCATGGAACCCGTGCTGATTCCAGATGTACGCGGGGATACCGAGCTTGCGGCGGCCTTCCGCGAGACGGCGGGAGAGGAACTGGACACGACCTACAGCTACATCCGCTCCTGGATGGGCGTGCCCTTGATCGTCAAGGACAGACTGCTCGGCATGCTCGCCCTCGATCACAACGAACCTCGGTACTACACCCCGGAGCAGGCGGAATTGGTTCAGGCGTTCGCAGCCCAGGCCGCCACGGCCGTGGAGAACGCGCGCCTCTACGAGGCAGAACAGGAGCGATTGGAGGAGAGCGAGCGACGGCGCCAGGTTGCCGAAGGATTGCGAGACGTTCTGGCGGTCCTGAACACGGACCGCCCCCTCACCGAGGTGTTGACCACCATTGTCGGACAGGCCTGTCGCCTATTGCGCTCCCAGGCCGGCGCTGTGTATCAGCTCTCCCTGGACACGGAATCGATTGAGATTGAGGCAGCTTGCAGCATGCCGGATGGGTTTCTGGATATCGGACGGCTTCCCCTCATCGACAGCGAGCCGAATCTGGCGACTCTGAACAAACAGCCCTTTGCCGTGCACGACGTGCAGGCACGGCTAGAAGGTCCTGCCGCGGAGGAGTTGAAGACCGACCCCAGCGTACGGTCGTGGGCCAACATCGTCGGCACCCACTTCCGATCGTATCTCTCCGTCCCCATCGTGGTCCGGGACGAGGTGTACGGTGCTATGTCCCTGTTCTACGATCGAAGACACGAGTTCTCCGCTGAGGAGATCGACCTGGCCACCACCCTCGCCGATCAGGCGGCCCTGGCCATTGAGAACGCGCGCCTCCGCGTCCACGCCGAGAGGAGCGCTGCCGCCGCCGAGCGGAGCCGCCTCGCCCGCGACCTGCACGACGCCGTGACCCAGACTCTCTTCTCCGCCAGCCTCATCGCCGACGTACTGCCCCGCATCTGGGAGGTGAATCCGGAGGCAGGCCGCCAGCGTCTGGACGAGCTTCGGGAGCTGACCCGCGGCGCCCTGGCCGAGATGCGCACCCTGCTGCTTGAGCTCCGCCCCTCGGCGTTGACCGATGCGGAGATGAGAGAGTTGCTGCGCCAGCTGGCGGAGTCGATCACGGGGCGGGCCCGCGTGCCCGTCGATCTGACCATCGAGGGAAGGTGTGACCTGCCCGTCGACGTCAAGGTGGCCCTCTACCGCATCGCCCAGGAGTCGCTCAACAACGTGGCCAAGCACGCCGGCGCCACGCAAGCAGCGGTACGGTTGCAGGCTGGGGATGAGGTGACGCTGGAGATCGTCGACGACGGCAGCGGGTTCGACCTGGACGCGGTGCCGGCGGAGAGCCTCGGCCTCGGTATTATGCGCGAGCGCGCCAAAGACATCGGGGCCGAGCTCCATATCGACAGCCGCGTCGGAGAGGGCACCCGCGTCCGCGTCCGCTGGACCAGCGACGGTAGCTGATTCTCGGGTTGCGGCGGACGTCCACCCGCCTCTGATGACTGGGTCAGTAACCCAGCACCCGCGCCCGATGATGCAGGCGCGCCGCCGGGACCAGGAAAACAACAAGCAGAATCGGCAACAGGATCAAATCGAGCCACGGATTCAGGAACCCCTGACCCAGCACCGCGTGGTTCATCAGATCCTGCGCGTAGGTCAGCGGCGAGGCGTAGGCCAGCATCCGGGCCCATGTCGCCATTTCCTCGAGCGGCACGAAGATACCGCTGATGAACATCAGCGGCCAGCGCACCAGCGTGCTCGGCATCATGATGTTTCCCACCGATCGAGTGGGAATCGAGGCGAAAACCAGGCCAAAGGCGGAGAACGCGAGGCTTGCCAGCGGGACACCGACGATGAGCTGCACGGGATTGGCCACGGTCACACCTAGCGCCACCAGCCCGACCAGCAAGGGGACCAGCGACACCAGCGTGGCAAAGAAAGCACCCACCAGCGTCTTGCCGACCAGCAGGGTCGCCAGCGACATGGGGGCTGCCAGCAGCCGGTCGTACGTGCCCGAGCGCCGCTCCAGGGGGATGATCACCGGCCCCGCCGACGAGGCGGTGAAGAACGTGGTCAGGGCCAGCAGCCGCGCGACCCCCACCTCCATCGCAATCTCCCGCCTGACGGAGAACGAGAAGAACAGAAAAAAGGGCAACAACAGTCCAAACATGATCATCGGGGGCGTCAGGTAGTAGACCCGGACGTCCTTCACCGCTACCGCCCACGCCTGGCTGATCTCATCCCGCAACCGGGCCATCCATCCTCCGTTCATCGTCGGCCTCCTCTCTGCTTTCTCCCCTCCGCTTCCTCAGTATCGTGGCGCACGGCGCCGATCTCCTGTCCCGTGATCTTCAAGAACACGTCCTCCAGGCTGGGCCCCAGCGTACACAAGGTGACCAGCTCCAGATCGTGATCTCTGGCGTAGTCCACGACTCGCGGCAGCAGCGCCGAAGGCTCCTCCGTATAGAGCCGCCACTTGTCCCCCATCTTCACCAACTCGGTCACACCCGGGAGCGCCTTCAACGCATCCCCATGCGCCTGCCCGTCCGGCTCCACTGCCACCTCCACCGATTGCACCTTACGGAAGGCGGCCTTGAGCTGCTCGGGGGTGTCGATCGCCGCGATCTGACCGTGGTTGATGATCGCCACCCGGTCGCAAAGCTGGTTTGCCTCCTCAATCTGATGCGTGGTCAGGAAAACCGTCGTCCCCGCTGCGTTCATCTCCCGGACAAGACGACGGATCGCCCGTGCGCTCTGGGCATCCAGCCCCGGCGTCGGCTCGTCTAGGAATAGCAGGGCCGGCCGGTGGATGATCGCCATAGCGATGCTCAACCGTCTCCGCATCCCTTTGGAGAACTCCTCCACCTTGACGTCCCGCTTCTCCCACAGGCCAAACGCCTCCAGAAGCTCCCGCGCCCGGTCCTCCCGCTTGTCCCGCGCTACCCGATAGAGCTGCGCGGTGAACATCAAGTTACCCCACGCCGTGAGCTCCGTGTAGACGTTCGACTCCTCCGGCACTAGCCCCATCCGGCGTTTGGCTGGATAGGGGTCGCCGCCCAGGTCATGCCCCTCGATCGCGATGCGGCCCTCCGTCGGCTCCAGCAAGGTCGTCAGCATGCGCTGAGTCGTGGTCTTGCCGGCGCCGTTCGGACCCAGAAAGCCGAACACCTCCCCTTCCTTTACCGCGAAGTCGATGTGATTGACCGCCAGCAGATCGCCGTAGTATTTCGTCAGGTCCTGTACCTCAATCGCGTTCGTCATTCGTTGTTATCCTCCCATGAGCTCGGATTCTTCTGCGCCAGCCAGCCTCCCAGTACGTGGGGATACACGCCATCCCCGTGCTCTTCTCGGGTCACCACCTGTTGGAAGTGCTCGGTGCCCAAAAACAGACGCTGCCGCTCCCGAGGCGCGTCCAGGATTGGGGTTTCCCCGGCCTGCGTCCGGTGGCAACGGATGGCACTCAGCTTCTCATCCCAGACCGTCCCCACGTCTACCGCCAGGGTCACGTCTCCATCGCGTACAGCATGAAGGCCCGAGAACCCCAACGCCTCAGCGACGCTTTCAGGCACGACCATGTGATAGAGCGCCAGCGGCGCCTCGGCCCCCAGCGCACCTGCCGCCTCGAATGCCAGTCCCGTCCAGCGGCTCACCGCGACGTGGTCAGCGTGCCCGGAGAGCCCGTCGCTCGGCCAGGTGATCAGCGCCTGGGGCCGGACCTCGCGAATGGCGTCCATTACGTGCGCAGCCCCCTCCTGATCGTCCACCGTGGACAGCGTCCCATCCTCATAGTCGAGCAGGCGGGGGGCCTCGATACCCAGCGCCCGGCACGCGCAGCGCAGCTCCTCCTCGCGCACCTCGGGCAGCCGTTCCCGCGTGCACAACGGTGGATCTCCGCACGAGCCGCCTCCACCCCGTGTGGCCGTCAGGGTCTGCACGTGGACGCCGCGACGCGCCAGCAGGGCCAGCGTGCCGCCGCAGCGGAACGTCTCGTCGTCGGGGTGAGCGAAGACCGCCAGCACCGCGGGCTGGCAGTCCCACGAAGGCCTGCCCTTCACGCCACTTGCACCGCGAGCACCCGCATGGCCTCGACGGCCGAGAGGCTGCGCACAGTGCCTGCCGGCACCAGCGCCACGGAACCAGTGTGTAGGTCTGACCGCTCACTCTCGGCCTGCAGGCTGCCTTCGCCTTCAATCACGTAGTACAGCACCGTGGCCGACATGCGGCATGGCTCTATCGTCTGTCCGGCATCCACATTCACCAACAGAGCAGCCACGTTATCGGTGCCGATCAGGCGCCGTGGGGCGATCTCTGCGCTGCTCGGCGGGAAGTCTTTCAAACGTTCTGTCTCAATGACCGCAACAGTCATCCGATTCTCCTCTTGTTAAGCGGCGGCACTCGTCGATCCGCCAACCCAAGGTCCCATCTGCGCGGGCGCAAGCTGAGCCGGGTCCACAAGATAGACGAGGGCGCGAGATACCGCGCTCGTCAGGGTGTCTCGCGCCCTTTCCATTCCTATTCCGCCGCTCTCAGAGCGGCGATGCGCTCCTCCACAGCCTCAGCCTCCCGTTCGAGGCCCTGCACGTACGCCTCCAGCTGGGCGATACGCTCCTCCCGCGTGGGGAAGTGTCGCTCTGATCGCCCTGCTGCCCTGCCCACTGTAGGTCCGCAGCAACACCCGCTGTGGGCCATAGGGGCGCAATGGCTGTGATGGCTGTGATGGCCGTGATGCACGTGGTGCTCACACATCTCGTTCACCTCCTTCTTCAAGTATCTGAAACCGCGCTTCGTACTCGTCCAGAAACGAACCAAGTCGCCTGCGAATGCGGCGGATGTTCACCGCCCAGGCGTGCAGGTACTCGACCCCTTCATCGGTGAGTTCATACACCCGACGGGCTGGTCCACTGCTGCTGGTATCCCACGCCGAGCGGACCACTCCATCTTCCTCAAACTGACGCAGGATTCGGTAGAGCGTACTTGGGTCGGGCGTGGGCAGATTCTCGCTCTCCAACACCTCCAGCAGCTCGTAGCCGTGGGAAGGATTCTTGGAGAGCTGAAGCAGTAGCCGCGGACGGACGAAACCCTGCACGTGTCCGCCGCGGCAGTGACAATGCTCGTGATCTCCCAACTGCTCGTGCTCCATCGTCACCTCACTCAACCCTATACATTCTTCTCACACCTATTTGCATCGTGCATATATCTTACCACAGCCGGACATCCTGTCAAGTCCCAGCGTCACATCCGACGTGAACGCAGGGTCTCATCAGTCTCGTGGTTGAGGTGACCGGCGGTTGGCGGAATCGGACGACTGAGAGGAGCGACCGGTGACAGACCTGGATTTCGGCTTGCCGCGTCCAGGAGAGACAGCCTCTGCGCCGGGGCCCTCCCTCCGGTCTGTAGATCTAGTCGAGCCGGCGGCGGAGGATCGCTGTCGCGGCGACGAAAAGAGCACCTGTGAACACCAGCAGCAGGCCCAGGTCGAGTCCCATCGTCCGGACCGATCCTCCCAACAGCGCCGCATCCAACGCCTCCACCGCGTAGGTCAGAGGCAGGAGACGTGCCACCAAGGGCAAGGCGCCGGGCAACTCCGCCAGCGGCACGAATACGCCTCCAAGGAAGATCATAGGGAAACGGACTGCGTTGGCCAGCGTCTGGGCCTCGAAGACCTCGTCCACCATCACCGATACCAGCGCGCCCAGAGCGGAAAACGCCGCGGTCGAGAAAACCAAGGCCACGAGAGCGACGGGCAGGCGCCAGATCACCAGACCGAATCCGACGCCTGCGCCCAGAAGGACCACGGTGCCCATCGTGAGCCCGAACAGCATGCCCCCGAGCACCTTCCCGGCCAGCAGCGCGGGCAGCGTCAGCGGCGCCAGGAGCAGCCGCTCCAGCGCGCCCGTCCGTCGCTCGAAGGTGATCACGATCGCCTCCATCGAGGTGGCGCTGAAGAGGGCCGTCATCGCCACCAGCCCGGGAACCAGCGCCTGCAGATCCCCGGGAGTACGCACCGCGAACGCCAGAATCAGAACGCCGGGGAACAGCATTCCCCAGCTGATGTTGGGCGGCTTGAAGTAATAAGCCCGCATATCCTTCCACGCCACGTAGAACAGCCCCCGCAGGCTATCCCGCCACATCTCCCCCTCCCTTCTCCGCCAGCATCACCTCGGCGCTCAGGCCCGTCAGCTCGATGAACGCATCCTCCAGCGTCGGCTGGACGGTGTCGATGCTGACCACCTCCCGCCCTGCCGCCTCGGCGCGATCCAGCGCCGCCCGCACCCCGGACGTGCCGTCGTCTCCGCGGAGTCGGATGCGATCGGGCCCCAGGGAGTCGCGGTAGCGTATCTCCACCATCGTGTGTCCGTCGGCAACCCGCCCCTTCAGCCCTGCCACGGTATCGATGACCACGATGCGACCATCCACCATCAGCGCCACCCGGTCGGCCAACCGATCCGCCTCCTCCAGGTAGTGTGTGGTCAGGAAGATCGTCACCCCCTCCTCCCGCAACCGCTCGATCAGCGCCCGCAGAGCGCGGGCGTTGATGACGTCCAGCCCCGACGTCGGCTCGTCCAGGAATAGCAGTTGCGGCCGATGGACGAGAGATGCAGCCACCGTCACTGCTCGCTTCATCCCCTTCGATAGCCCGCCAAAGCGCGCCTCCCGCTTGCCCTCCAGTCGGAAACGACGGAGTAGCTCGTCGGCCCGCGGGCCTCGTTCCCGGCGAGGCACCCCGAATAGCTGCCCCATGAAGATCAGATTCTCCCGCGCCGAGAGCTCATTGTAGAGGTTCGAACGCTCGGGCACCACGCCGATTCTCTTCTTGATTCGCGGCAGATCCCGCGCCAGATCCAACCCCAACACCCGGGCCTCGCCCGCGTCCGGTCGGGTCAACCCGGTCAGCATGCGGATCGTCGTGGTCTTTCCGGCCCCGTTCGGCCCCAGAAGGGCGAAGACTTCGCCCGGATGAACCTCAAATGCGATCCTGTCCACAGCAAGCACTTCGCCCTCGTGCCGCCCGTATCGCTTCGTGAGACCATCGACCTGCACCGCTGAAACTGCTTCGAGTGTGGCGCTCATCTCTCCTGACCTTTATATCTCCTGTCTTCGGAGCACCCATCCGGTGATGGCCAGAAACGCGACTCCGTAAAGGAGCAGGACACCCAACGCCGCCACGAGCTCCCGCCAATTGACGGGACCGTTCACTGCCTGGCCCAGCGCATCCAGCGAATACGGGAGCGGCAAGAGCCGGGTAGCGATCAGCCGCCACTTGGTGACATCTTTGAGAGGAGCAAAGGCTCCCGAGAAAAAGATGATGAAGATGCGCACTACGGTTGCGGGCGGCATCCCTTGGGGGACACTCCGAAACGGAGCGGCCAGACAAAGACCGAAACCGGAGAAACAGAACGAAGAGAAGAGAGCAGCGAGGGCAAACAGGATCAGATTCGGCCGCAGCGGCGTGAGCAGCACCACCGCCGCCCCGTAGACCGATGCCAGAGCCATCCCAAACACCAACCCGGCCAGCATCTTCCCCACTACGACGTTCAACAGGGTTACAGGTGTCGCCAGCAACGTGTGCATCGTCCCCGTCCTTCTCTCCAGAGGTAGAGACACCGCCTGGATCGCGCCTGCGCCAAAGAAGATGGCGATCCCCACCAGCCCGGGAACCACTCGCGCCAGCTCCACGTCCCTGTCCAGCGTGAACGCCCAGTAGAGAACCAAGGGGAGGAAGAGCCCAAACGTCAGATTGGGCCCCTTGAAGAAGTAGATGCGGGCGTCCTTCTCGGCGATCCAGAGCGCTTTCTTCAGCCTACTGATCCACTCTCTGCTCATACGCCTTCCGCCTTTCCGGCTAACACGTCCTCCCCAGCCGCCATCGCGTCTGGATGGAGCCCGGTCAGCGCGACGAAGGCGTCCTCCAGCGATGGTCTCATCGTGTTGAGCGCCACAATCTTCAGAGGGCTTCGGCTAGCCGCGTCCACCAGCAACGGGAGCACCGCCGACAGATCGCCCACGGTCAGCCTCACCCGCTCCCCCAGGACGACCACCTCCTCCACACCGTCCAACGCCCGAAGCTGCCCGGATATTCCGTCTGCCGCCTGGCTGAATGAGACCTCGATAACCTTCTTCCTGTGAACCTGGCCCTTGAGCGCCTCTGGTGTTTCGACAGTGACAATCCTCCCCCGATTGATGATCGCGATACGCTGACATAGTTGGTCAGCTTCCTCGATGTAGTGCGTGGTCAGGAAGATTGTCACCCCTCGCTCATTCAGTTCGCTCAGCAGCTCCCGGATGCGCCGGGCGCTCCGGACGTCCAGGCCGGTGGTCGGCTCGTCCAGGAACAGGATCTGGGGCTCGTGGATCAGGGCGGCAGCGATCATCAGCCGCTTCCGCTGCCCCGTGGAGAATGTGCCCACAGGCCGGTCGCGACACGAGTACAGATCCAGAAACCGCAACAGGTCCTCCGCCCTCTCGACTCTTCTACGCCGGGGCATCCCCTGCAGTCTGGCCACGAAGATCAGGTTATCCCACGCACTCAACTCCGCGTACAGGTTCGCAACGTCTGATACGACCCCGATCCGTTCCTTTACCTCGACCAGATGGTGGGCGACGTCGAGACCGGCAATCGTGATCGTCCCAGACGTAGGCTTTGTGAGGCCCGTCAGCATGCGGATGGTGGTCGTCTTTCCTGCCCCGTTCGGTCCCAGGAAACCGAAGAACTCCCCCGGCAGCACCTGGAAGTTGACACGATCGACGGCCAGAACAGTCGACTCACCATCCTCCGGACCGTACCGTTTCGTGAGCTCGCTGACCTCGATAGCGTGAACCGGGTCACTCATCGGAAAGAGACTCCTCATCAGGCAGGATCTCCGACAGCCTGACCGGCAGGTCCTCTCGACGCGCGAGGAAGCGCAACAGATGCGTCGCCCCCAGCCCCACCACGAACCCCACCGCCATGTTGGTAACGACCGATACGGCGGCCGTGACGCCAGCCAAGGCCAGCTTCCATCCTCGCAGGTCCACGGCTCCCTTGCCCAGCTGAATGGCCACCATGAACATCATCCCCCCTATCAGGGCCATCGGGAACCCCATCAAGATGTTGGCGATGGACCGGCTCAGGAAGAGCCCGAAGGAGAGCTCGATCAACCCCTCCAGGATGGGGGTGCCCCCCGTCCGGGCCCCGAAGTAATATTGGCCCGCCAACCCCTGCGCGCCGTGACACAAGGGCATGCCCCCGAAAAAGGAGCCGATCACATTCATCGCGCCCATGTTCAGCATCAGCTTCCGCTCGCTGACCGCCTTCTCGGGGAAGTAGTCCCGGATCAGCGCCGCCGCGGCGATCACGGCGTTGGTGATGGAGAGGGGGATCTGGGCGAAGCCGGCCAGGACCATCGCCTCCCACATCGCATCCAGGCGCGGGAGCGTCAGCGGCGGCAGTGTGAGGTCGACGACCAGCACCTCCTGCAGCTCTCCCCGCCAGGCCATCAGCCCCACGCCCAGCGCCATGATCACCACAGCCCCCGGCGCGTACCGGTTCTCGCGCAATAAGACCGCCACCACCACGGCCAGCAGCCCCAGCAGCGGAGCCGGCGCCATCATCTCGATGGCCCGCCAGCCCAGCATCACCGCCAGGGCAATCTGGATGCCGCGCACCAGGAAGAGGGGCGTGATCGACACGAGCTTCCGTAGCACACCGGTGAACACCAGCAGGAACCACACCAACCCCAGGCCAAAGGCCGAGTTGTAGATGAGAGACGGCGGCCACTCCTGGGCAATGGCCGTCACCGCGACGACCTTCTTCGGCTCGAGCGGCATCGGCAGCCGGTAGATCAGACCCAGCGCGATGTTGGCCAGCCCCATCACGATGAACAACCCCGCCGGATCCATCCGATTCACGGCGATGAAACCGATAGCCAGCGGGAAGAGCGTGCCGAAGTCCCCCATCGAGCCGGCCAGCTCGCGCATGTTGAACTCGAAGTCTTTGTGTTCCGTCGCTCCTTCTCCGGAGCCCTGCCTACGCTGCTCTTCTTCCGTCATTCCGCCTTTGCCTTCCCCCGTCTGTCCACCGAAACCGTGGAATCACTCACCCTCTGCTTGCGAGGCTCCGCCTGCTTCCCAGCCCACCACGCTCACGCATCTTCTCCGCGCCTTGGTCGCCCCTCCGGCACAGATGCACCGAATAGATCGACCCCCAGCACCCGCTGCCCCAGTCTCCGATACACCCGCAACCGATCGCCGTCCAGAAAGTAGTGGACCCGGTAGCTCCGACGCTCCTTCCGCACCAGACCGAGGTCCTTGAGCACCCGCAGGTGCTGGGAGACGTTCGAGGCCGTCGTATCCAGCTCGTGAGCCAGACGCCCCACACAGAGCGCACTCCCGGGCTCCTGCCGCGCCAGGAGAACCACCAGGCGCAGCCGGGTCTCGTCCGCCAGGGCTTTGAAGAAGCGGGCTAGCCTATCTGCATCGTTCATGAGTATACCACTGATTAAGCAATGACTAAAATAATTCTACTACAGCGCCCCTACCTGTCAACCCCCGAACCCGAAAAAGGCGAGCGCTATCCACGCTCGCCTTCGCGCCCGCTCGCCTCTTGGGGCACCCGTCCTGCCCTTCCCGCTGATGCGGGAAGGCACGCTTCTTACGGCCGAGATCTTCCCACCGGGAAGATAGCATCCTCAGCTCATCAGTCCCCTTCGAAATAGTACAACGACGGGATCTCCTCAAACGCCGCCCGGAACACCGGCTTCAGCCGGTCGTAAGCCCAGACGACCTCCTCATCTCCCATCTGCGCATCACCGAGGACGAACTTCACCAGGCGGGAGGCGTTCACGCCCCCGCCCACGTCCTCTCCTTCGCGCAACAGGGACTCAACCGCCTGCTCCAGAGAAGCCGGCGTCGCGCTCGATCGAACCTCGTCCACCCGCCGCCTCAGGTCCACCTCCCTCATCTGCTCAACCCCCTTCTGTCTCAAGCGAACTATCCTCCGACCAACGGTCGGATCTCCTCACACCTTTCAGGTGCCGTGAAACCCGACCTCGACGCCCTCGTCCGGCCACACGATCGTCGGCACCTCGCCTCGCCCTCCGTTGAGCATCAGCATCTCGTGAAGACGCCGCGGCTCCTGCTCCACATCGTACGACACGTGGGGACGATCCTCGTGATCCAGCTTCCTCAGCAGCGCCCGCGTGTACGGGCAGCCCCGCTTTCCGTAGACCTTTATCTGTTCAGCCATAGATGACACTCCTTGATGGGATCATGCAATTGGGCCATCCGCCGGGCGGCGATCAGGCCTTCAAAGCCAGAGAAACAGCCTCTCAGCGCCCGCCTGGTCGGAACGTATCCAGCATGCTTCGCGGCGGGAAGGTGATCGCCCGCGGCGGACAGACGTTCGCGCACGAGCTGCAGCCCACCTGGCACTTGAACGGCTCCACCACCGCTACCTTGCCGTCCTCGGTGGCCTCGTACACGCCAAACGAGCAGAAGTCCAGGCACGCGCCACAGCCGTCGCACAGATCCTCAGCCAGCGTGGGGAACCAGGGGATGTGCTCCCGCGGATGCCCGCGCCACGTGCCGTAGTCCACCGCCTGGGGCGTGCAGCCGCACATCCGGTCCCCCACGTACGTGCGATATTCGCGGAGCAGCGCCTCGGCGAAGTCGTCCTCCGCCGGTTTTGGGATGTAGTTATGCCGCTCCCGGACCTCCTGGACCAACCGCTTCCCCAGGTCAGACTCGCCCGGCTGGCAGCCTCGCTCGTACAGGTCGTCAAAGATATCGTCCAGCCCCCGTATGGCGGCCGGTCGCTGTCCGACCAGTATCTGACGATGTCCCATTCACGTCTCCCTTCTCTGATGTTCCCGTTGGATTGCTACCGTCCCGTGGCCGTCAGTCACCTTCAACACCGCAGGGCCGCTAGATGTCGGAGAAATCCATCAAGGTCACCCGGCCATCCTCTGGCGGCTGTACCTCTTCATCCAGATCGCGGACGAACGTCCTCCCACCGAGATTCACCGCGTAGTCCCCGACAAGATCCCGTCTGTCTCTTGTGATGACCTCGTCCACGAGACCCGGCGCTGCGCGGCCCAGAGCCGCTATCGCGTCTCGCCAAGTCGCCCCGTCTGCCAGCGTCAGGGGAACCTCACTGCGCCCGGCCACAATTCGCGCCGCCCCGATCAACTCCACGGTCACACGCTTGCTCATCATCCTACCCTCCCGCTACCAATGCCATCGAAATCGCCAACTACCCGGAACGCCCATCATCCACCACCCATCACGGCGATGAGCTTGAGCGTCTCCCCGTCCCGCGGGCGATACGCCAGCGTCACCATCTCGTCATCCTTTCGAAGCACCGCCGCCACCAGCGCCGGCTCAATGCCGGCCGCATCCAGTAGCTCCTCGACGGTGCCCCCTGAGTTCACCTCTACCTGCTCACGCCCGCCGACGAAGCCCTTGAGGCCGCCTACGGGTACCAGTGTTACGCTCACGACGAATGCGCCCCTACCAGGTGAGCCAGCCCCAGCCGCTCCAGCGTCTCCGGTGTCGGGATGCCATTCCCGTCCCAGCCCCGCTGATCGTAGTAATAGTCGAGCATCTGCTGGGCGGCCTCCGGCGGCGTAAACTGCCCCTCGGTGGGCCCACTGGTGGCTGGTTCCTCCACGAAGCGCGGCGCCGGCGCATCCCACTCTCGTCCGAAGCTCTCCACATCTCGCACCCAGATCATCCGGGTCAGGTTCCACACGCGCTCTGAGATGTGCAGCAGATCCTCCCACGAGGTCTCGAGGCCGGTCAGCGCCTCCATCACCGGCGCGTAGTGGTCGAGGGACATATCCAGCTCCACCCACTGGAGCCGGCAACAGCCCAGCACATCCATCAGCGGCCGGATGTGCTGCAGCTCGATCACCTTCGCCGCCTTCTTTGGGCTTACCTCGTCCCGCCCCTCGGCGATGTCGTAGGTGATGGCCCACGCTCGGTTGTGATGCGCACCCACGTCGGCGGTCATATAGGCCAGCAGCATCGAGGTGGCGCTGTGCGTGTCGTACGCGCTCTGCTCCATGCCCTTTACGTGGATGGCCCACTTCTCACTCCCCTGACCCACCTCGGCCGCTGCGTGCTTGACCCCCTCGGCCAGCAGGTTGCCCAGCCAGCCCTGGCGCCGGGCGATCCGCTC
>CAZQXX010000039.1:0-2283 GCA_964597105.1 uncultured Anaerolineales bacterium
TCTGTGCAAGAGGTCAACATGCTACTCAGTCAATTCCGCCAGATGCAGCGTATGATGAAGCAACTGGGGAAAGGGCGTGGCGACATGCAGCGGCTGATGCGAATGTTTGGGTAGATGGAGGCTGGTTGCCAATAGACCAGTCCGCCAATCTTGTCATACCTTGAGCTTATCAATCTACTGACGATAGAGGAGGAGTATGGTAAAAATCCGGTTGCGCCGTGTTGGCGCTAAGAAGCAGCCCAGTTTCCGCGTGGTGGTGGCAGACTCGCGAGCCGCGCGCGATGGCCGATTCATTGAGCAGATCGGTTTCTACAACCCTCGCACTGAACCAGAGACATTGCGGATCGATGAAGCGCGAGCCTTGTACTGGTTGAGCGTAGGGGCGCAACCGAGTGACTCGGTAGCGCGGCTGCTGACGACCACAGGGACGATGGAACGCTTCGAACGTCTGAAGGAGGGCGAGGCCCTAGAGAGCTTGGTAGCGGAGGCCGAAGCGGAAGCCGAAGCCGAGGCGGAGGCTCCAGAAGCAGAGATCGACGAGACAGCCGCGACCGAGGTTGAAGAGATCGCTGAGGGAGCCGAGGAAGCTGAGGAAATCGAGGCGGAAGAACCTGAGGCAGAAGAGCCTGAGGCGGAAGTGCCTGAGGCAGAAGCGCCTGAGGCAGAAGCGCCTACGGGCGAAGAGACCGAAGCAGAGGAATCAGAGCCAGAGGCCAGCGAGGTTGAAGAGGAAGACGAGGAGGAAGCAGCGGAGTAGCTCTTAGGAGCAGATTGAGGGACAGTCTCTGGCATACGTACCAGCCTTAGCTCTGATCTCTGCTCTTGAAGGAGACGTTGCTCACGAACCAGTGCTCAACATCGCGGTGGAACATCGCTCCTCCACCGCGTCTCCATACAGACATCCGTCCACGTCATCAATAGGCAAGGGGGGCAACCATGGCTTCTTCGATGAAAGACTTAGTTGAGTACGTCGCAAAGGCGATCGTCGACCATCCTGAGCAGGTGCACGTCTCTGAGATAGAGGGTGAGAACTCGGTCATCTTGGAGCTGCGCGTCGGCCCGAATGATATGGGCCGGGTCATCGGTAAAGGGGGACGCACCGCGAACGCAATGCGTCGACTGGTGCGCGTCCTCGCCGCCAAGCAGGACAAGCGCGCTAACCTTGAGATCGTCTAGAGACGAGGCAGGAACCGACTATCGGAGATTCACGCGCGGCGCATGAACGTCAAACGTGGATGAATATGACTACACAACCAGATACCAATCACCAAGGCTCAGGAGGCATGCAAGACCCTGAGCCTTCTTATGTTGTCGTAGGACAAGTGCGACGACCGCACGGTATAAGAGGAGAGGTACGGGTCAAGATCCTCACGGATTATCCGGAGAGGATTGTGGAGCACGACTACGTCTATCTCGCCCATCCTGAGACACCCGACGACGTAGAGGGCTACGAGGTGGATTTCGTGCGTCCACATAAAGGCATCCTCCTCGTGAAGCTAGCAGGGTGCGACGATCGAGACACGGCCGAGGAGCTCCGCGGGATGCTCGTCCAAGTTCCTCTTGAGGAAGCTGTGCCTCTTGAGGAAGAGGAATACTATCACTTCCAGCTGGAAGGCATGGATGTAGAAACCGAGGACGGCGAATGGTTGGGTCGGATTGCGGAGGTGTTGCAGACCGGTGCCCACGACGTGTTCATTGTCCGGGGACCACGAGGAGAGATTCTCCTTCCGGCTGTCGAGGACGTTATCCTGGAGCTCGACCTGGAGGACCGAAAGATAACCGTCCATCTCCTGCCCGGAATGATTGAGGAGGAGACGTGAGCGACCTACGTTATTGGGTGGGCTTCAACAAGGTTCGCGGGATCGGGCCGCTTCGCCTCCGCACACTGCTTGAGACGTATGGCAGCATAGAGCAGGCTTGGAATGCGTCGGCTGAGCAGCTTAAGGACATCGGGCTCGACAGCCGATCCATAAGGAACCTGATGAAGGCCCGTTCTCAGCTCGACCTAGACCGTGAACTGGAACGGATAGAGGCGGTTGGCGCTCACGTGGTCACCTGGGAAAGCCCCGGATACCCGCGTCTCCTCCTGGAGACCGACGCTCCGCCTGCAGTGCTCTACATCAAGGGCGAATTGAAGGAGGACGACGCCTGGGCAGTGGCCGTCGTTGGCACCCGACGTGCCTCGACGTACGGTCGCGAAGTGACACGGCGTCTGGCGGGCGCCCTGGCCCGCAACGGAATCACGATTGTCAGCGGTCTGGCCCGGGGCATCGACGGCGTGGC
>CAZQXX010000039.1:2383-17583 GCA_964597105.1 uncultured Anaerolineales bacterium
CACGTGGACGAGCTTCAGCAACAGAGTGGCCTATCCATCTCCCAGGTCACCAGCACGCTGGCGATGATGGAGCTGAAGGGTATGGTACGCCAGGTGGGTGGTATGAAGTATGTCACGGCCCGGGAACGTGGCGTCGACTACGTAATCGACTGAGAGGAGGATGCGAAGCGATATGGCTTACTACGCCTTGATTATGGCGGGGGGGACGGGGACAAGATTGTGGCCCGTCAGCCGCCGCGATCGGCCCAAGCAGTCACTTAGGCTGATTGGGGACCGGACGATGTTCGAGCACGCCGTCGATCGCATCGCCCCGGTCTTCCAACCGGAGCACATTCTCGTCGTTGCCGGCAGCGAGCATGTGCCTGACCTAGCCCGTCAGGCACCGGAATTACCAGCAGAGAACTTCATCGTTGAGCCCGTGGGGCGCGGCACGGCGCCGGCGATCGGTTTGGGAGCGACCCACCTCCGTAGGCGGGATCCGAACGCGGTTATGGCCGTACTGACAGCCGATCATTTTATCGCAGATGTCGAACGATTCCGACACGTTCTCAGTGCAGCCCAGCAGGTCGCGGAAGAGGGCCATCTTGTCACATTGGGGATCGAGCCTTCGTCTCCGTCGACTGGCTACGGCTACATCCACCAGGGGGAGCCTCTGCACCAGGTTGATGGCTTCGATGTCTTCCACGTCGAACGCTTCACAGAGAAGCCGAATCAGGAGGCGGCACGCCGGATGGTGAAGAGCGGAGAATACACCTGGAACAGCGGTATGTTCATCTGGCAGGTCGAGCGCATCCTGGGCGAGTTCCAGGCGCAGATGCCAGAGTTCTACGTGAAGCTCGCCGAGGTCGAAGCCTCGCTGGGAACCAAAGGCTATAATCCAACCCTCGACCGTGTCTGGCCCCAGGTGACCAAGGAATCAATCGACTACGGCGTGATGGAGGATGCCGACCGAGTAGCCGTCATCCCGGTCGATATCGGTTGGTCAGATGTGGGAAGCTGGGGTAGCCTTGCGCAACTGCTGGTTGATACGCAGAACGGGGACGAGTACGGAAACGTCGTTGTGGGAGAACACCAGGGTATCGATACGCAGGATTCCTTGATCTTTGGCGGCAGGCGACTCATCGCCACGATTGGCCTGGAGAAGATGATCGTCGTGGATGCCGGGGACGCGATTCTGGTCTGTTCGATGGAACGCGAACAGGAAGTTCGCGATATGGTCCAGCGCCTAGAGCGCGAGGGCATGAAGGAGTATCTCTAGACGGCGGGGGATCCTGTTGGTAGGTGCTTGAGGCCCTCTTAGGAAAGCTTTCCCAGGAGGGTCTCATTGGGTTAGGATGAAGACGCGACACGAAGATTCTCATTAAGGTTTGTTCTATGAAAGCTTATTGTCTGAAGTGCAAAGCCAAACGTGAGATGCAGACCCCCGAACCGGTGTATACTAACGCAGGTACTCCGGCCACAAAAGGGGTCTGCCCGGAGTGCGGTACCAAGTTGTTCCGCATGGGCAATACACCGGCTCACGAAGGTCTGGATCCAGAAGAACATACAGTGATGTCGAAAGCGCGGGCGAGGCGCGAGAAACAGCCCGGATTGGTCATCGTTGAGTCACCGGCCAAGGCACGCACTGTGGACCGTTTCCTGGGCGACGAATACAGCGTACGGGCCTCCGTTGGTCACGTCCGCGACCTTCCCTCTAACCGGATGGGCGTGGACATCGACGGCAACTTCCGGCCCCACTACGTTGTCCCCTCCAAGCGGAAGGATGTGGTGCGGGAACTCAAGGATGCTGTCAAGGAATCCTCTAAGTTATATCTGGCGACTGACCCGGACCGGGAAGGCGAGGCCATATCCTGGCATCTGCTGCAGGTCTTGGAGCCGGCGATCCGCTGGCGCCCTGTGCACCGCGTCGAGTTCCATGAGATCACTGAGGAGGCGATTGAGCACGCTTTCTCTCATCCCCGTGAGATCGACATGCAGCGAGTGGATGCGCAGCAAGCGCGCCGGATTCTCGATCGAATCGTCGGCTACACCATCAGCCCTCTGCTTCGCGAGAAACTGGGGCGCCGGGGGCTCTCCGCCGGTCGCGTTCAATCGGTGGCGCTCCGGCTGGTCGTGGAGCGAGAGCGCGCGATCGAGGGCTTCGTCCCCCTTGAGTACTGGTCGCTCGAGGCAGAGCTAACCAAGCGCGAGCCAGAGCCGGACTATCCCCCGGCCTTCATCGCTCGACTGCATCGCATCCAGGAAGAAGAAGTGGAGCTCCACAGCGAGGAAGAGGTCCAAGCTGTGATAGACGACCTGGAGCAGTCGAAGTATACGGTGACGGACGTCAAGGAGGGGAAGCGGCGTCGAAGGCCGTATCCGCCCTTCACCACGAGCACCCTGCAGCAGCAGGCCTCGTACAAACTGGGCTTCACCACCCGACGTACGATGGCTATCGCCCAGCAGCTGTACGAAGGCATCGATCTGGGCGACGGCCCGGTTGGCCTCATCACCTACATGCGCACCGACAGCACGAACGTGGCTGAACAGGCCCAGACGGAGGCGCGGGAATACGTCATCGGCGAGCATGGTGACGAGTACGTGCCGGCGGAACCCCCGCAGTACAAGACCAAAGCCAAGAGCGCGCAGGAAGCTCACGAGGCGATCCGTCCGACCAGTGTCTTCCGCACACCGGCGTCCCTCAAGAAGGTCCTGGACCGAAACCAGTATGATCTCTACGAGCTGATCTGGCGCCGATTCGTGTCCAGTCAGATGGCACCTGCCATCTACGACACGTTCGCAGCCGAAATCTTGGCCGGCCTGTCTGACGATTTGGAGGAGAGACCTTACCTTTTCCGCGCCAGCGGATCCACCCTCCGCTTTCCCGGGTTCCTTGTCGTCTACGAGGAAGAGATAGACGAAGACGAAGAGACTACGCAGGAACGAAAACGAGAGGAGATTCCCCCGCTGACGCTCGACGAACTCCTCGATCTGGTGCAGTTGCTGCCCGATCAGCATTTCACGAAAGCCCCGCCCCGCTATTCCGAGGCGACTCTCGTGCGTGATCTGGAGGAGTACGGTGTCGGCCGGCCCAGCACCTACGCGCCCATTCTCTCCAAGATCCAGGAGCGAGGCTACGTGGAGCGTCGTCGCAAGCGATTGTACGCCACCGAGATTGGCATGATTATCAACGATCTGTTGGTAGAGTACTTTCCGGACTACGTTGATGTCGATTTCACCGCCCAGATGGAGGACGAGCTGGACTTGATTGCCAGCGGTAGAAGAGAATGGGTACCCGTGCTACGGAGCTTCTACGCTCCGTTCGCCGAGACGCTTGCCAAAGCCCAGGAGAAGATGCCTGAGGTGGACATCAACAACCGGCCGACGGGCGAGACGTGCCCCGAATGTGGTCACCCTCTCGTATACCGATACGGGCGCTATGGGAAGTTCATCGGCTGCAGCAACTTCCCTGACTGTCGGTTCAGCAAACCCATCCTGGTCAAGACCGGTGTTACCTGCCCTGAGTGCGGAGGTGACTTGGTGGAGAAACACACTCGCCGCGGGCGCACGTTCTACGGTTGCTCCAACTACGATCCTGATGACCCGGAGTCTTGCGACTTCGCCGTGTGGAAGCGGCCTCTGCCGCAGCCCTGCCCCGAGTGCGGCGGGCTGCTGACCGAGGTCCGCCAGGGATGGGCCAAATGCCGCCAGTGTGAGGAAGAGTTCGATATAGTTGATCTGCCGGACACCTCATAGCACTTACGTGGCTATTTGCCCTAGAGGTCAACCTGTGATAAACTAGCACCTAGCTATGCAGCAACGTAGCATGGTGCATGAGCTACTTGGAATAGTTTCCGCGCAATTGCAGAGGCCAGGGGGTAAAGATGGACGTCATCCTAGAATTCGTTCAGCAACGCAAAGTCTTGGCAGCCGCAATCGGCGCGGCCGTGGTAGGTCTGTTGCTCGGTCTCGCCATCGGATGGTGGCTATGGCCCGTCCAGTGGACCAATGCCACGCCCGCTCACCTACGGTCTGACTTCCAGGAAGCGTACATCCTCTTGGTGGCCGAGGACTATACCGAAACCGGCGACCTGGAAAGAGCGCGTGAACGGCTGGGACGCCAGTTCTGGGAGGAAGAGGAGCTGGCCAGAGTATTGGAGGAGGTAGAACAAGCCCAGGACGGACAGGAAGCGCTCGCTGTCAGAAGGCTTTCTCGTGACCTGGAGACTGTTCCTGCTACTCCAGAGGAGCAGCCCGAGGGTCTGGGAACGAGACTCCGTCCAGTGGCCCTGGTCTGTGGCATTGGGCTCCTCGTTGTAGCCCTGGTCGGAGGCGGGCTTTATCTCTACACTCGCCTGATCCAGGGGCGCGAAGCCGTGAGACGGCCGGAGGCCAGACCCCAGCCGGTGGCAAAGGAGGATGCCGCCGTCCCTGGAGAGGTCGTTTGGGAAGGCCAGCCCCCGAATGCTCAGTTCGTCACCACGTACGTGCTCGGCGATGACCACTACGACCCATCGTTCAGCATCGAGCTTGAGACCGGCGAGTTTATGGGCGAGTGCGGCGTCAGCATCTCGGAGACTATCGGGACCGACAGTCCCGACAAAGTCACCGCCCTCGAGGTCTGGCTATTCGATAAGAACGATATCCGCACTGTGACGAAAGTCCTGATGTCACGCTACGCCTTCAACGATGAGGCACTTCGCACCAAGCTGGCGCCGAAGGGAGAGCCGGTCTTGACCGAGGAGGAAAAGGACGTAATCCTCGAGACGAAGATGCTCCGCCTGCGGGCCCACATCGTAGAGGTAGACTACGCCGAAGACGATCTGCCACCCGACAGCTTCTTCGAGAGGTTCACCGTCGAGTTGGCAGCCTGGGTCAAGCCAGGGGCGGAGGACGCTGAAGCACGCATTCCGGTGAGCGCTCCGGAAGCCGAGTAGATCGAGACCAACGGACAGATCGACGCCAGGCTGGTCTTTCAGGCCTGATGCTTCAATCTGGCCGAGCGCGTCGGCGCATCTATCTTGTTGATGGTGCCAGTTCGAAGGTCATGGCTGACTGAAGGACGTTGAGATCAAGCCGGGATGAGGACCCACTGACCCCGTTGCCATTTTGCGACGGGGTCTTTGTTGTAAAAGTGTCTTGAGGACGTTCCAAGGGCATCCGGAGGGCATTGTGCGAGCTATCTGGCGTGACTTCCTGCGGCTGTTCTTCCGCCTGCTGTACCATGACCTGGCGTGGGGCTACGATGCGGTGGCATGGCTCGTCTCCCTGGGCCAGTGGAGGGCATGGGGCCGTACGACGATCGACCACCTTCGCGGCAAACGGATTCTAGAGCTGGGACACGGACCCGGACACCTCCTTACCGCCCTTGAGAGGCAGGCGTTCGACCCGGTGGGCCTCGATCTCTCACCTCAGATGGGTCGTCAGGCAAGACACCGGCTTCGCGAAGCCGGATTGTCCGTTCCCCTCGTGCGAGCTCGCGCTCAGGCGCTGCCGTTTCGTGCGAGGTGTTTTGACGCCGTGGTGGCGACCTTCCCAACTGGGTACATTCTCGATCCTCGGTCTCTCGAAGAGGTAACGCGTACCGTGCGGCCCGGCGGTCGTCTCGTCGTCGCCCTTGGAGCTCGCTTCGAGGGAGAAGGGCTCGTTGCATCTTTCCTCACCTGGCTATATCACGTCACCGGACAGAGCGAACTCTCCCCCGACGCGTTTGTCCGCTGGCTGGAGGAAATAGGGCTATCGTCGCGCTTGGTGCGCGAGCAGGTAGAGCGAACCACCGTGCACCTGATCATCGCAGAGAAGTGCTGAGGAGATATGCTGCACAAAGATCGCTTGCTCGTTCCCCGGATTCGTGGTAGAATTTCCCCCGCATGGTGGGTGTGGCCTAATTGGTTAAGGCACCTGGTTGTGGCCCAGGCGATTGCGGGTTCGAGTCCCGTCACTCACCCTCATCAAAGCCGGATCAAGATCCGGCTTTCGCTATACATTGCCCCCGTAGCTCAATTGGAAAGAGCGTCGGACTTCGAATCCGCAGGCTGTGCGTTCGAGTCGCACCGGGGGCGCTAACATCCACTGGCGCATCCCCACCCGCCAGATGAGGCCGTCTCCGACCGCGCAATCGGAGGCGGCCTCATCGTACTTGACTCGCCCGGACACACAGAAACGCCCCACTCTTTGGAAGAATGGGGCGCTCCGGTCGGCGTTGCAGGGTACGGGCGGCTACTGCGATTCGCTCGATTCCCCTTCCGGGGTGGGCGGCTCGCTGATGAACGCATCACGTCCGTTCTCTGCCAGCGCCCTCACGCTTGTCTCGGCAACGAGGACGTAGTAGCTCGACTCAGATGACTTGACGACATAGCTGGCGTCATCCGGATCATGTGCTCCCACACGCAGAGTAATCGTGTTCTCGTCAGTCTCGAGCGTCAACACGGCGCTAGGATTGTCCAGACCGTAGGAAGGGCGCTCCTCCGTGCCCAACGGTCGCTTCATCCTGAGGGAACTCGCCTGTCTCAGGACAGTCGTGATCTGGGCCTGATCCAATGTCTCATCGCTGCCCAGATCGGTCATCGTCCAGTCGTCCTCGCCCTCCCGCTCGAAGACGAAGGTTCCGTTGGCATTCTCGAGCGTTATGCGATCAACGTCCTCCTGCACCACGCTCTGATAGGTCGAGTCGATCCAGGCAGAGGCGGTGGCACCCGCATCGAAGGTCGAGAGTTCATTGGTTAAGTAAGTCTCACTTTCTCCTTCCAGGCGAAAGTGGACGGAACCATACTGGGGTGAGGATCCCAAATACACGGTATGCTCGCCTCCATCGCTGGCCTCGAACGTAATACGCCGGGCAAACTCATCGGGAGAGACCCGCAATCGACGATGACTGACTTCGCTGCTCGTCACCAGCCGCCCGGTGCTCAAAGCCAGGAGGCTCTCTAAGAACGAGTGGACGTCGTCCCCCTTGGCCGGGTAGTCGCCGGCCTCAGAGAGCACCCACTCACCGGTGGCCTTCTCAAGCTTCACCACGTTCCCCTCTGCATCCTCGACTGTAAGGCTGGTGACATCCCCTGATTCCAGGTCAGGGAAAACCGGCTCACCTTGACTCACTGTCGAGGGCTTCGGCCAGAAGACAACGACGCTCAAGATGAGTTGGGCGATCAGAATACCAGCCAGAATCTGGTGGTGTCTCTTTATCATTGGTGCACCTCCTGAGTTGACGTCGCGACGGCGTCCGGCGGCAGCAGTTCCATCGGCTCCTCATTCCGTTGTCGGGAGTTCCACACGATGCCAACGACGACGAGTGCCAGCAGTGCAACCGCGTAATTCGCCCCCTCCCAGAAAGACTGCTCTCGCTCACTGAGGGAGGATAGCACCCGTGTCTGAGTGCCGCGCGAGCGGATATTCAACAGAGCCAGATCCTCCGTCGACCAGGCCACGCAGTTCTGCATCAACTGCAGGCTATTGAGATACCGGTCCTGCGTGAGGCTGGAGGAGATGTCGAAGACGATGTCGTCCACGAACTCCGCACTGCCAATGACGATCAAGCGCGATGTGTCGGGCGACGATTCGATCTTCGCCAGCGAAGATGGCGGAGGCGTGGGTGCCGGTGCCCCGTCTTCTTCCGAGGAGGCACTTCCTTCCTCAGGTTCTGCATCCTCGAAAGGAGAGGGCTCGCCCTTGAAGGCACTCTCAAACGAACCCTTCACGGACACAGCGAGCGTGTGACGCTCCTGGTCCGTCCCGACCGGGAATCCGAGCTGCGGATAGGCGTTGAAGTCTGGCTGGATGGTCGTATCCGTCCGGGTCCAGGACTCCAAGCTCGACTGCAGCAGCCTCGTCACCTCTCGGTCAGCGTTCTTCTCCTCATCAATCGTAATCGGCGACGCCCAGTTCATTGTCACGGCTGGAAGGTTAGAGACGATGGGGCTGTCGGCAGCCATCCCGTCTTGCCGGACGTCCACGAAAAAGGGATAGTCGATCGCTTCAATCTCTCGCACCTGAACTCCACCCACGTCTCGCGTGGTCTGGACGGGGAAAGGCTCGTTCTGGGGATCCATCACCAGAGAGTCGCCGACCTCGATTCCGTACTCAGCCAGCATATCCCGCAGATTCCCCTCCCACGGCTTCAAGCCCAGTCCACCCTGCATGGGGTCGACCTGAATGCCGTAGTTACCCGCAGCCACAACCAAGGATCCACCCCGCATCAGATACTGATCGATGGCATAGCGCTCCTCGTCAGTCATTCCCTGAGGGCCGATGACGACCAGGACATCTACGTTGTCCGGCACTTGCCCGGTGCTCAGGTCGACGGTTCGGACCTCATACTCCTGCCCTAGTGACTCCTTGACCTGCTGCCAACTGGAGATCGGTTGCTGTGTCTGCCCCAGCATGTCTTGTTGTGGCTCTGCCGGCGGGGTCCATAAGCCGACCACCTGCAAGAAGCCAGGAGACAGCCGCTTCAGCGTCGTCTCGATCGACGATCGGATGTCCCCCTCCGTCACCTCACCCGAGGGGTAGATGACCTGCTCTTGACCCCCGACCTGGAGCACCATATGCAGGTAGTAAGATTCAGCGGAGAAGAGTGACGTGGCAAAGGGCTGGATCTCATACTGATCGTACAGTTGCTGTCGCGTGACAGGGCTATCTGGTGCATCTGGGTCAACAATCGTGTAAGTGAATTTGCCACCCGACTCGCTAGCGATGTCCTCCGCCACCCCCCTGATTGTGGCGGGAGCGTCGGACAGCTGATCAGGCAGCGTCTCCGGGGTGATATAGACCATCAGATTGGCCGGCTCCTCCAACGCCGCCAGCACGGCCTCCACGCTCTGGAATCCGTAGACCACCTTCCTGATGGCACTCGTCAGGTCATATTCGAGGTTGCGCAGGCGGACGTCTACGCTTTCGCCGCCAGACCGCACCTCGATCAGGTCCTGGAAACTGAGCACGACGTGCTGATCGCCATGGCGTATCAAGATGTCGAAGTATGAGTTGATGACCGATTGCTCGTAACGCCCGGAAACCTGAAAGGGCCTGGGACGAATGCCGTACGTCTGGTTCGCCTCAGCCTCCAGTTCCGGATGCTCCGCCGGGTCGATGATCTCCAGATTCATCGCCCCTCCGGCTGCGACCTCGTACTCGCGCAGCATGTCACGGATGCGGGGAACGAGCGGCGCCAACAGCGGGTGCGTCCTTTCACTGAAGTAACCACGCACCAGGAGAGGCTCCTGCAGGTTATCCAGTAGATCGCGGGATGTCTGCGAGAGCGTGTATTGTCGATCCTCCGTCAAATCCAGCCGCAGCGCCTGAGCATGCAGAGGAAAGGCCCAAACATTGGCCATCACCAGGTTCACCACGACGAGAATTGAAGTGAATGTAACCGCGCGACGATAGGGTTTCGTGCGTTCCCCGGCACTCCAGCGCTTGCTATGCAGCGAGGCACCATTTAGGGTCAGGAAGATGCCCGTCAGCGATGCGTAGTAGAGCAAATCGCGGAGATCGATGACGCCGCGCTCGATACTCTCAAAGCGACTACCAGAGCCGATAGCGCGCAGGATCTCACCCACTTGGTCGCCGAAGAACTCTGTCACCCCCCGAGACCCAACCAGGTAGAACAAGCCGCACAGCAAGACGGCCAGGATCAAGGCCACGATCTGGTTGTCGGTCTTGGACGAGACGAACAGTCCAATGGCCGTATACGCTGCCGCCAGCAGAAGTGCCGCCAGATAACCACCGACGACCGGGCCCCAGTCCAGATTACCCAGCATCTCGACGGTTACGGGGAGAAAAATCGTCAACCCCAGAGCGACTCCGATCAGCGCCATCACGGCCAAGAACTTCCCAAGGACCAACTGGATAGGCGACACTGGAAGCGAAAGCAACACCTCCAATGTCCCCGATCGCTCCTCCTCGCTCCATTGACGCATCGTCAGCGCCGCGACCAGGAAGATCATCAGCACCGGCATCCAGCGAAAGAGGGGACGTACGTCAGCAATCCCGCGGGCGAAGAACGTATCCACCCAGAAGAACGAGAACAGCGTGACCGCCAGGAAGACCCCCACGAAAATCAGGGCCATTGGCGAGCCAAAGTACCCCTGCAACTCCTTGCGTGTGATTGACAATGCCTGTTTCACTGTACCATACCTCCGAGTCCTAGCTTCGAGTTACGCACTGGTTGCCAGCTCGTTGAAGACGGATTCCAGCGTCCGTACGTCTTGTCTGAGCTCCCGCACTGGCCAGCCCCCTTCTCGCGCCCGATCGTAGATCTTTGGACAAAGGTCAGCGCTGTCGCTTCGACCTCGGACGCGATACATGGGAAAGGGCGATCTCTCCCGAGATCCACCCGTTGGTTCGATCAACTCAACGTCCCTGACCTCACCCAGGCTCAGAAGAGCATCTTTCACTCCGGGTGTGTCGTCACTCAGCACCAAGATTGCATCCGAGGTGGCGGCGAGCTCCGAAAGCTCGGCATCGGCTCGGATCCGGCCGCTGATCAGGATAATCACCCGATCACAGAGCGCCTCGACCTCGGAGAGGATATGCGTGGAGAGCAGGACTGTGCTGTGCCGCGCCAGCCGCCGGATCAAGCGGCGAACCTCAACCACCTGCGTGGGATCCAGACCAATTGTCGGCTCATCGAGAATCAAGAGCCGTGGCTTATGGAGAATGGCCTGAGCCAGTCCCACACGCTGACGGAACCCCTTGCTCAACTCACCGATCGGGCGCGTCAGATGATCCGCCAGGGCGGTGGCGTACACAGCCTCTGAGATACGAGCGCGCTGCTCCGGCTCGGGGATGCCGCGCAGGTCAGCCATCATCTGGAGATAGCCCTGCACCGTCAACTCCCGGTAGAGAGGCGCTGTCTCCGGCAAGTATCCGATCTCTGCTTGCACCTCTCTGGTGTGCTCGAGGACGTCACGTCCGTTGACCTTCACAACGCCTTCGTCCGGCTGGAGGCTGCCCGTCAGGATCTTGATGGTCGTCGTCTTGCCCGCGCCGTTTGGGCCAAGCAACCCAACGATCTCACCTGATGCGATGTCGAAACTGATGCCGCGCAGAGCCTCGATGGGGCCGTACGACTTGGTGATGCCTTTCGCCTCGATCATAAGATCTTTTCTCCTCTACAGCTCTAAGCGTCAAAAGCGTGCCAATCGAAAATTCTAACATGCAGACGAGAAGTTTCAACCCCGCCACCCTCGACTTCTCCTAAACCCCTGCGTACGTTGAAGATCACGCAAACTCCCAGAGCGTGGGGCACACAGAAATCCCGGCTGTCCCTGCCCGACTATGGAGATATCTCCACAGCTTGTTCGGGCGGAACAACCGGGGCCTGATTCGTCTATCTGTCAGCCTGACACTGAGAGCGTCTCAGTCCGTCTGCCGTTATGTGCTCCATTCACCATCTCGCCGAAGTCCATGAGGAGCTCCTCAGCCCCCCATCTTCCCTCAAGGTCTTCCTTACGAAGTCACTCAGCTAAGATACGCACGCAGCTTACGCCGATAGCGGGGGTGCCGCAGCTTCTTCAGCGCCTTCCCCTCGATCTGGCGGATCCGTTCCCGCGTGACGCCCAGCTTCTCACCAACCTCTCTCAGCGTATAGGTGTCCTCGCCGCCGAGACCGAAGCGCATGCGCAGGACACGGACCTCGCGCGGCGTCAGGGTACTCAGTGCGTCCTGCAGATCCTCGTGCAGCAGGTGCATTTCTGCCCTCTGAGATGGCGAGGGCACATCTTCATCCTCAAGGAAGTCACCGAATTCACTTTCGCCATCCTCGTCTACCGGTTTCTCCAAGGAGAGAGGACGCTGAGAGACACCCAACAACCACCTCACACGTTCCGGCTCGAGGTCAACCTCTTCAGCGATTTCCTCAGGGGTCGGGCGATGACCTAGATCCTGTTCCAACCGTGCCGCGATCTTGTATAGCTCGCGGATCCGGTCGTTCGTGTGGACGGGGATGCGAATATTCCGGCCCTGCTGCTTCAGCGTCCTCGCAACCGACTGCCGAATCCACCACGTGGCATAGGTACCGAACTTCGTCCCGCGGGTATAGTCGAACTTATCAGCCGCCTTGATCAAGCCCACGTTGCCAGCCTGAATGAGATCGAGGAAGGAGAGGCCTTGACCCCGATATCTCTTGGCGATGCTTACCACGAGCCGGGTGTTGGCCTTGATCAGGTGCTCACGGGCCGCCCTCCCCTCTTCAACGATACGCTGCAGACGCTCTTGTTCCTCCAGGCTGTGCCCATTCTGGTCTAGCTTCTTCTTAGCTTCCTGTCCACGCTCCATCCTCTTGGCCAGCTCGACCTCTTGCTCCCGCTTCAGCAAGGGTTCGCGTCCCATCTCCCGGAAGTAGAGACTGACAGCATTATCGATGGAGATGTCGCTGAGGTCAGCAGCTCCCACGTCCTCAGAGTCTTCGCTCAGGCCCGCTTCTTCCAGATCGACCTCGACCATTTCGTCCTCGCTCTCAACGACTGGAATCTCGTGCTCCTGGAGATACGCGAAGAGATCCTCCAGTTCAGACATGTCTTCCTCTGCCATCGGAAAAGCTTCCAGGATCTGCTCTATTGTCAGAAACCCTTGCTCATCCCCCTCATCCAGGAGCCATTCGACATCCTCAAGCTGCTCCTCAATCTCATATCTTTCCATCATTGCCCTACCCCCCTTAATGCATCAGCGGTCTCGCTAGAGCGCCAATCGGATCAACCAGCATCAAGACATGGCTGACGTCATTATCACAGAGTGACCTGGCGGACTCAACAAGACCCACTGATCAATTCACTGAGCTCTGCTCGCTGCCGCTCGCCTCTATAGCAACCTTCTCTAGCCCACCGGAAGCCCGACTCACCAAGAGCCCAAGAAAGAGAAACCGGCTTCCTCGGAAGCCGGGCCTAGTAAGTCGGATAGTCCATCAGCCAAGTTCGCCCTAGACTTAATCAGTCTCCCATACAACCCTTGGCATCAAGTCATCCTTCCGCAAAGCCCGACTCCTGATCAACGAACCCTAGGTACTGCTACTACTACAATAAGTCTCTCATGGGTTCATTAGATTGTCATAAGAATCGTATATGAACTGCATCAGAAAAGCCCTACCTGAGTGGCAGAGCTCAACACATGACAAGACGAAGTGGAGGCATGATAAATGCTTTTGCCAATGATGTCAACTCGACAGTAAGGGCTGCCCCCGAGTGCCTCTCATGCTTCTATTGACCCGCCGTGGGGCGACTACCCAACGTCACCCCTACCTCCATTTGCCTCCCGGTTTGCAGCACTGTCAGAAGAATCTCCTGATCAGGCCGGGTCTCTTTGACCAGATAGACGATGAGATCATCCATCGTGCGGACTGGCTGGGCATCGATGGCAATGATAACGTCACCCCCAAGCTGGAGCGTCGCGCCGCTCCTTGTTATCGTTTCGTCCGACCCTCTGAGGCCGGCCCTTGCAGCCGGGCTCCCCTCAACGACTTCGACAATCAAAGCACCACGTTGATCCGAAGTCAAATCCATAGCCAGCGCTGCCTCTCGATCCAGGTCCCGCCCCACAATCCCCAGCCACGCGTAGGTATACTGTCCTTCCTCTACCAGAACGGGTACAATCCGAGCGACGATGTTAACCGGGATGGAGAATCCAACGCCCGCAGATGCCCGGTCCTCCGACAGGATCATGGTATTGACTCCGATCACGTTCCCGTCCCGGTCGAGGAGAGGCCCCCCGGAGTTGCCCGGATTGATGGCAGCGTCCGTCTGGATCATCTCCGGAATACTGAATTGGCTGGTGCTTGACGGTAGGGTTCGCCCCAAAGCGCTAACCACGCCCGCTGTCAGCGTCCATTCCTGACCGAACGGATTGCCAATGGCGACAGCACGCTGACCAATGAAAACCTGATCTGAGTCTCCCAGGTCCACAGGGCTGAACTGATCAGCGGGTCGCTCAACCCTCAACACAGCCAGATCCGAGTCGGGATCCGTCCCCACGATCTCGGCGGGGAGTGTGGCGCCATCCAAAAACGTGACCTCGATCTCCTCGGCACCGTCTACTACGTGATAGTTCGTGACGATGTGACCCTCTCTATCCCACACGAAGCCGGAGCCTTCCCCACGCTGATAGAAGTCGTCAGGAAGCTCAGGGTGATCAGGCCACCCTGGTATCTCGATTCGCGGGGCGTCACTCCCGGACAGGTGCTGCACGACCCGGATGTGTACCACCGATGGAGCGACCCGCTCATACACACTGGCCACCAGGCGCTCCTCAGCGTCGGCATTCTCCAGAATGTCTGACGGGATGCGCGTTGGAGTGACAGCGGGTGCAGGATCCGGCGGAGAGCCCTGAGCTTCCTCTGATTGCGGATCCACCTCCCGTGTACCGACGGGTGAAGCCGTCGTCGCTTCCGCCGTCGCCCCTTCTATGCGAGGCCACACCGCTACGACCCGAGGCACCAAGAGCACTCCAACAAGGCAGCTGCCGGCCATCAGCATAATCACGACCGTGACAGCCACAATTCCAATGGTCAGTCTTCTTCGCAAGGCTTACCTCGATCCCTCTAGCTCATCTTCAGTCCCGGAGCCACACAATAGATGATGATCCGCAGAAAGTCAAACCGACAGAAAAAGCTTCTCGAAAGCTGCCCCATTCTTGACGACGCTATTGGCAACAGGCGATCGGTGAACAGGGTTGTGCCTTCGAGAAGCCCAAGCCTTACCATACAGCTGAAGCGGTGCACCCCTAGATCTCTTCGAACGGGCGTTTCACCTCGATCTGCTTTCGCTCCCTCATCTTTGCCTTGGCAATTTCACTGTGAGAACACCGTTCTCAAACTCCGCCTCGGCGGCATCGGCATTCACCGAGGGGGGAAGATCGATATAGCGCTCGAAGCGCCCGTACCGCCGCTCCCGGAAGTACATATTGCCACGCTCCTGCTCCTCTTCTGCCCGAGTCTCGCCCTTCAGTCTGAGCCTGTTCTCCACGATGGACACCTCAACGTCCTCGGGCTTCATCCCAGGGAGATCAGCGTGCACGATGATGTCCTCGTCGGTCTCCGCGATGTCGATGGGAACCCCGACGGCCTCGGTCAGCCACCCCCTCCCCGTCCGCGATAGTGGTCCACGCGTACGTCGCGGCCACCTCCGCATGAGTGACATAGACATACTCTGTCCCTCCTTTGCCCATTCTAACACATGCGTGGAAGGCAGCCCGGTACCTCGGAGTGCCAGGCTGCCTCCACTTGCTACCTCTAG
>CAZQXX010000040.1:0-10961 GCA_964597105.1 uncultured Anaerolineales bacterium
GTAGAGGTTAATCACGCCGGTGTCGTCGTCGACACACAGAATGAGCTTCTCAGCCCCCCGGCCGTCTCGGCTCTCCAGCTCAGACTCGGTCTGCTCCACGGCCGACCGCGCAGCCATCTCTTCATCCGACCGGGGGCCTTCGATGGGCAAGGCGAAGAAGAAGGTCGATCCCTCCCCCGGCTCGCTCTCAAACCACATACGCCCCCCGTGCAGCTGAACGAAGGAGTGGCTGATCGTCAGACCCAGACCGGTTCCCCCGTGCTCCCGAGTGGAGGAGCCGTCGATCTGGGTGAAGGGCTCGAAGATCCTATCCTGCTCCTCCCGGGGGATCCCGGGCCCGCTGTCGGCGACCGACAGGATCACCTCGTCGTCGACAACGCGGGCTCGAACGCGGATGAAGCCCTCTTGCGTGAATTTCGCGGCATTCGACACCAGGTTGAGCAACACCTGTCGGACGCGACGCTCGTCAGCCGTGATCTTGGGCAGACCATCCGGAACTGATTGCTGCAACTCAATCCGCTTATCCTTCACCAGAGCGATGGCCGTGGACATCACGCCCCTGACGATATCTCTGATATCCACCGTCTCGAAGTCAAGCTCCATCTTCCCGGCCTCGATCTTGGAGACGTCGAGGATGTCGTTGATCAACCCCAGCAGATGCTGCCCGCTGCTGTGTATCGCCTCCAGATCCTCGTGCTGGCGATCTGTGATCGGACCATCGATGCCCTTGAGCACGACTCGCGAGAACCCGATAATCGAGTTCAGAGGTGTGCGAAGCTCGTGAGACATGTTCGCCAGGAACTGGCTCTTCAGCCGATCCACCTCCCGCAACCGCTCCGCCGTCTCCACCGCCTCCTCGTACAGACGCGCACTCTGGATAGCGATCGCCGTCTGGTTCGCGACAGCGGTCAGGAGCTCCAGATCGTGCTCGTCGTAAATGCCGGGGGTGGAGTAGTCCTGCACGGCGACAATGCCCAGGATCTCATCACCCACCGTCATCGGCACCCCCAGCCAGGAAAGGGCTGGCTCTCCGATCAGATCAACGCCAAGCTCAGATAACCGTTTCGGCACGTTCTCCCGAATGAGAATAGGCTCCCCGGTGCGGACGATGCGCCCGGAGAGACCTTCCTCAGCGGACAAGACTGTCACTTCCTGATCCCGCTCGCCGGCGGCCGCGTTGAAGCGAATCCTGATCACCCGCTCCTGAGGATCGTACAGGCCAACGTAGAAGTTCCGGGCGTCGATGAGCTGGGACGCGCCCTGATGCGCCGCCACGAGAATCTCATCGATGTCGAGCTGGGCTGAAAGCGCCCGTCCCAGGTCACTCAGAACGGACTGCTCCCGAGCGCGTGAGCGCGCCTCCTCAAACAGACGCGCGCTCTCCAACGCCTGAGCAACGTGCTCACTGACCTCCTCAACCAGCTCAATGGCATCCTGCGACCAGGGCCTCCCCTCGGTCCTCTCCTCCACAGAAATGACTCCGATGGGCTGGTCCCTCAGACGGAGCGGTGCCGCCAGCACCGACCGACCGTTCTCCGATCGCTCCGTCGCGACGATCTTGCCCGAGCGCAGAGCTTGATCAACCAGGGGGATACAAGGAGACTCAACAGGCCTGACATCGACCCGGTCGTATTCGAGAGCCGGAAGATGTCCCATACGCTGCCAGGAGGCCTGTACGTGCTCACCCTGAGCTATGCGTAGCTCTCGCAAGGCACGCTGGCTTTGCTCCAGGAGACGCGCGTTCTCAATGGCCACCGCCACCTGATCGGCCATCGTCTCCAGGATCGCAACGTCCTCGTCATCGAATGCCGCTGCTTCAGTGGACTGAACGTCCAGCACGCCGACGACCTGGCGCTGCACGATCAGGGGCACCGCCATCTCGGAGCGCGTCTCCGGCAGATCCGGATTGTCAAAGAACACGGCGTCCTCGCCGACGTCCAGGGCGATGCGCGGCTCGCCAGAGCCAGCGACGTAGCCCACGATCCCCATCTCGCCAACACGGAGCCTGTGACCGCGTCCCAGCATCCGCTGTCCGCCCTCCGATGAGGCCGCCTGCAAGACCGCGTGCTCCCGGGCATCGTCCAGCAAGAAGATACCCGCGTGATAGAAGCCGAACTCCTCTGAGATGAGGTGTACGGTCTCATTCAACAGTTGTTCAACGTCCCGGATAGCCGCCGCATCGCGTGCCACCTCTGCCGCGGCCTCCAAATGCCCGGCACGACGCTCCAGATCCCGCGTCCGGTCCGCCACCCGCTGCTCAAGCTCCCCGATCACCTCGCGAAGCTGGGCCGTCATGCTGTTCAATGCCTGGCCCAACACGCCGATCTCGTCCTCACTCTCGACCGGGACAGAGCGTCCCAGGTCACCGGCTGCAATCTCTGTGGCTGCTTCAGTGAGATCGACGAGCGGATCCACGATGCGACGGGTCAGGAGTAACGCCCCCGCTGAGGCCACGCCTACGGCCAGAATCGTCACTCCCACGACACCGAGGACTGAGGCACGCGCGGCTGCAACTACCTCCGACCACTCCAGCTCGACGAGCAGAGCTGCCCGGATGTCAGGCATCCACATGTGAGACCCGAGGACCTCTTCGCCAAGGTAGCTCTGATACCGGGTCACCCCCTGGCTACCTCTTAGGGCCGCCTGAATGCCAACGCTCTCTATCGGCCCGTCGGGCATAGCTTCCGTACCCTGGCCGCCAGCGAGATAGCGGCGTTCTCTGCTCACCAGGTAGGTGTCTCCAATGCCTGTCTCCAGCAGCGCATTCAGGTCGGCCAGGTTGGCCCGTCCGACGAGAACAGCCATCACATCTCCCCCGGGCCCGTCGATCGGCCTGGCAATCAGCATAGCGGGCTTGCCGATTGTCACGTCATAGATGGGAGGTTGGAGGGTGACGCCTTCCTTCCCCTCACGGAAGTGCGGAGATAGGAAGTACGACTCTCCCTCCCGCTCGACCTCCGTCGAGACCTCGACCACGCTCGTCTCCGGATGCATAATATAGAGCTCTATGAAGGCCCCTTTCTTCAGGGCGACCTCGTTCAGTCGCTCGGAGACAGCTGTGTAGGCCATCCCGTGCTCGGGAGCCCCCCGGGCGCCCTCACGCATCTCCCGGATCGACTGCTGCAGCGCCGCCTCCGTCGCAAGAACGTCGAGGTCTCTCTTCCTCTCGTCGACCCAGCGGACAATCTCGCGCTGCTTGAGCTCGGATGTGCTCGAGAGTTGATCGCGAGCACCTTCCACCTGCGAGCGATAGCCGTACGAGGCAGCAAACACCGCCAGAGCGGCTGCGGGGACGATGACCAGGATTAGGCTGAAGATCAGCAGGGTCCGTCGAAGGCTGATCCTCCGGGCGAATGTGACAGAACTACTCATGGGCGCTCCTCTCCACGTCCGACTCGTCTTCTCCCCGAGACACACCCTCCCTGGTCAACTGAACCAGCGCTCGGTCCGCCCCCATCACTCTGCCCAGCTCTCGCACGGCCGTCCGCATAACCCCTTCTACGTCGGAGGAAGCCCGTACCTTAGCCGTGATCTCCGCGACGAGGCGTTCTCGCTGCGCACGCTGCGTGGAACTCTCGTAGAGACGTGCACTCTCCAGCGCGGCGCCAAGCTGTTCGGCGAGCGACTCCATCATAGTCTGCTCCTCCACCGACCACTCAGCAGAGCCATCCTCCTTATGCGCGCTCATCGTCCCGATCACCTCTCCACGTAGCTTGATCGGGACCGCCACCCCCGCCCCGTCGCCGTCCGCTACCGCGCCATGGTCGTCCTCGCTGGTCACCTCCGGCATCAACGGGACGACGCTCCCCTTATCGTACCGGTATCCTGAGTAGGTCCCGGTGTGCACCGCCTCGGCCCAGGCCTTGCGCCCGATCTCACCATAGGCTCTCCGCTCAGCCTCCAGGCTTTCCTGCAACTGCTTGAAGAGTCGGGCGTTACTGATAGCCATCGCCAACTGATCGGCCAGAACCTGAAAGACGGCCAGATCGTCCTCGTCAAAGACCTCTGGCTCTGCGCTCTGGACGTCCAGAGCCCCGATGACCTCACCGCGGGCCCGAAGCGGGAGGGCCATCTCCGAGCGCGTGCCGACCGCGTCCGAATCTGCGACGTAGAGCGGATCCTCAAGCACATCCGCTGCCACGTAGGCCTCTCCCGTTCCAGTCACGAAGCCGACGATTCCTTCCCTGCCCACTTCCAACCGGAAGTCACGGCTCAACGTCTCCTGAACGCCCTCGCCGGCCGCTGCTTGCAGCACCGCCCACTGCTGACTGGAGTCAACGAGGAAGACACCCAAACGGTAGAAGTCAAAACGGGCCAGGATCGCCCGCACTACCTGACGCAGCATCGTCGTCACCTCGAGCATCGACGCGGCCTCCTGTGCCACTTCCGCCGTCGCCGTCAGATAACGGGTGTGCCGCTCCAGCTCCATCGCCTGAGCCTGGAGTTGATCGCGACTCTCCCGGAGTGCGCGGTTGGTCTCAGTAAGCGCTTGCTCATTCTGTCTGACCTGCTCGAGGGCCGTGGTCAGATCGCGCAGCGTGAACCCTACCAGAACCGTAGCGATGGCACAGATAGCGAGAGTCATGACCAGAGCACCGGGATCAGGGGAGGCATCAAGGGGGATCAGAATTGCCCCGTTCAACTCGGCCAGGAAGATCAGAGTCGCCCCGATCACGCTCAGCGTGCCAGAAGCAATTGCTCCCCGCCTCCCGAGGAGTAGCCCCCCCAGGAAGATGACGATGAGATATCCGCCCACGAGCGGATTCCGGATCCCTCCAAAGACGGTCAGTGCCCCGCTGAATACGGCCCAAAAAAGAAGCACCAGCAGCCCACTGGCCAACCGCACCCGCCCGGCATGGACCAGCCGCAGCAGTCCCCAGACGAATGCGAGGAATCCCAGCAGCGCAACGAGGGAGAAGAGCCTTCCCACGTCGGACTCGTTGAGCATCACGACAAACGGCCCCACCACCAGCCCCAGAGCACCTACAGCCCATAAGACGCCGTTGAGAAACCTGGCGATGCGCGTTTGCTCTTGGTCGTCAAATATGGGCGGTTGCAGGGCTTCTCTGATTCTTATGGCCATTCCGACTCCTCTCCGCGCTTGTTCCGGGCACTCGTCCAGGCGAGCCCGCTGTACCGAGCACAGCGGGTGACGCCGCTGGCAGGTGAGCCCTACGTCGACTCGCCGTCGCCCGGCCCCAACTCAATCGTCACATCCTGCAGCCCAAGAGACTCTCCGATCTCGCGTGCCGCCGTCTGGAGTACGCTGTCCACGTTCAGCGTCTCACGAATTCGCGCCGTGATCTCACCGGTCAGTCGCTCACGCGCAGCGCGACGCTGCGTCTCGTGGAACAGGCGCGCGCTCTCCAGTGCCTGGCCTGCTTGCTCGAGCACCTCTCGAACCAGTGCGCGCTCCTCGGGCGTCGGCGTGCGATCACCCAGCCGCAGATGCACCTTCCCCACGGCGACGCCCCGCACCCGAAGCGGCACACTCAAGACCCCGGCCTCCGCCCCCGACTCCCCGCCTCCGGACTCCGCTCCCGTACTCCCGTAGACGTACCGCCAGCCCGGACGGGCCTCTGTCATCCCCCGCCACCCCTCTCTGCTTTCGCTGCGCAGAAGGGCATGAATCTCCTGAATCCGTTCCTCGGCCTCCGCCAGCAGACGCGCGTTGTCGATAGCGAGAGCCACCTGATCCGCCATCGTCTGCAGGACCGACACGTCTTCGTCGCTGAACGCCCCCGACTCAGTTGACTGAACATCCAGCACGCCGATGACCCGGTCGCGAACCCCAAGCGGAAGAGCCATCTCCGAGCGCGTATCCGGCAGGTCTGGATTGTCGAAGAAGACGGCGTCCTCGCCCACATCGAGGGCGATTCGGGGTTCCCCGAATCCAGCGACGTAACCCACAATGCCCTCTTCGCCTACCTTCAACCTGTGCTTCCTGGCCAACATCCGCTCTCCTCCCTCGGAGGAGGCCGCTTGCAGGACGGCGTACTTCCGCGGCTCGTCGATGAGGAAGATGCCAGCGTGGTAGAAACCGAAGCGGTCCGAGATCAAGTCCACTATCTGATCCAACAAATGCTCCACGTCCCGAATCCCGGCGGCCTCGCGCGCGACGTAGGAAGCTGCCTCCAGCTGGATGGAACGCTGGCTCAGCTCCCGAGTGCGCCTGGTGACCCTCTCCTCCAGGCTGTCGTACAGCTCACGCAGCTGGACAGTCATCTGATCGAAGGCCTGGGCCAATATCCCCAGCTCGTCCCCACGATCGGTTGGAAGCGAGACTTTCCACTGACCGGGCCCCACCTTCTGGACAGCTGCCGCCATATCCCGGATCGGAACCGTCAGCCGATAGGCGAGCACGAACCCCACCGCGGCCGCAACCAGAAGGATGCCCGCGCCAAGGGGGAGAATCCGTCTCAGAACCAGCGACCGGGTTGAGGTCTCCAGCTCTTGCTCTAGAGTGGGAATCACCTCCAGAATGGCATCCGCCTCCACGACGTTCGCCATGCTCCACCCCGTGCTCTCCAGGGGCGTATAGGCGACGAACAACTCCCTCCCGCCGACATTCAACGTATCGAAGCCGGAGCCTCCCTCGATCATTCTGTCCAACACGGAAGCAAACGCAGTGTCCGTCTCCCGCAGCTCGGGCCCCACCTCACCAGGCTCGGCATCGCGCCCCAGAACGTCCTGATACCCTCTCTCCGGCAGGGCCACGGCACATCCCTCACTGTCCAGCAAGAAAGCGTACCCGCTGCCCAACACGTCCGTCTCCTCGATGCTGGCCGTGATGTCTTCCAGCGTGACATCCACGCCTACGGCCCCGATGAATTCATCCTGGTTCACGTAAACCGGGGCGGCAGCGGTCACCAGGAGACCTCTCCCGGTGGCGTCGACGTACGTCGGCGTCCAGACCGCACGGCGCTCGGGGTTGTTCTCTGGGCCCGCACTCAGATACCAGGGGCGTTGGGTCACGTGGAAGTCCGGAGGGAGAACCTGGCCCAGACCGATATTGGGATAGTAGTAGGTGATCTCTTGCTCGTGACCCATGTAGATAGCAGCCGTGTTCGGGTCGCTCTCGTAGGTGGAACTCAGGATGAAATCGAGATAGGCGCTCATCTCCAAGGCATCGAGCAGTTCGTCAGTGACGTCGACGAAGTTCGGCACAAAGGCGCTGGAGACATCCCCTTCCTCGTTGCTGTATTGGCCATCCTCTCCCACGCTCATCCGCTCTTCGGCTCGCCAATACCCTCCCACCTCAAAGGCACCTGGCGTCTCAAACACATGGCCGGCATAGTCAGCCACTCGCAGGGCATTGCGCTGTGCTCTCTCCAGGATCAGGTCGTTGGTTCGCGCATCGCTGGCCGTCTTCTCTCGAAGATACTGCTCCGCCTGATCTCGGAGCGCACCAGCACTGACATGCTGCGCCCTCCCCCCCACACTTCGAGCCGAGTCCACACCGAGATACCCAACCGCCAGCATAGGAATGATGGTCAATCCCAGCAAGAGCGCTACCAGACGCGTCCGAATGCTCTGCCTGGCCTCAGGACGGGATGAATGATCCGTGTTAGAAGACATCCCTACCCCTCCTCTCCACCGACGTCCCCCTCAGGTCCGGGCCCGCCGTTCCCCGGCACAGGGCCGGTCAACTCGACACTGGCCAGCTCAGCGTCAAGCGCCTCCCCCAGCCCCTGGGCGGTGGCCTTGAGAATGGTGTCGAGGTTCACGGATGCCCGCAGTCTCGCCGAGATCTCAGAGACCAGTCGCTCGCGAGCCGCGCGGCGCTGAGCCTCTTGATGCAAACGGGCGCTGTCAAGAGATGCCCCCAGCTGCTCAACCAATGATTCGAGCGTCTTGACCTCGTTCGCCGTCCATGCCCCGGCATCGGCGGGCTTATAGGTATTCACCACGCCCACCACCTGGCCAGCGACCCGGATGGGAACAGCCAGCGGGTACCTCTCCTCCCCATCGTCTGAGGGCCCTACCGGATCACCCTGGACAGCCTGCCCTTCGCGCACGGCCCGCTTCATCTCTGGCCGCCAGACATCCGTGGCTGCTCTTGCACCTCGCTCGTCGCTGTGGTATCCGCCCTTCGGCCGGAACCGCAGCAGCTCGGTCCACGCCTCACGCGTAGACTCGGCCTGCGCCCGGCGTGCAACCCGCAGGGCGTCCTGAGCTTCCTCAAAAAGGTACGCGTTATCCAACGCCACGGCGACTTGATCCGCCATCGTCTGCAGCACAACGAGCGTGTCCTGATCAAAGGCAGCAGGCTGCGTGCTCTGGACGGTAAGGGCCCCGAACACCCGACCGCGCGACGCGAGGGGAAGAGCAGCCTCGGAACGAGTTGCCGGGAGAAGAGGGTTGTCGAATCGAACAGGCTCCTCGCCTACATCCAGGGCGATACGAGCTTCAGAGCGGGCGACACACTGACCAATCATCGACTGCCCCCCCACCCTCAGTCGATGCCGCTGCGCGAGCATCTGCTCTCCCGCTGCCCCGGTACCCGCACGGAGCTCAGCCCACTCGCCAGCGTCGTCCAAGAGAAAGAGCCCCACATAGTAGAGGCCAAACCGATCGCGGATCAGACCCACCACGTCTTCCACCAACTCGTCGGCATCGAGCATCACAGACGCCGCGTGACCGACCTCGGCCGAGGCTTCAAGATAGGCGGATCGCGACTCGAGATCCCGCGTACGCTGTGCGACGCGACTCTCCAGCCGACCGATCAGCCCACGTAGCTGAGCCGTCATCTGGTTGAACGCATCGGCCAGCGTCCCAATCTCGTCCTGTCGGTCGATGTCGGCGGTGCGTTCCAGGTTCCCGGCCGCAATCTCCGATGCGATCCCAGCTAACTCACTCAAGGGATTGCCGATACTCCGAGCTGTGGCCAGCGCACCGATCCCGGCAAAGACGAGGGCAACCAGTGAGATCGCTCCGTTCAAAGCTGCCGTCCTGTTGACGGCGGCCAATGCCTCGGCCCGACTCTGTTCTGCTATGAGGCCTACCTCAAGATCCGCCAACCAACGGTACACGCCAACAACGGGACTGGCCGCGTAGTTCTCGTACATACCAGAGCCGGTCTCCTGGTGCGCCACGGCTTCCTGAGCGCCCCAGGTCTCCACTGAAGTGCCCGCCTCCATGAAGCGCGAATCGGTCAGCATCCGACCGTCCACGCCGACGAGATACGTCTCTCCAGATGCACCCAGGCTCACCTGCTCTCGCATTCGCATGACTCGATTGAGCGACGCCCCATCAACGCGACCCGCGACGACGCCGAGCAGTCTGCCGTACTCCCCAAGAATGGGTCGGGACACATACAGCGTCGCCCGACCCAGCGACTCGGAATAGGTCAGGGGGGCTATATAGGAGCCAACGGTGCCCCTGGTGAAGTACTCCTCATCGGCGAAGACATCCCCCTCCATCACGGGATCCGTCGAGATGAGGACCTGTCCGTCCCGGTCCATGAAGAAGACCACGTCGAACTGCTGCGCCTGTATCCGCCACTGCCGGAAGTTGTAGGCGAGGAACTCGTACGCTTCTCGATACTCCTCCGAATCCGACGGCTGATCCACCAACGTTGCCACCACGCTGGCCATCTCGGGCTCCACGAAACGATGCTCAGGCGCCTGCTGCAGCGAGCCCGCCAGCGTGTCCTGGACATCCTGGATCCAGTTGTCGATTTCGACCTCCCGAAGGGATGCCACCAGCTCAAGCCGCTCGATCGCCTGACGCTGTCCGTTCCGAGACCCGATCAGGATCGAGCCGGCGCTGATGGCGATCGCCGTCAGCAGGACAGTGGCGACCGACATGATGAACAGGCGGGCTTGGATGGTTCGAGTCTCCTGGTACGCCTGAACCATCTGCCATGCCAGCACGAGGCCCGACAGCGCCAGAATCACCCGCACGTAGCCACCCAGAACAGCAGAGTCTCGAACAGCAAAGCGGGACAAGGGTTCGAACCTATGAATCAAGAGGGCTGAAAGGATGAATATCCCAAGCACCAGGAGCCAGCTTCCCCATCTGCGGGGCAGCACAGACATCCCCGCCGACAGGATCAGCAGGACCCCGGCGGTCACCACGTATAGAGCCGCGTCAGACCACGCTACCTGGCCAGCCCCAAAGGCCACAGTCACGCCAACCAGGAGCACGAGCCCGGCGGCGTCAGTCCATCCCCGCCTCGCCACCAGGAGCGATAGCCATCCGAGGATGAGGCCGATGACGACACCGGCCCCGGCAATCCTCATCTGCCACGCCCCGGTCTGCATGTAGACAGCCAAGTAAAGACCGAGGCTGATCAGACCGGCGAAGGCGAATAGTACCACCCAGCGTCGCAGGATCTTCTTGCGGCGTGCCGAGCTGGACGCCACATCATCCCTGAGCCTCACTGGTTGTTCGCCGCCGCCGTCAGCCGGGAAAGCGCTCACGTTCTCCTCAGGCATAGTGCCTCCGGTCTTCACACAGATTCCACCGAATCCAGCGACCTGATCCCCCGCGATGCGGCATCAAGTTGCCGGTTCTTCTCGTTCATCGTCATTCAGCTCTGCCAGCCTCACGGTCACCGCCGGCAGTCCCATGGCCTCGCGAATCTCCACGGCACCGGTCTTCAACACGCCCTCCACGTCGAGTGATTCACGCATCCTCGCCGCCACCTCGCCGACCAGCCGCTCGCGCGCCAGGTGTCGCCGGGATTCGTCCATCAGCCGCAAGGTCTCGATCGTCTGCGCGATCTCCTGAGCCATCGTCTCCGCCATGACTACATCGTCCTCGGTCCAGGCCAAATCTCGACGCGTCCCGTGCAACGTGATTGTCCCGATAGGCCGCCCTCGAAGCCTCAACGGAACGATCATCGCTCCCCCGGCCTGATCCGGCTCGCCGCCAGAGCCGGGCAGCCCCTTCTTCCTCACCACAGGTCGATTCTGCTCCACAGCCTCCCGTCGAGCCTGGCGGAGAAAACCGTCTTC
>CAZQXX010000040.1:11061-17544 GCA_964597105.1 uncultured Anaerolineales bacterium
TCCACGCCCTCCTCAACGCTCGTGATGACCTGATCCTCGCCGTCAAGGACTACAGAAGCGACCGCGGACCTGGAGCGACGGTCCAGGTCCACTCGTTCCCCCACGCCCAGCGCGGAGGTGGCTTCATTGCCCGCGCGGGCTTTCAGAATCAACGCGTCTGCCGACTCATCGAGCAAGAGACACGTGGCGCACGTGATCCCTAGCGAATCAAAGCCGTCCAATATCTCTTGAACGATCTCGTTCGCGAGCGTGCCGAGGTCTGTGGACGAAGCACCGGTGCGAGCAACCCCGGCCGAAGCCCGCAACTGAGCAGACTGGTGACGCAGCTGCTTGGTCAGATCTACCAGCCTCTCCTTGCTTGCCTTCAACTGCTTGCGAACCCCATCCGCGTCATTGACCGTCGCCGACCATCGGCCGTCAAACCAGCTCAGGACCAGAAGCGAGGCAGCCATAAGGATCACGAGATGCCCCCCTTGCCGGACCCACGGCTCCAGGGAGCCTGTGTCCGCCATTATGGGAGGCGCCCACTCCTGGCTGACCAGAAAAGACAGAGCAGCATAGAACAGAATACTGAAGAGGGCAGCAAGCTGGCCGAACCGCTCGCCCAGGAGGACGAACGCGAGTAAAGGCAGGCCGGCGAGCCAGAGGCCTCCACTCCCCGACAGACCGTGACGTGCGAGCAGGACGCCCCCCACCACATAACCAGCCAGCAGGACCGCCGCAGACCGGGGCCAGTATCCCAGCCCCCGCCACAGCCCCACGACCAGGACGACGACCCAGCTTCCGATGAAGGGGGCCAGGGTCATCAAGCGCACATTGAGATCAAGCCCCTGCTGTCCAATGAGAATCGCATATGCCAGAAGCACCGCTCCAGCAACCGCCCCACCCAATGACAGTCGATTCAACACGGTGGTGCGCCCGCCGTCGTCGGGGGCCTGCTGCTCCCAGCGAATGTCCGCTCTTCCAGTCATAAGCTCTTCCTTGTCGGTTCAGCCCTCAACGTCGATCCCCAGGCTCACTCTTCCTGGGACGGCGTGTCGAGCTCTGACTCGTCGTCAGCTCCAACGTCCAGCTCGATAGACACATGCGGCACGTCCATGGCGTGCGAAAGCTCTCCTGCTGCCGTCCGCAGAGCCTCCTCAATGTCGGTGGAACTGCGAATGCGATCGACGACGCGCCGCAGCTTCCGCTGTTCTTGGGCCTCAAGTTGGGCATCCTCCAGCAATCGGGCACGCTCCAGCGCCGGTCCGGCTTCCTCGCCCAACATCTCGTAGAGGCGGATTGAATCTTCGGGGAACGAACCGGCGTGACGGGACAGGACGAGCAGGTGACCGCTGGCCTCCTCGCTTGCCCGCAGCGGAACGCTGACCAGAGCTCCGACATCCATGTCTGTGAGCACCTGGCGGGCATGCTGCGACAGTCGCGGATCCGTCTCCACGTCGTTGACCGTCCATGTGCCATTCAGCAGCTCCATCGGCAACGAGCTCTCGGTCCGCGGGACGTACGCCCTCGGTTGCATCCAGGGCTCACCCTGCTCGTGCCAGCTGGATAGACTGCGCAATCCCTCCAGCTCTCCAGCGGGTGATCGCACCGGCTCCACGACCAGACATCCGCTCACCCCTGTCTCCGCCACTGAGTCAGTAATAGCCGCGGCGACCTCATCGATGGTCGTGGCCCTCGTCAGCCGGCGCGTGGCACGATAGAGCCTGCTCGTGACCTCAAGCGAGGGTGCCTCGCAGGAACCGTGCTGCGCCTTGTGGATGGCAATCGCCAGCTGATCGGCAATTCCCCGCAGGACGCGTATATCCGTCTCGTCGAAAGCCGACGTCTCCCGGGCCTGAACATCGAGCACACCCAGGAGCTGACCGCCGAAGATGAGCGGCAGCGTCACCTCCGAGCCTGTATCCGGCAGGAGGGGGTGAGCCAGGTAGCGTTCGTTTCTGTGCACGTCGAGCGCAACGTAGGAGACCTCGTGCTTCGCAGTCCAGCCGACGATGCTGCTCTCCTCAACGTCCAGCTGAAATCCCTCAGCAGCCAATTGATCCCCGACGTCCCCCGTCCCCGTCCGGAGTACCACCCGTCCCCCGGTCTCGTCGAGCAGGAAAATGCCAGCGAAGTAGCAGCCGAAGTAATCCGGTATCAGTTCCGCCGCCCGACCCAGCAGCCGATCCATCTCAGACAGAGACGTGATGGCCCGTCCGAGCTCGGCACCCGCCTCCAGTTGCAGGGCCCGCCGCCTTAGCTCCCGCCTCTGTCCACCCAGTCGAGCCTGATACTCCGCCAGATCTCGTTCCAGCTTACGGCTTCGCTGCAACGCGTTGGCGAGCGGGGGAATCAGACGACTTTGAGCAACGACCAGCCCAGCCCCGACCGTGAAGAAGACCAGGGGACCGCTCCACCACCAGCCGGCCTGACTCGACACGCTCGTCTGCTGCGCCAGAGGCACGAACCGCTGGGTGGACACGGCCCAGGTCGACAGGGCGTGGGTCACGGACGTCAGGAGCAAGAACCCAATCCCTGCCGACCGACTGAGGATCACAACCGCCAGGATTGGGACAGTCAGCAGGAGCATGCGACTGCTCCCGGTGTGGCCGGTGCGGATCAGGTCGAACAGACTGACGGCATACAGAAGGGACAGGAACACGCTCGCCTTCACAGCGTGGGGGATCCAACCAAAGAAGGTCACCAGAAGGAGAATCACGTAGGCACCCAGCCAGAAGGGAATGAGAATCATCTGACCGATCGAATAGGCGTGGTAGATGTTTATCGCGACCACAGGAACGCCGAGGGCAATGGCGGCGATCATGAGCACCCGCAGAAGTTCCGCACGCCATTGACCGATCTCCTCCGGGAGCGCGGAGACCTCCTCTACCGGAACTGGCTCTTCTGAGATCTCCCGCTCCAGGCTCTCCTCATCTGGAGCCTCGACGCCGACCTGCAGCTCGCCGGGCTCCGGACCGACACCGGTCACCTGTTCCTCAGGAGCTTCAGGCTCGGGTGGCTGGTCCGGCCCTTCTCCGTCCTCCGGTGCCGCCGGGGGCACCGACACGTCTGAGAACAGACTCTCCAGGGAGCGGTTCAGTTCTTCCTCTTTCATCGTCCGTTGCCCCCTGTCATCGCATCCCGAATCCGCTGTTCCTCGTCCGACGACTGAGCACCCAGTGCAGCAGCGATGTCGCGCTTCTCGTTTTCACCGCCGGTCTCAGACTCAGCAGCGGAGAATAGACGCTCGATCGAGCCTGATTTGCTCGCCTCCTCCAGCCTCAGGTCCGCGATTAACTCCTGCGCCAGGGCCCGATACTGACATGCCGCCCTGGTCTTGGGGGCGTACTCAGTCACGGGCTTGGCGAAAGCGGGACTCTCCCGCAGTTTGGTGTCCACCTGAATGATGGTCTCAAATAGAGCGTCAGAAAACCGCTCACGAAGATACTTGAGGATCATCGGATGGATTTTGTTGCGCATGTCGTACATGGTCGCCAGCAGGCGGTAACTCAGGCGCGGATTCGTCTTCCGGCGTGTCAGCTGGACCATCTCGAGCATCCTCATGAGCGATTGAACCGCATAGTGCTCGCATTGGAGAGGAATGATGAGAAGGTCTGCCGCCGTCAACGCGTTGATCGTCACCGTACCGAACGTAGGCGGGCAGTCGATCAGAATGACGTCATACAGCTTGTGCGGCATCTCCTCAATGTCGGTCTTCAATCTCTGTTCGTAGCCGGGATGCTTGTACAGCATCTTGTCGATCACCACGAGCTCATCGTTGGCCGGTGCCAGATCGAGGCCAAAGACATTAGTCTCGTGACTGATCCCGGTCAGGGAGTTTTGTCCCAGAAGTACGTCACACACAGTGCGTCGCAACTCGGCCGGTCTGACGCCCAGCGAGGACGTCAGATGGCCTTGAGGATCCATGTCGACCAGCAGCACGAGGTATCCCTGCTCGACCAGCCCTCCTCCGAGAGAGAGACACGTCGTGGTCTTGGCGACACCCCCTTTTGTGTTGGCCACTGCGACGACCTTCGTCATCCGTGGGCACATCGGCCCTCCTTTCGCTATGTGAGGCCTGCCCGCTCAGCGTGATCCGAGCTCGGGGTTAGCGGGAGAGTAAACGTGAAAGTGGACCCTTCACCCGGCGCACTCTCAACCCAGATCTCGCCGCCGTGCATCTCCACGAACTCTTTGCTCAAAGCCAATCCTAACCCCGCGCCGTTCGGGCGACGTCCGTTTCCCAGGGTCCCCTGCTCAAAACGCTCGAACATCCGATCCCGATCCTCAGGAGAGATTCCCTGCCCCGTGTCGCTCACGCTGACGACTATCTGAGACGAGGGCCCCTCCCCATCAGTCCACGCCCGAACGGTAATACATCCCTGTTCGGTGAACTTCGCCGCATTCGTCAGGAGCTTCAGCAACACCTGACGAACGCGCGCCGCATCGGCCCGCACCGGCGGCAGATCCCCCACCTCCTGGCGCAGTTCGATATCCCTCTCGCGCACGAGCGCGCTGGTCGTGGCCATGACGCTGTCGATGATCTCCGGCAGGAAGATATCCTGAAAGCTGAGCTCGACCAGCCCGGCTTCTATCTGCGAGACGTCCAGAAGATCGTTGATCAAACCCAGCAGATGCTGGCTGTTGGCGTGGATGATCTGAATGTCCTTCCGTTGTCGGTCGGTTATCGGCCCGTCATAGCCTTTGAGTATCAAGTGAGAGAAACCGATAATGTTAGTGAGCGGCTCACGGAGTTCGTGGCTCATGTGAGCGAGAAACTGAGAACGGAATGCCTCGGTCTGGCGCAAGCGGCTCGCGATCCGTTTCTCCTTCTCGTAGATCCGCGCGTTCTCCAAGGCAATCGTGACCTGGTTTGCCACATTCTGAAGCACGGAGATGACATCCTCGTCGATCTCCTCAGCCTCGGTGTTGAGAATATCGAGGACCCCGATGGTCTCGCCCCCCATTCTGAGCGGAAGCGCCACCTCCACGCAGATGTGAGGAGAGGAGAAGGCCTCCGTCGCACGCTCCACGTCCCACGCCATCACCTCGGGCTCGCCCTTCACCATGGCCGTCCTGATCGCCCTCGTCAGATCGGTCTCTCCCTCGCCGAGCCGCACTGGCCGGGCCTTGACAGCTTCAACAACCTCCCCGCCTCCGGTTCCCTCCCGGAGCACCAGGCGCCCCGTCTCATCAGGGCCCTCCTCAGCCAGCAGGTAAACGCCGACGTACGAATAGCCAAAGCGGTCGTGGACGAGTCGAACCACCTGCTGCAGGAGGGTATCCGGCTCCAGGATGGACGTAGCTGCCTGGCTCACCTCGACCGTGGCGGCCAGCTGAATGGCACGACGCTGTATCTGGTAATTCGCCCTCTGCAGCATGGCCGTGCGCTCCGCCACCTTGGATTCCAGGTCTTCATACAAGCTCTTCAGCTCCGACGCCATTCGGTTGAAGACAAAGGCAAGGATCCCGATCTCATCCCGTGACGTGACGGGGACCCGCTGCTCGAGGTCCCCCTGCGCGATGCTGAGCGCGGATTCCGTCAACTGGACAACCGGCCGCGTGATCTGCCGGGTCACTACCGCCGCGATAATCGCCGTGGCAAGCGCTGCCAGGAGCGTGGCACCCACTACGGCTGCGGTGACGTTGTCGGCGGCTCCGAAGGCCCTCTCCTGGGGCTGCTCTGCCACCAGGGCCAGGCCGAGATCCGGCATCCATCGATACACCCCGATGACCGGTGTGTCAGCGTAGTTCTGGAACAGACCTTCCTCTCTCTCGCCGGATAGCGCAGCTTCTATGCCCTTGCTGTCCACGAGCTCTCCCTGCGGCAACGCCATTCCATCGTCACGCACCAGGTAGATCTCTCCCCCCTCACTGAGCTCGCCTGCTTCCTGCAGCCGGAGGGAAAGACGGCCCAAATCGACCCAACCCGCCAATACAGCGATGGGCCGACCGTCGGCACCTCTGACGTAGCGAGTCACCACTGCGCCGCTCCCCGCGGCCGGATCAAGTGATGTGATCTGGAAACCCACCTCCTGACCGAAGGATATTTCCTCCACCGACCCCCCAGCCGAGCCCACCGATACCAGCACGTTGCCCTGCATATCTAGCAGGACCAGCGAGCAGAAAGAAGGGTCGGAGTTCAGCGCAGCAAGCAGATGATCCCGCAACTCATCCCGAACCGCATCAGCACCGGAAGCGCCAATAACAAGATCGGCCGCACCCCTCTGCAGGGAGGGAACGGATGCCGCTAGCTCTAGCGTGTCGACCCGGCCCTCGATCCATTGACGAACCTGAGCCTCCGTCATCGCCGCTATGGAGGAAAGCTTGGATGTGACCTCGCGCTGGATGTCCTGCCGCTCACGGCGGGTGGCGTACCAGCTCAGCCCGCTCAAGGGTACGATGACCAGGACCAGGAAGGCCGTCAGTAACGTTCTCCCCAGCCCCCCGCGCATTCCCGTGGTTGGTATCCGGAACTCGTGAGTCTGTTGCGATGAAGCT
>CAZQXX010000041.1:0-17498 GCA_964597105.1 uncultured Anaerolineales bacterium
AATCCGGTCGATAGCATCACCCTCTTCCTGTTCGGCGGCATGGCAAGTATAAGGGATGAGCCGGATAGCCCCTTGGGTGAGTTCCTGATGGCTATCTTGGGGCCGCTGACCAGCATCGTGCTCGGCGTCATCTTGCTCCTTATCGCTGGGTTGGCCGGCGGGCCGATTGCTGCCGTTAGCGATCCGATGGCGGTGATCGAGGAGTTGAGTCCTTTCCACCTCATCCTCGCGTGGCTGGGATCGGTCAATTTGATACTCGGTGCCTTCAATATGATCCCTGGATTTCCCCTGGACGGGGGACGGGTCCTGCGGTCCATCATCTGGGGCATCACCGGCGATCTGCGCAGAGCGACGCGCTGGGCATCCTGGGTTGGTCAGGGCTTCGGCTGGTTGATGGTCATGGGTGGCATCTCCATGGTCTTTGGAGCCACCATCCCCTTCTTCGGTTCGGGTCTCTTCAACGGACTCTGGCTCGCCTTTATCGGCTGGTATCTCAATAGCGCTTCTCAGCAGAGCTACCGACAGGTGGTGGTACAGGATATCCTGCGGGGTGTGCCGGTTAGCAAGATGATGAGGACCGAGCCGCCGACCGTGACCCCAGCCGCGTCTGTCGAAAGCGTGGTGTACGACCGCATTATGGGTACCGATGAGCATGCCTTTCCCGTGGTCGAGGACGGTCAGGTGGTCGGAATGGTGACCTTGGAGGATATCCGGTCGGTGAGGCGTGAGCTTTGGGGAGATACCGCCGTGCGTGAGATCATGACCCCATACGATCAGTGCACGGTGCTCGAGCCGGATGAGGACGCGTCCGACGCGATGACCAAGCTCTCCACCTGCGATGTGCGCCAGCTCCCCGTTCTCGAGGAGGGACGCCTGTCGGGCGTGCTCCGCCGTGAGGATCTGATCCGATGGTTGCGGCTCCACGCCGAGTCTGAGGGATGGGGACCCCGGTCTACTATTGGGCCGGGCATCGGATCGCTATGACCATGGGCTGGGAAGCGCTTGGAGCGGCGGGGACTGTCGTGTCGGGAGGGCCCGAGACGTCCTTGACGGATTCCCTTGGTGAGAGGGACTGGCGCGAGTACTCAGGAAGCCGCAGATTCTTCTAGCTGGGAGGGTACATAATGCTGCAACGTGCGCAGACTCTTTACGGCTGTACGGTTCAGGCTGTTGATGGAGACGCGGGGCACGTGACGGATCTCTATTTCGATGATCAGGACTGGATCGTGCGCTATCTCGTGGTCGACACGGGAGGGTGGTTGAGTGGGCGTGAGGTTCTGATATCCCCTCTCGCAGTGGCCGAATCTCGATGGGATGAGGATGAACTGAAGCTGCGACTCACCAAGTCGGAGGTGGAGCATAGCCCGGACATCGACCTCGACAAACCGGTCTCGCGGCAACAGATCGTTGAGTTGCACGAGTACTATGGCTGGCCTGCCTTCTGGGGTGGGAGCCTCACCATGGGCACGGCCACGCCCGGCGTATACCCGATGATCATGGCGGGCATCCATCAAGTCGAGCAAGAGATGAAGGAGGAAGGAGCCAGCGAGAAGTATCGTGGCGATCCCCACTTGCGCAGTGCGCGTGTGGTGAGTGGTTACGACATCCACGCCACCGATGGCGAGATCGGTCACGTGGATGACTACATCTTCAGTGATAAGGACTGGGTGATCCGCTACCTGTTGATCGATACCCGGGACTGGCTCCCAGGTCGCAAGGTCATCCTCTCGCCGCAATGGATCAGAAAAATCGATTGGGCCAGGACTGCAGTCTATGTTGCGCTGACCAAGAACGAGATCGAGACCAGCCCGGAGTATGACCCCGATGAGCCCCTCCGTCGTGAATACGAAATCCGGCTCCATGAGCATTATCGGCGCGGGGGATACTGGCAATAGTGAGCCCGGGCGCAGCGGAGACGGGGACGAGAGTGTTTGATCGATTCAAGAGACCTGAGGTCGTGGTGCCGCGGCAGCCGATCGCGGCTGGACGCGCTGTGCGGGGCGCCAGGTGAGTGACACGAGGAGGTACTGATATGCCAGATATTCCGACAGACTTGGATTTCGAGTTCTCCAGTCAGGACTTGCCGACTCCGGACCTGGAGCAGGAGTTGTGGGCCGAGGCGTGGGAGCGTGTCCAGGACTTAGGCCTTGACCACGACGATATGATCGGTGCGTCCGCCGCCGTCGAGAGAGTGGAGCACGCCGAGACGCCTCACGTCTACTTGGCGCGTATTGTGGCGTACATCAAACCGGACAACATCGTCGTCAAACAGAAGGCCGATAGCCCTATGGCTGCGCTGCAAGAAGCACTGGATACCCTGGAGCGTCAGGTTCGACAGCGGCGAGAGAAGCGCGACCAGCCCTGGAAGAAACCTAAGAAGCCCTAGTCCCGAGGGCAAGGCAGGGCAGATTACACCCCGATGTGTATCCAGCACCTGTATCCTGATATATGGACGCTGCGTTGTTTGTGGGGTACGGTGTACTGGGTTAGGTTCGGAGCAATAAGAGTAGCAGGAGGGAGGATCTATCATGGCGGAGACTTACACGTATACAGCGAGAAGTGCCGAGAACCCCGAGCGGGTGGTGACCTTCACCTTGCGTGGTTCTCGCCTGTCGGTCGGCGTGGGGGCACCGTTGGAGCAAGTCGAGCAGGCGATCCGTCTGGGTCGAGGGAAAGAACCAGAAGCGGTTGAGGAAGGAGTGGAGGCCGAGATTGAGGTCAAGGAAGCAGAACGGCCCAAGCTCTGGCTCCGACCACTGGCCGTCTCCCTTATCGAGCGAGGGACACGCCCTGTTCACGTCGATGACGTTGCCACCAGCGTGGCCGATGACTGGCTCCAGGTCAGAGCCTGGATCCGGGCTGGTGGGCTCCGTTTGGCCCCCATCACGCTCATCGATGGACGCGTGGACAATCCGGTTGCTGCTCAGGATTTCGTGGAGGAGGTGCGCGAGAGGAAGACGGTCACCGGGTTCAATCTGTTTGGACTGCTCGACTACTGGGTTACCTGGATTGTGGCTGGCACGTTTGCCCTGGCGATGTTCCAGAAGTGGCGCCGGAAAGCTGGCGAGAAGGACGGGGAGTAGCCCGCACCCGGGCCACAATCGTGATAGGAGCGTAGATCATCAATGAGTTCTCAAGACCACGATCAGCTGGCGACCGACCGGGAAGGTCAAGTTCAGGTGGCGTCAGAGGGTAGCAGCGGCGATGACCAGGTTCGGGCGCCATGGGCCCGTCCCGTGGAGGAGGTCGTCGAGGCGCTCGACATCTCCGTCGAGGATGGCCTCGACTCAGAGGAGGTCCGTCGACGACGCCAGCGCTACGGGCCAAATCGACTTCGTTCGGCTGAGAGGCGCGGTGCCTTCGAGATCCTCGTAGAGCAGTTCAAGAGCCCCATCGTCGCCCTCCTTGCGGTGGCGACCATTATCTCTTTTGCATTCGGAGAGGTAGTCGAGGCTATTGCCATTGGCGTGGTGATTCTGATCAACGCCGCCATTGGCTTCGTCACGGAGCTGCAGGCCGTCCGCTCAATGGAGGCGCTCCAGGAGTTGAGCCAGGTCAGCGCCAAGATTCTGCGTCAGGGCCAGCCGAAAGAGGTCCCTGCCGAGGACATCGTGCCTGGCGATATCGTGCTCATCGACGGGGGCGACGTGGTGACCGCTGATCTCCGTCTCTTCGAGGCCTCCAAGCTGCAGGCGAACGAGTCGGCCTTGACAGGTGAGTCCGTGCCTGTGGGCAAGCAGACCGATCCCGTGGCTGAGGACGCTCCTCTGGCGGAGCGGTCCAGCATGCTGTTCAAGGGCACGGCCGTGACTCGTGGCTCCGGCAAGGGTGTTGTCGTCGCGACGGGCATGGATACCGAGCTGGGCCATGTATCATCCCTCGTCGAGGAGGCGGATGAGGAGGCCACGCCTCTTCAGAGAAGGCTCAGTCAGCTGGGCCATCGCCTTATCTGGTTGACGCTGGTCGTGGCTGCTCTCGTCATCGTTTCCGGGGTCCTGCGAGGGAGAGATCTCCTCCTGATGATCCGCTCGGGAATCGCGTTGGCTGTCGCCAGCATTCCCGAGGGTCTCCCCATCGTGGCGACCGTCGCCTTGGCGCGGGGCATGTGGCGCATGGCTCGCCGGAACGCGATCGTCAATCGGCTCTCGGCGGTGGAGACGCTTGGATCCACAAATGTCATTCTCACGGATAAGACGGGTACGCTGACCGAGAATCGAATGACCGTCACGCAAGTGCTGGTTCCTTCGATTGAGGACATCGCAGTCGACATCGAGGTGAGCGGCGAGGGCCTCGATTTGGAGGGCTCGTTCAGCCGGGATGGCCAGGATGTCGATCCCCATGAGCACGAGGTTCTCAAACGGTCGCTTCAAGTGGGGGTGCTGTGCAACAATGCCGCCGTGCAGAGTGAGGGACAGGACGGGGATCCCTCATCGGTCGGCGAGCCCACTGAGGTCGCTCTCTTGGTCGCTGGGTTAAAGGCGGGAATAGAGCGTGATGCGCTCACAGACCGCATGCCTGAGGTCCGGGAGGTTGCCTTCGATCCCGAGGTCAAGATGATGGCCACCTTCCACGAACACCCGGAGGAAGACGGTCGGTACCTCGTGGCTGTCAAGGGCGCGCTTGAGCCGGTCATCAGGTCGTCCACGCACATGTTGACCCAGGATGACAGGCAGGAGATGACGGATGAGAAGCGAGAGGCGTGGATTCAGCGGAACGAGGAGCTCGCTCAAAGAGGGCTCCGCGTCATCGCCACGGCGACCAGAACCGCCGGATCCGCGGACGAGGATCCCTATCAAGGTCTGACCTTTGTTGGCCTTCAGGCCCTCCTTGACCCTCCACGCGGTGACGTGCGCGATTCAATTCACGCCGCTCAGGACGCGGGATTGCGTATAGTGATGGTGACCGGCGACCAGCCGGCCACTGCGCGCAATGTGGCCCAGGCTGTCGGACTGGTAGATGACGTCGATCTCAATGATATCGAGGTAGTTCACGGTGCCGACATCGGTGACCTCAAGGCTCTCAGCGAAACCGAGCGAGAACGTGTCTTGAGCGCCCCCATTTTTGCCCGGGTCAGTCCAGAGCAGAAGCTCGATCTACTGGCTCTCCATCAGGAACGCGGGGCGATTGTAGCCATGACCGGTGACGGCGTGAACGACGCCCCCGCCCTGAAGAAGGCGGACATCGGAGTGGCGATGGGAGAGCGGGGGACGCAGGTGGCGAAAGAGGCCGCCGACATGATATTGAAGGATGATCGCTTCTCCACCATTGTGGCCGCTATCCAGCAGGGCCGCACGATCTTCAACAATATCCGCAAGTTCGTGCTATACCTGCTGTCGTGTAATGGTGCAGAGATCCTGGTAGTGGGACTGGCGTCGCTCGTGGATGCGCCTCTCCCAATCCTCCCGCTCCAGATCCTCTTCCTGAATCTGGTCACAGATGTTTTCCCCGCCCTCGCCCTGGGTGTAGGGAAGGGTGATCCGCACATCATGGAGCGCCCGCCTCGTGACCCCGAGGAGCCCGTGTTGGCGCGTCAGCACTGGGTCGGTATTTTCGGATACAGCGCCATCATCACCGCCGCTGTCCTGGGCAGCCTGGCGATTGCAGTCCGCTGGCTTGGCATGGGCGAATCGCAGGCGGTCACGGTGTCATTCCTCACCCTTGCGTTCGCTCAGCTGTGGCACGTATTCAACATGCGGGATCACGACACCGGGGTGTTCAACAATGATATCGTCGAGAATCGTTGGGTGTGGGGAGCCCTCGCTCTCTGTGTCGGGTTGTTGCTTCTGGCTGTGTACGTGCCGGGACTGGCCGAGGTGCTGAGTGTCGAGAACCCCGGCACCGAGGGTTGGATGGTAATAGCGGCCATGAGTCTCACCCCTCTCGTCGCCGGCCTGGTGATCAAGGCCGTCGGTGGGATGCAGATCACGAGTTGATGATCTGGATGTCTCTACCTTGTGGAACCTAGATAAAGGAGGCGAAACACATTGCTACTCTCTCGAACCGAACTTGAGAATCTGACGCGTTCTTACGATGGATGGCACGTCTCGATCTACATGCCCGCTCGCCAGGCAGGCGATGAGGTCCTGGAGAATCGAATCCATTTCAAGAATTTGCTTAAGCGGGCTGAGAAGCAACTCGTCGAAGCTGGCATGCGGCTACCCGAAGCAAAGAGTCTGTTGAGTCCGGCGCGGTCCCTTGTGGAGGATGAGATATTCTGGCAGCGGCAGAGCGATGGGCTTGCCGTGTTCTTGGCGGCGGGGCTCGCACGAAAATACCGCCTGCCCCTTGAGTTTGACGAGCTGGTCATCGTCAGCGAGCGGTTCCACATCAAGCCGCTTCTCCGGGTGCTGAGCAACAACGGCCGGTTCTATGTGTTGGCCATGAGCCAGCATGAGACCAGGCTCCTTCAGGGTACGCGCCACCGCATTGGGGAGATCAACCTCGATGATAGGGAGCAGGTGCCCGAGACCACGATCGAGATCTTGAAGTGGGAGGACCCGGAGATGCGACTCCAGTACGCCACGGGCACCGAGTCCACGCTTCACCAGGGCGTCCATGCTGTCTTCCACGGTCACGGGGTAGCCAGCCAGGACGATCCAAAGGAGAAGATTCTCCGCTTCTTCCATCGGCTCGACGCCGGAATCAGCCAGCTGATTGGAGACGATGATGCCCCCCTCGTGCCGGTCGCGGATGATTTCGTGCTGGCGCGCTATCGCGAGGCGAACAGCTACCCCCACCTGACCGAGGAGGGCGTACAGCTGGAGCCGCAGCAACTGAGTCCCGAGCAGCTCCACACCCGCGCTTGGTCGATCGTCCATCCCCTGTTTGAGCGGACTCAGGAGAGCGCTCGCGACGTGTACAAGCACTTGCAGGGCACGGAAACCGAACGCGTCTCCGACGATGTTGCGGAGATCGTAGCCGCTGCTCACTTCGAGCGCGTGGAAGGTCTCTTCGTCGCTGCGGATGAGCAGCAGTGGGGCCCCTTCGACCCGGAGACCGGGGCCGTGGAGCTCCACGACGAGCAGCAGTCGGGAGACCAGGACCTGCTCAGTCTGGCCGCAGCGCATACCATGCTCAACGGAGGCTGGCTCTTCACGGTCGACCGAGAACAAGTACCCAACGGGGGTCCGGCAGCAGCGGTGTTCAGATTCTAGAGATCCCCGAGTCAGGCCTTCTCGCGTGAACTGCGTGAACCAGAGGCCAGAAACGTCGTTGTTAGCAGCCCGGTGGCAGTGGAGATCAATCTCCCACGTCACTCGCTTCGGCGCTTAGTGTAGCCATCAGTCGTAGGGCAAGGATCACCATAATGGTGGTCCACGCCAAGCGACTGTAGCGTCCAAGCAGCATGCCGGTCAGGTGGCGACGGAGGGCTTGACGGAGTCGGTTTCAAGCACGTTGCTCGGGCGAGGTTTACTGCGTGGGCCCAGGTGATGATTCAGTCGGCTTACAGGTGCCAGATCGATCGTTGGTGTGTAGCGTGAGTGTAGAGGAGAGGCAGGAGACAATGGCTGTAGCAGATGTGGTCAATATTCTGATGGAGTACTGCGAGGATGGTGAGGAGACGTTTCGAGATCGCCACGGACCCGGGGCAGTGATCGCCGTCCAGGACATCGTCGATGTGCTTCAGGGGGAGCTGGGTGGGCAACTCGACTACGACACCCTCTGGTCTGAGTTTGAGGATGCGCCGCGAGAGACAGCCCCTGATCTGACCGGCGCACTGGAGGCGATGGTCGAGGCGGACCCGGGCCTCGCCAGCAAATTGAAGGTGCTTCTCGAAGAGTACTACGCCGCCAGTAGACCTGTGGGGCCGGCGGTTGGTGAGGAGCTACCCGAGGTGGAGGCCTCTGAGTTCGTCCCACGTGGGGAAGAGCGGGTTGAAGAACAGGAGGCGGGGCCCCTGGGACACACGGACGAAGCTGGCGAGGGAACGTACCTCTATGGTAACGTGCCAGATGGCGGGGATGTGACTCTAGAGGAGACCCTGGAGCTCGGTTCGGACGTCGTTGACGTGCGCCGTGAGCTGGAGATGTTGAGCTTCGACGTCCGCGAGCTGTTCGAGCAGTTGCACGTCACGGTCAATCAGGCGCTCGATCTCACCGACGAGATGCGAGAGCAGCTGACCAGTGAGCTCGAAGAGCTCGAGGTCGAGCTGATGCTGGGGAAGGATGCCCAGGAGGACCGCATCGTCGAGCACCTACGTGCCATCGGCACGACCGCCCCTGGCGTTCTGGATCTGGTCCTCTCAGGCCTCCGTCACACACGGACCACGGAGGAAGGCCTGGTCCGGCGAGCCCTCAGGCGGGTGAGCGGTGAAGCGGGTGAGATCGACGAGGAAGGGTGAGGCCACCTTCGTCTCTGTCGCGCCGCCTGGCAGTGTGTGACCGGGCCGCGTAAGCATCGCTCGTTCGTGCAGCAACTCACAGATGCACCCGCTGATGCCACACCGATCGACGGCCTAGAACGCCGTGGTGCAGACCGGCTTCTGTCTCACGGCGAAGATGCGGGATACTGTGTCAATGGCGTTCGGATGCGATATCTCGGCCAGCCCGTACGTGTGCAGCCGTTCGAACGTGACCGTCCCGGCCAGCATGGCTGAGAATGAGCCGATATCCATCTCGATCTCGGTCGGACCCGGCTGATCGTCGGTCACCTGTACCTGTCCCTTGTCGAAAACAAGGTGCGTGATGCCGGCGTTCTCCGGGAGGAACGTGTCTCTGATTCTCAGCGTCAGCCTGCACGTCTCTCCCCCGAAGTCCCGCTCCTTCAGGAGGTCGAATATCCGCGGGACGTCAAGCACCCGGTACATCAGCCCTACTCCCTGCAGGTCGGTCGCGTGGTAGACTGGCGAGATCAGTCTATCAGAGCCGTCCCTGGGATCATCGAGCAGATGGTGAAAAGACGCGTCCTGGGTGCCGAGGATGATCCGTCGGACCTGGTCGTGCTGGCGGCCCAGGTAGGCCAGTAGACATGCCAGTGCGTCCCGTGTCTCGTATATCAACTCCCGTACGTGGAGGTCGTTGACCAGGAACGCCCCGTCCTGTTCAAAACCGAAGACGAGATATCCGCGCAGTTGGTCATCCTCCTCATAACCGACGACCCGCCGCTCCTCGCGCTCGAACAGCTGGTCTATCTCCCGGTCTGTCTTGTAGATCATCCCGTGAGTGCGGCGTGTGTACCGGTTGTAACACCTTCGCAGTGCCTCCTTATCGTCCGGTCCCAGCCGTCGCAGTTGGGCGTTCCGGCGCCCTCGTGGGAGGGTCTTGGGATCTAGCCGATAGCGGCTCATCTTCGTCCCGTACCCGAAGCCCATCTTTCGGTAGAAGTCCGGGCGGAAGGGGTAGAGCAGGGCCAGGGGCGTCCCTTGGCTCCGGGTGTGGCGCAGGTAGAACAGCATCAACTCCTTGGCCACGTGCTCTCTCCGATGCTCCATCGCGACAGCCACCTGGCCTACCCCACCTGACGGAATGTCGCTGTTCAGGAAGTTCATCTGGAAATCGAAGAGCCGCATGCCGCCCAGCAGCCGTTCCTCGCCGTCCACGCGACGGAACAGTCCCCAGAGCGTCACCGTCGAGTATTTCTCCGCCGCCTCCATAGTGCGGCTCACTAGTTGCTGGCGGCGTTCCTCAGAGCGCTCGAAGACCCCTGGATAGGCGTCGATGACGATGTTGACGAAGGCGTCGAAGTCCGCCTCGCTCGATAGCATCCGGATATCGGTCAAGACGTTTCCTCTCTCAAGTTCCTATTCACCCATCAGTTGGAGCACCAACTGCCGCGAGCGTGATCGCGTGTCGAAATCGAGAAACACGATCTGTTGCCACGTGCCTAGAGTCAGGTCGCCATCGACAAAGGGGATGGTCAGCGAGGGCCCGATCATGGCCGCCCGGACGTGCGAATGGCCGTTGTCGTCTCCCCACCGCAGATGGTGTCGGTAATCCCGATCTGGAGGCGCGATCTGATCCAGCGTCCGTTCCAGATCGTGCAGGGCACCGCTCTCATACTCGATCGTCGAAAGCCCTCCTGTCGACCCAGGACAGAAGATGGTTACCGTGCCATCCTGCAGCTCCGACGCTCTCACAGCGTCTCTGATGCCGGACGTGATGTCGAGGATATCGCAATGCCCTTTCGTCTCGAGGTGAAGCTCGTCTGTGATTACCATCTCAGTTCTCTCCGATCTGAGCGCTGGGCTCCGGGTCGCTGGGGGTTCCCACGTGTTTGAAGCACGGCGTCTCCAATCGAGGACCTTCCGTTCCAGTCGTTGGGCCCCACTGTGTCCTGAGGCTTCTGGTCTACTTCGTGGACTCGACCCGCTTCCACACGGCGTCCAGAGGGCGGCGCAGGATGCGGATCTTGATGAGGACGAGCAGCCACACGTGAAGCCGAGCGATGAGTAGAAGCAGTGTCCAGAGGAACTCGCGGAAGTTGCGCGGGTATCGGAGTGCCATCCACGCGTTGGCTGCCTCCAGCCAGGCCGAGCGCATCCGGAATGGTGATTCCCGCACGTACTTCTGAGCGTATCCACCCGACGACCGGACTTTCTGACGCAGCCAGTCGCTATACGTCGTCGGGTAGCGGACCATCACGTGGGCCTCGGGCGCGTACCGAACTAGGGCGCCTTGCTGTGCGATGCGGTGCGATATGACGGCGTCTTCGGCCAGAGCGTCCCCCGGCACCTCGTCGATCAGATCTCTTCGAAAAGCGAACAGATAGCCGGAGCAGAGGAGAAAGCGTGCCTTACCTCGTTGGATGGCCCGGTCCCGAGCAAGACGCATCCGGTGGATGCCGTCCGTGAGAAGATGCGACCAATAGCCCAGCAGAGTATCCCGTGGGTTGAGGCTAATCGGATGACCGCTCACGGCACCGACTGTGGGATCTTCGAAGGGTGCCAGGAGCGGCGCCAGAGCGTCTTCCGCGACGGTCACGTCGCCGTCACTCAGCACCACGATATCCCCGCTTGCTGCTTCCAGTCCCTTGTTAACCGCCGTCGGCTTGCCTCGCTGGGGATCGGCCACCTGGCGCACCGCCGAGTGTCGCGCCGCATACTCGTCCACCACCGAGATCGTCTCTGGATCGGGGCAGACGACGAGGATCTCCGCTTCCTCGGGGAGCTGGGCCAGAAACGTCTCAATAGCCCGCCCCACCGTGCGAGGTTCACGGAACGCGGTGATGATGACGCTCAGCCGGGGCGCCATAGAATGTGGGTTGCTAGACGGAGAACGTCTCGACCGCTTCCAGATCCCACAGCTGGAGACCGGTTTCCGAGTCGTGGCGACGTCGGATCGTTACTGGCTCGGTTTCGACCACCACCTCCAGCGTCGGTCCGACCAGTGCCTCCACCAGGTGACCGCCCCGTGTGGTGTAGTCGGCTCGCCCGACCGTCACGTGCGCGTGGACGAGTCGCTCACCATCCTCGTCCCTCGAGACGTTGCCCGTCAGATTAAGCACCTCGACCGGCTCGTCCAGCAGGTCGTTCTGGTATACCTTCGTCTCAACGTCATAGTAGCCCAGCGTGACGCGTTCGAAGGTCCCGATGGCGCGTATGGCCGCAAATCCAATCCGATATCGATCGGCAAACTGTCTAAGCTTCGTGATCGCTTCTTCGCCTGGCTCTAGGCGGACGAGGTAATTCTTGCCCAGTGGTTTGACCTGCACCGTTGTCCTCCCTCCCTCCCTCTCGCTAGTTTTGGGTCCCCTGGTTGCTCTGACCATTCTAGCATGGAACAGGATGGCTGGCAACAGGCTTTGCATGCCCGAGGCTCTGGCTCGACGGGTCAGCCTACTCTAGGGGCGGATGACTGCGTCGGCCGGCATGCCGGGCTTCAGGGCGTGGTCGGGGTTCGGGATGCTCACATCAACGGCGAAGACGAGATCGACGCGTTCCTCCTCCGTCTGGATGTTGCGCGGCGTATACTCTGCTTCGCCAGCAATGCTCTTGATGCGACCGTCGAACGTCCGCTGCGGGAATGAGTCGACCGTCACCTCGACTTCCTGATCGATTTCCACCTCCCCGATGCGGTTCTGCGGCACGTAGATCACGAGCGTGACCTCGTCCAGGTTGGTGACGGTCAGCAGCGGCTGCCCCGGGCTCGCAGTCTCCCCGACTTGGCTGCTCCGTGTACTCACGACGCCGCCCATCGGCGCGATCAGAGTCAGCTGGTCGATACGCGCCTCCACCAGAGCGACCCCGGCTCGTGCTTCACGGACTTGAGCCTCGGCCAGGGCCACTTCCTCATCGGTCGGGCCCGCCTCCAGCTCATCCAGCTTCGCCTCCGCACGTGCCAGCTCCGTCGTTGCCATATCATAGGCCGTCTCTGCCCTGTGGAGCTCAGCCTCTAGCGTGAGAGGGTTGTCTCGCATCTCTATCAGGGCACCAAGACGCGCTCGGACGCCGTCCATCTCGGCTTCCGCCTTGGCTAGCCTGGCCTCCGCTGCCTGCAACTGAAGATCCCACGTGCGTGCGACATCCCCTCCCTGTTCCGCGTAGACGCTCCGTTTTATCTTGGTTGCCTCAAGATCTGCTTCGTGCAACTCCACGTTCTGCTCCGCCAGAGCCACCTGACCACGGACCTCATCGATCTGGGCTTGCAGCTGGAGGGGGCGGCTGATCACTGCTCGTGCATTGAGTACGGCTTGCTCCGCTCCGTCGTGACGCGCTCTCGCTTCGGCCACGCTTGCGCGAGCCGCTGCTATCTCTTCAGCCCGCGCGCCTGCTCTCACCCGATCGAGGTCGGCCTGCGCGACGGATAGCGCAGCATCTGCCTCTGCCCATTGGCTCTTAAGCGCGGCGTCATCCAGCCGCACGACGGTTTCACCCTCATCGACTCTATCCCCCCGCTCGCCCAGGACCTCGACGACGAGTCCTTGGGTCTCGGCTGCGACGGCTACACTCTCTCCCTCCAGAAAGCCCGAGGCGGTGATGACTCCGTCGTCTTCGCTGGGGGAGCCAGCGCACCCAAGAAGGAGGGATAGGAGAGCGAGCCCTGCCAGGATCATCACTGAACGTCGGAGGTATCTCATCTTCCGCATCCTAGTTCGCCCCTGTGATGATCGTGGCATCAGCCGGCATGCCCGGCTTGAGCTGATGGTCGGGATTTGGGATGAGAATATCGACGGCGAAGACCATGTTCACCCGCTCCTCCTTCGTCTGCACGTTGCGTGGAATGAACTCCGCTTCGCTCGCAATGGCTACCACCCGGGCGTCGTAAACCTGGTCGGGAAAACTGTCTACCTCGACCTCTGCCTTCTGCCCAATGGCAACGTGGCCCAGCTGATCCTCCGGTACGTAGACGGTGAGGGTCACCTGATCGAGGTCGCCGAGGGTGAGGAGTGTGGATCCTGCAGCGACCAGCTCACCCTCGTGTAGCGTGGTCTGGAGCACGATACCTCCCACCGGTGCGGCGATGCTCAGCTTGTCCTGCTCGATCAACAACCGGTTGAGCGAGGCCTCGGCCCGCGCTACCTGGGCTTGGACGACCGCAATCTCCTCGCGGGTCGCTCCCGATGTCATGGCGTCCAGCTGCGCCTCAGCTTGACCAACGGCCGCCTCAGCCTGCCGGTACTCAGCCTCTGCCGCATCCACCTGCGCTTCCAGATCCTGCGGGTTATCTCGCATCGTGATCAGGTTGCTCAACGAGGTTCTCGCCTGGCTCAGCCCGGCCTCTGCAGCGTGGAACCCGACCCACGCCCGCCAGTAGTCGTAAGGGATCATATGGAAGCTCAATTGAGTGGGCATCTCGGTCGGCACCTTGGGTAGCTTCTCTTCCAGCACACCCTCGTACCAGTCCTTCAGCTTGTCCTTGAAGGCGTCCCAGTCTTCTCCGCGATCCAGGTAGTCCGCGTATTCGTCGAGTTTCTTCTCGATCTCCTCCCAGTCTTCCGTTCCATCCAGGTAGTCCTCGTACTCGTCCTCGAGTCTTTCTCTGACGCTTTCCCAGTTCTCCTTTGCGTCCCAGTAGTTGTCGTGAGCGATCACGGCAGCATCCTTCAACGCAGCCGCTTCGGCCAACTCGGCCTCAGCGGATCTCACCTCGAACCGTGTGGCCGCGATCGTGGCGCTCAGCTCCTGCGGGTTGTCGCGGACGGCCTCTGCGTCCTGCCAGGCTGCGTACGCCCCATCCCGTGCTGCCACAGCTTGTGCCACACGTGCCTCCGCCTGACGGATCTCCTGTGGGCGGGCACCCGCGCTGACCTGAGCAAGCCGAGCCTCGGCTGTCTCAACGCCGGCTCTCGCCGATGCGATCTGAGCCTCCAGCAGAGCCCCATCGAGGCGGACCAGTAACGTTTCGGCCTCGATGTCGTCCCCCTCTTCCACGAGGATATCAGCGACTCGTCCCCCAAGCTGAGAGGCGATATCGATCTCCTCTGCCTCGATGAACCCCGAGGCCTCGAGGCCTCGAGCAGCTGGTTCGGCGAGGTCCAGCTGCGTCAGGGTGTCCTCCCAGACTGCAGGGTTCCTCGAGAAGTAGAATGCCACAGCCGCTGCTCCGGCGGCTACCCCTGCAATGACGGCGATCAGAATGATCAGACGGCGTTGCTTCATAGCATCAGTTTCCTAATCTCTTCCGTTCTGGCGCACGTTCGAGATGAACACGTCCTCAAGAGAGGGAGCGATGATGTCCATCGACCGTATAGTCACGCCGGCTTGTCCCAGTCTCTCCTTAACGCGCGATAGGTGCTGCTCTGCGCCTTCCGCCACTGCGTGAATCAGCGCGCCGTAGAGCGACACCTCATCGAAGATGTCCAGTTCCTGCAATGCTTTCATACCGGCGTCTGCCGGTTGACAGTCGATTTCCAAAACCTGCCCCTCCATCTCTGTCCGTTTTATCTTTTCCGGTGCGCCGCGAGCGATGATCTGGCCCCGATGGATGAATGCGAGATCCTGGCAGTGCTCTGCCTCGTCCATATAGTGCGTCGTCACCAGGATCGTCTTCCCTTCGTCGGCCAGGTCGTACAGCAGTTCCCAGAACTGCCGACGGGAGATGGGATCGACCCCGGCTGTCGGCTCGTCGAGAAAGAGCATGTCGGGCTCGTGGAGAATCGCCGCCCCCAGTGCGAGGCGCTGCTTCCAGCCGCCGGCCAGATTGCGTGTCAACTCCCTCTCGCGTCCGTTCAGGCCTGCCATCTTGATGACAAAGGCCTTTCGCTCGCGCAGGTCCTTCCCCTTGACTCCGTAGGTGCGGCCGTAGAAGTCCAGGTTCTCGCCCACGCTCAGGTCGTCGTATAGGCTGAATCGCTGCGACATGTAGCCGATCCGCTTCCGAATCTCCTCCGGTTGCTGTCTCACGTCGTATCCAAGGACGCTCGCCCTTCCTTCCGACGGACGGAGAAGGCCGAGGAGCATACGGATGGTGGTCGTCTTCCCGGCCCCGTTTGGCCCCAGGAAGCCGAAAATCGCCCCGCGGCGAATGCCAAAGGTGACACCGTCCACAGCGGTGAAATCCCCAAACTTCTTCGTCAGATTGTCAACTTCGACGGCGAATTCATCCATTCGGCTACCGATTACTCCAGTTCTCGATGTATGACCAACCCTCGAGCTGCCCTCCACCGACAGGACCACAAGCTCGTGAGAAACACTATCTCTCCCGTTGCTGTGCGCGTTTTCGGATCAACGAGATGAACGCTTCTTCCATTCGCGGTCGCGTGTGTCGCATATCCTCGACAGCGATGCCTGCTTCCCTCAGGGCGGCCTCAATGGCTGTGTCTCGCTGCTTTGCATCGTCAACGAAGACATGGAGCAAGTCGCCGTACGTCTGAACTTCAAGCACTCCCGAGAGGTCAGCGATGACGCGGCTCGCCTCCCGAAGCCTGTCGGGACGGAGTTCCAGAAGCTCTCCTTCTACCAGTCCCTTGATCTGACTCGGTTTGTCGCAGACGATGACCTCGCCCTGGAACATCAGCGCGACGCGGGAGCAGCGTTCCGCCTCGTCCATATACGGTGTACTGACGAACAGCGTGACACCCTGGAGATGAAGCTCAGTCAGGATGCCCCAGAACTCACGTCGCGAGACGGGATCGACGCCCGTGGTCGGCTCGTCCAGGAAGATGACTTCCGGATCATGGATCAGCGTGCACGCCAGCGCTAGCTTCTTCTGCATGCCTCCCGAGAGCTGCGCAGCTCGGCGGGTGCGGAATTCCGTCAGTCGCGCGAAACTGAGTAGTTCCTCTTTCCGTCGCCGTCGTGTGCTCGGTGCAACTTGGAAGATGTCGGCGAAGAACGATAGATTCTCGTCCACGGTAAGGTCCCCGTAGAGCGAGAATTGCTGTGGCATATAGCCGATCCGTCCCTTGATTTCTTCCGGTTTCTCCTGTGTGTCGAATCCTGCCACACTGGCCCGACCCTCAGTCGGGTCCATGATGGCGCAAAGCATACGAATCGTCGTTGTCTTGCCAGCCCCATCGGGTCCCAGAAGGCCGAATATCTCCCCGCGACGCACCTCGAGGGTCAGGTGATCGACGGCCACAAGGTCACCGAATTCACGAGTCAGATTATCCGTCTGAATCGTCAGCCCGGCGTCACTCATGCTGCGTCAGCGAATCTGGTTTGGGGGATGGATTCGTCGGCCCGTGGTCACTGGGCCATCTGCTCAGGGGTCTCGTTCCCACAACTCTCAGGTACTCAGTCACGCAGACCCTATCCCTGGCTCAGGACTGAGCCCTTTGAGATAAAGCTGTGTCAGCTCATCCACCAGGTCCTCATGCGAGAAATCGGCGAGGAACTGGTCGGGAGCGAGTCCGTGAATCATTGGCAGCATGATGAGCGACCCCGCGATGGCGGGGATCACCACGTCAACCCGACAAGGACGTGCCTCTTCGGCTGCAATCTGCTCCTGGAGGTAGCCAGCGCCGGTCCTAAACAGTGGCTTGAGGACCTGATTGAAGAACTGATCCTGAAGCTCATCGTCGGTCCATATCTCGGGGATCAGCGCTCTGAGGAAGGCGCGGTTCTCGTCCACGAAATCGAATACACCCTGGAGGATTGTGGCGATATACGCCTCTTTGTCCAGCTCAGCCATCTGCTCCTGAGTCTCGTTCCATGCCTGACCGATGATCCGGTCGGCGATGGAAAGCAGCAGGTCGCGCTTACCGTCAAAGTAGAGGTAGATGGTGCCCGGGGCGATCCCGGCGCGCTCCGCGATCTCCTTCACCGGCGTGCGTTGGTAGCCTTTGGCAGCGAAGAGCGATGCTGCTGCTCCCAGAATCTCCTCCTCGCGTCTCCCAGCCGCGTCGTAAGCACTGCGTCCTATCGAGTCAGACAATGACTGTCTCCTTTTGTACTGAATGAGCGTTCATTCAGCCAGATTCTACCGGGTTCTCCCGCTGTGTCAAGCGGGGATTGGCTCGTCTGTCCAAGATGCCGATGCTGATGCCTGTCCAGGATTGCGCTGGACACGAACGCCTCACTCGCATCCGTGACACACGCTCAATGTCCCCCCATCCCTTTCGGGAATGTGAGCGTATCGCGGTGGGGACAAGAAACGAGCGGGGAGGGCGATTGAGGGTTC
>CAZQXX010000042.1:0-17303 GCA_964597105.1 uncultured Anaerolineales bacterium
GGGTATTGACTTTCCCATGGGGCGGTGATATAATCGGATCATAGTGAGGTAGCACAAGCAGCGTTGTCAAAACCACAGCCGACGAGAGACAAGGCTAGACCTCCCTTCACCAACTTCCTCTAGTCGCCGGCACCACACGCGCACGACGCACGGACGCCTACCGAGATCCGGACCCGATCATCCGATACCGTACCGAGCATACTCGGGCGTACTCCGGTTCTGGTCACCCACGAACTCCTGACCGGCACAATCTACGCCGCAGCGTAGCTCCTCAGCCACCTGTGGCTGGGGAGACAGACAGCCGACTGACCGCCGGCTGCGTGGCACGCATCCACGCGGCCTGGCGGGATGACCCATCATCCGGGCCGCGTGGTCGGGAGACCGGGTGCCATCGTCGGCATCGCGGGATCAGCCCGACCAGGAAGCTCCGTGCACCACGGAGAAGGAACAGGGTATGGAGGGAGCAGAGCAAGCGCAGGTCTGATCAGCCCTCACCTCGAAGCGAGGCAAACCCGGCAGCGAGCCTCGATAGACCCAGGGTCTGCCGACCCGGATCCCTTCCACCACTCCAACGTGAACCATCGGATTCGGGCCGGCAGCAGGCCGGCAGCAGGCTGGCGCCCCACCCGGGGACTGACGGCCCCCGGAGCGGTCCTGGACCTACCAAGTCTCGCGTCCAGAAAAAGGAGTGCAACCCATGGCGGACCCCGTGAACGCAATCGTTAAGGAGATCCCATTTGCGGAGCTGGTGCGGAAGGCGGCCCTCGCCGTCGCCGACGGTCAGGAGGCCCTGGACTTCAACTCGCTCGCCACCGCCCAGACCCTGGCGAACACGATGCTGCCGGCCAACTCCGTCGTTCTGGCCATCGTAGAGAAAGTCGACGAGACGAGCGGCGCCATCGAGGACGTCGAGTTGCTGCTCAACGACCACGAGATGTCGCTTCTGGCGTACGGTATCGAGCCGAACTTCTACGAGTTCAGCGAGACACTGATCGATCTGAGGTTCTGGGTTCGGTTCTACATCCGCAGCACCCGGGTGGAGAGCAGCTCCGACTTCAGCAAGAAGGTATCCTCGAGCTGGGAGACGTCGCGGAAGAAGTATGGAGGGAGCGGCGGCCTGAGCCTCAACCTGGGGTTTTTCAAGATCGGCGGCGGTGGCGGTGGGAGCAAGACGGTGGCCAAGGGGAAGTACCAGGTCGATCTGGCGGTCACGTCCCACCACGCCTATGAGTCCCAGGTCTACGGGCTGGACGCAGCCGCTTCGTGCCGGCTGACGACCACCCTGAAGCCGAAGGCGCCTCCAGGGCGGGCGGTGCCGGAGATCATCACCCAACCAAGCACGTGAGTCCCCTGCGCGCTCGTCGCGGAGGGGAACCAGCAGCGGGGGCGCCGCGACGCGACGGCTGGGACGGGAGCCGTCGGACGCGCCATCCGTTGAGGCCCGGTCCCGCCGCCGGATCCAGCTGCCCGGCGCGAGACTGATCCGTCAGATAGCGCATCTCGCCCGCGAGCGGTCCGCGCGGCGACCGGGTCCTGCCGCCTAGCGAGAGGGGCGTGCGCGCGCACGCCCGGCGCATCGATCTTGCACGAGAATCAGGGGGTAGAGGATGCCTGAATCAGATCAACTCAGTATGGACGTCATGGCGGAATCGCTCGGAGACGTGCTCCTTCACGTCGGCCGCGGCATCGCCGAGGCCCAGGTCGCCCTGGACCGGAACTCGCTCGCCACCCAGGTGCTCATCGACAACGACGAGACGTTGAGCCAGACAGGGATTGAGGCGACCTGGTACCACTTCCCCGAGACGACGATCGAGCTGAAGGTCTCCCTGTCGATGCACTGGGAGAAGGAGAAGCGCCCGGGGAGGCCACCGGTGTGGCGCAAGGTCCTTTACGCAGCTCCGCAGAACGCCTCCTATCGCAACGTGTTCAGCTTCGACGCCGCCAGCACCAGTGTCGTAAAGACGCGCATCGTCTCGGTCCCGCCGGCGACGACAATAGAAGCGGAGTGAGCGACCATGCCAGAAGAGATAGAGCGACTCAGGCGCGAGCTGAAGGCAGCGCAAGAGACGATCCACGCGAAGGAACAACGTGTCGAGGACCTGACGAAGACCGTCGAGGATCTGCGCGGGAAGCTGGAGACGCTCCAGAGAGAGCGACCGGCGCTGAGACCGGAGACGTTGATGTCCGCGTTCACCACCGCCCTGCGGAAGATGGAGGCGAGCATGGCGGTAAGCGAGGGGCGCGTCGACTACGCCATCAGCACCTTCGACGCGGACCTGAAGGTCAGTATGACGCTGGACGAGGAGGGCGCCATCGCTTTTCAGCTGCCGCAGGTGGAGGACGTCATCCCTCTCGAGAACCTGAGCAGGCTCCGGTTCTCCTTGGCCCCGTCCCCTCGCCCGTCAAAACCACCGGCCGAGACCGTCGAGATCCCCAACCTGGTCGGCATGCAGGAGGGCGCGGCCCGGAAGGCGATCGAGGCCGCCACCCTCGCGGTTGGCGAGGTGGAGGAGCGGCCCAGCGTCACGGCCCCGGGCACGGTCATCGGCCAGCGGCCCGGCGCCTACGCCAGAACGGAGGCGGGCGCCCCCGTCGACCTGGTGATCTCCGGGCCGAGAGAGACGGAGGTCCCCGAGGTGATCGGGCTGGGGCGCGACGACGCCGAGGACGTGCTCGAATCCTCAGGGCTCGCCGTGGGAGAGGTCACGGAGAGGGTGAGCGATTCCCCCCCAGGGACGGTGATCGGCCAGGGAATCCCGGGTGGCACCGTGGTGCCCATCGAGACGGCCGTCGATCTGACCGTCGCGAAGGCGAAGATGACGGAAGTCCCCGACGTGACGGGGGCGTCGGTCGGGGAGGCAAAGCGCCGGCTCAAGAGGGCGCGCCTCCGCGCCGGCGACGTGGCGGAGGAGACGAGCGACGAGCCCGCGGGCACGGTCATAGGACAGCGCCCGGACGGAGGAAAGGAGGTGCCAATCAACAGCCGCGTCAGACTGGTGATGGCAAAGCCGAGGATGATCGCCGTCCCGGAGCTCCGGGGGCTGGAGCGCGAGGCAGCGCTGGGCGCCGTCGACCGGTCCGGGCTGACCGTGGGCGAGGTGGTGCACGAAGCAAGCGACGAGCCGCCGGGCACCGTGATCCGACAGAAACCGGAGGCGGGGTCAGAGGTCCAACCGGGAGCGAGGGTCGCGCTGACGGTGTCCCGCGCCGAGACGGTCATCGTCCCGGACCTGAAGGGGCTCAGGCTGAAGGAGGCCGAACGGGTCGCCGCCCAGCACGACCTGACTGTGGAGCGGGTCATCCGCCGCCGGAGCAAGGAGCCTGAGGACACGGTCATTGGACAGAGGCCGGATGGCGGCGCCGAGGTCCCGGCCGGAACCGCGCTGCAGTTGACGGTCTCCATAGAGTGACGCCGCCATGGGGAACGGAGAGAAGGGCATCGTCTCTGGGCAGCCCAGCGGTTCCGGCCGGGAGACGTTCCTGGTCGTGCTGAGGGAGGGCCTTCCCGAGGAGGCGACGGCCTGGACGGTGTCGATGATGGGGCGGCTCGGCGGCCGGGTGGAGATGATCGCCGGGGAGGGGAAGGCGATCGTCGCGACCCTCGACCATGCCCTGGCGGATCGCGTGCGGCGGCTGCCGTCCGTGAAGCTGGTCGGCGGCGTCCGGATCCGACGGCGGACCGTGGTACGCCGCCGAGAATGAGCGCACCATAGACACGCCCGCGCGCCCGGCGCCGGCGAAGGCCCGCCGGACGGCCCGGTGGCGCCTCACCGGCGGCCCCCCTGGCCAGCAAGTGCTCACGTGTTTCAAAGGGGGGTGAGCATAACCACAGTGAATGAGAAGTGCGAAGGACACGATGAAGGAAGGCGCACCAAACCAGAGCTAAGGAGGCACCCAGAATGACGGAAAGCGCGCCGGAAAAGAAGGGAAAAGCCAAAGGGCAGGAAGGACAGAAGAAGCCTGTGACCCTCGTGATCAAGGGCAAAGTCACGGCGGAAGAACCCGGAAGATCGTTAGGCGGCATGAGGGTGATGGCCTACGTGGCAGGAACGAACAAGCTCCTTGGCGACGCTGTCACTGACGATGACGGAAGCTATGAGATCGAGGCCGAGTATCACGAACTCCCGGATGTCAGCCTCTCGATCTGCCCCGATGTTGAGGAGAAGCTTCTGAAGGTGATGCCAAAGGCGAGACGCACGTTTTCAGGCGATGTCTGGAAGAAGCGGAATCCCTACTACGTGGACGTGGGAGACATCCTCGTTGCCGAACCCCTGTGGAAATTGTGGGATACAGTCTGCAAAACGTACACCGTATTTGGCATGGTGGTTCTCGGCATTCCCGACCCCGACAATCCGGGCAGCTACCTGGACTTGATCCCGATTCCCGATGCCACCGTGCACATCTACGACGTGGGACTCTCTTGGTGGCCATGGCCACCGGGGAGTTACCGTGAGCGCGAGATTGGGACCGCGACCACCGATATGAATGGGTTATTCCTGTTCGAGTTTGACTGGTGTTACACTTGGCCTTTCATCCATCCACTGCTGTATCCGCCGTTTCCCGATGTCAAGCCGGACATCTTGTTCCGAGTGACGCAGACGGTAAACGGTGTCGAAGTGCCCATCTATGAGGAAGATGCTGCGACTGCAACGCGCTGGGATGTCGAGGATCTTCCACCGCTGGGTGTCACTCTCATCGTCGAGGGGGACGTGGTGCTTCCCGACGATCCCATCGCACCGATTGCTGGCGATTTCGAGTTCCACGGCGTCGGGAACGTGCTGATCTCTCAGATCGACGGCGAGGGATACGCGGACACATCTGATTCGGCACCTGATGTGGTCAAGGCCAAGGATAGCCCGTTTGGCAGCACCATAGATCTGAAGGGACAGTTCAGCCATGCCCACCAGGGGAAGTACTACCAGGTCTTGTACGCGAAGTGGGCGGATGCGGCCACTCCGCCTGACCCCGGGGACTTCGCGCCCATTCTGGACGAGACCTGGTCGATAGCACAGAAGATCGGGGGCGACTGGGTGACCGTTCAGAAGGGCCCGGTGTCCGTCCCGGGAGTGGGCGATGGGTGCTACGAGATTCCGGACTACACTGATCTCTTCACGACCTCAAAAGAGATACTGCTAAGATGGAGGACTGCCAGAAGGGATTTGGGTGCGCCGAGATACCCCGATGGCAAGTACAGTCTGAAGGTGAAAGCTTACAACAGCGACGGCACGGACCTCCCTCTGCCCGCCGGAGGGGACACGGAACTCGTCGTTCAACTCGACAACATCTGGCCGGTAGCGACGATCAGCGAGAACATCGAGGTCGTAGGTGGCTCTGTAAAGACCTGTGGAGATCCGGGTGTAGTGGGGCCAGTTTGCGACAGCCCCGAAGTGTGCGGCATCATCTACGTCGAAACGGGCAAGAAGGTGCGCTTTCGGATCGACGCCTACGATGAGCAGGATCACTTCAGGAGCTACACACTCACCTACCGCACTGGACACGCTGTCACGTCGCCCATCGCAAGCGAGACCTTCACTGGCCCGCCGCGAGAGGACTACGGCTTCACCAATGAGACAGTGGATTGGGAGATCGAGGGCCTCGCTCAGTGTGGGTATGAAGTGCGGCTGTTGGTTGGGGATCGGACCATCAACGGATATCACCACATACACCGGAGTGAGGACTTCGTCCACCTCATCCTGCTGGAGGTGCCCGCGCCTTAGGTGAAGCGGCTGGTCGGTTGCTCAGCGATTGTGCATATGAGGTAGGAGCGCGACCGCGTGTCGGACCCTTCTGCTGCGGTTGGTGGTCTGGGCGGACGGTGACGCTGCCAACGCGGACGACTTCACTGCGGGCAAGGTCATCCCCGAGTGGAGATCGATTCCAGTCGGACGGATTTGACAGCAGCACCGTCGCCCTAGATCGAGATGCGGTAACGACCCACGGCCCCCTGTCTGCGCGAAGAGCAAGGCGCAGGCAGGGGGTCTGGAAACACCCATCCAGGCGGGCGGAGGATGAGAGAGGTTACGAATAGTCCGGACGGCCCAACCTCGGGAAAGAGAACAAGGATATGAAGCCATCTGCATACAACTTCTTCTTCCGGGTCGACGGTGAGGCAATTCTGGCCTACAACAGCCTTACGACTGCCCTGGTTGAGCTGACCCAGGAGGAATTCGGCCACGTGGCGGATTTCCTGGATGACCCGGACGAGTCCTTCTTCGAGGCCCGCGGGTTAACTCAGTTCAGAGAAGACCTGATCGAGATGGGCATGATCATCCCGGATGGGCATGACGAGCTCGAGCAGATCAGAGCTATGCGGCTGGCACTGAAGGAACAAGATCGCCGCGTGGCCCTGACCATCGTGCCGACTCTAGACTGTAACTTCCGCTGCAGCTACTGCTTCAGCTACTCCCACAAGGCGCGGATGAGCCCGAAAGTCCAACAGGCGCTCCTGCGGTTCGTGGAGGAGCGGCTGCAAAACGCCACGAGTCTATCGGTCTCTTGGTTCGGCGGAGAGCCAACCCTCTGCATGGACATCATCGAAGGGTTGAGCGCGGAACCCTCCGCGCTGTGTGACACGTACGACCTCCCGACGCAGTCCGGAAGTATCATCACCAACGGGTACTTGCTAAACGAACGCCTGGCGAAGCGTCTGAAGGAAGCGGGGATCTCCAGGGCGCAGATCACCCTGGACGGGGACCGGGAGACGCACGATGACCGACGCCCCCTTCGGGGGGGCCGCGGAACCTTCGATCGAATCGTGGACAACGTGACCCGCACTTGCGACATCCTGGACATTCAGATCCGGATCAATATCGACAGGAATAACCTCGATGCGGCCCTCGGAGCTCTAGAGGCCCTGGAGGCCCGGGGCCTTCAAGGCAACGTGAGAACCTATTTCGGACACGTCAAGCCGTTCACTGAGGCGTGTGCCGACGTGGCAGCAGCATGCCTCTCGAACAAGGAGTTCAGCGAGCACAATCTGGCGCTGACCAAGGAGGCGTTGACACGCGGACTGGCATCTTTCGCCTACCCCCGTGCGCAGCTGAACGGGGTCTGTGCGGCGGACAAGCCGCTCAGCACCGTGGTGGCGCCTGACGGGGTGCTCTTCAAGTGCTGGGCTGAGGCCTCCGTGGGAGAGCGGTGGTCTGTAGGGACGATCTGGAATGATGAACGGACGGCCGAGCAAGAGACGAACTTGCGCACCTTCATGGAATGGGATCCGACAGCACGCCAGGAATGTCAGGACTGCAGGCTACTTCCCATCTGTATGGGTGGGTGTCCGCACATACGAATGAGAGGCGATCGAGCGCTAGACTGCAGTACGTGGCGGTACAACCTGCTGGATACGCTCGCCGTCAGGTATAAGCTGGGACGCCAGATAGAGACCCGCGAGGCGCGGGCAGAAGGAACGGAGTCTGACTGATGGTGTCGATGGCGGATGCCCGAGCGTTGGCACCTGGCGGAGGCCGGGCGTCCCGTGGTAGGGGTGGGACTACCGGAAGGGTAGGAGGTGAGACAGATGGAAATACTCGATCGTGCGAAGATTTACGTGGAACTGCCGTTCGGAAATCACTGCGGACCTGCATTCGAGAGCGCCATAAGGGAAGAGCTGGTGGAGCACTGCGGGGGCGCGTTCTACAATGAGTGCGCTTTCGGGGACATCGTTGGACCTGTGTGCCCGTTTGACCCCGTGCAACTAGCACATGAGTGGAAGCTCATGGTTACACTTGAAGAGCTCAAGGCTCAGTACGAGGAGCTCAAGACTCAGTACAAGGAGATCCGGGCTCTCGTGAAGTAGCTGAAGAGGAGTGCAGCGGCAGACGCTGTGCTATGGGCATCCAAGGGCCGCTCGGTGTTCCCCCACCCTTCGCCGAGCGGCCTCCTCCAGCCCGTCCTTCCCATTCCATATCGCCCGCCGCCGGACAGAGTCGCGGTTGCAGTGCGGACGGTGGACATAGAGGTCGCGGCGACGGTCGCAGCGACGATAGAAGGCGATGGCTATCCCCCGATCGCGGGATGTCAGTCAAGGAGAGTTCTGTGACCAAGAGTCAGAAGACGCACGAGGAGCATGGACGCACGTTGGTCCGCATCGCGGTCCACGACGCCCACGGCAGGATCTACGAGGGCGCCGCGCAGGTGTGGGTCACGCGAGAAGGCAGGAGAACGACGCTGAAACGGCGGGAGGGATCGCCGTTCTACGAGGGGAAGGTCGAGCCGGGCACGTACCGCCTGACGGTCATCACGGAGAAGCTGGCGGCCCCAGACCGGGAGATAGAGATTGGCCCGGAGGGGAAGACCGGATCGGCGTACCTGGGGGAGCAGGGGTGGCCCTTCTACCGCCTGGGCGAGAACAAGGTCCCCTTCCCTCCGCCGGGGGATCTGCTGGCGGTCGCCTTCCCGCTGCGACAGCCGGACCCGGAGGCCCGGGAGAAGCTGGTCGGGCAGATCACGGAGCGGCTGCCATTGGAGCGGTACCCGCTCCGGCGAGCGAAACAGGAGCAAGAAGGAAAGGCCGAACAACAGCCACCCGAGGAGGGCGAGGAGGCAACGGCCGACTTCACGGCTGCCGAGGGCGCCGTCTGGCTGTTCCGCTTCAGAGAGGAAGCCACGCCCGAGCTGCGGCGCGAGGCCTCGGTCGAGATTCGGGATCTGATCGACGAGGAGGTGCGGGTCGGCATCCCGGTCGACCTGGAGCGCGGTCAAGTGAAGGTGATCGACAACCAGTTCGTGGTGCGCTTCCGCGACGGGGTGGAGCCGGACGAGATCGAGGCTCTGGTGAAGGAGGCCGACGGCCGCATCCTGCGCGGCTTCGTCCAGTCGCCGAACGCCCGCCTGGTGGAGTTCCCGGCGGGGGACGTTCAGAGGCACCTGGAGACGATCGAGCGGTGGTACGAGAAGGGCCTGGTGGTCTACGCCGAGCCGGACATTATGGCGGAGATCGTGGACGACGTCTTCCCCGATGACGCGCCCGACGACCCCACGTACCCCAACCAGGCGAACCTGACGCTCCAGCAGGTGGACATCGCCTGGCGCATCCTGCGCGAGATCGACCCGAACCGCACCCTCGGCAACCCCACGGTCACCGTGGCGACGCTCGACCGGGGCGTCGATCTCGACCATCCGGACATCGGCGGGAACCTGACCGACGGAGCGCCGCAGATCTCCCGCTGCTACGACTTCTCCGGGCTCCGCGAGTGCACGGTAGCGGGGTACACGCCGGACACGGACCACGGCATGGGCGTGTACGGGATCATCGCGGCGCGGACCGACAACAACGAGGACATCGCCGGCATCGCGCCCAACACGCATCAGATCGCCATGGAGCGCCCCAGCCTAACGTCGGCCAACTACCCGGACGTCCTGCTGTGGGCGGCGGGCTTCACCACGGACAACGACAGCAGCGGCTGGCCGGCGGAGCCCCTGAGCCCGGGCGCCGACATCATTAGCTGCTCCCACGGGCAGAACGGGCTGGCCCTCTCCGGGATCATGGACGACACCTTCCAGGAGCTGGCGGACAACGGCCGGGGCGGGCTTGGCACGCTGGTGATCTACTCCGCCGGGAACGACAACACGCTCATCACCGGGTTCCGCACCTGGGCGGCCCACCCCAACACCATGGCCATCGCCAACTCGGCGCAGCCGGACGCGGGCGGGGTGGAGCGAAAGGTGGGGTCGTCGAACTTCGGGCCGGAGATCGACGTCTGCGCCCAGGGCGCGGGAGCGCCCTCGCTGGACGCCTCCGGCGGCGAGCAGACCTTCGGCGGGACATCGGCGGCTGCGCCCACGGTGGCAGGCATCGCCGCGCTCATGCTCTCGGCCGACGACTCGCTGACCTGGGAGGATCTGCGCGACACCCTGCGGGACACGGCGGTCCAGATCGACCCGGGGAACACGGACCCGGTGGGGCAGTGGGTGGGCGGCTTCAGCCAGTGGTACGGCTTCGGCCGGGTGAACGCCGCCAGCGGCGTCTGCGGGGCCGACCCGGCCGTGACGCTCGAAACCGCCAGCCTCACCTTCAATGACGTCCCGGAGGGCGAGACGACGGTCCGCGCGGTCGTCTTCTCCGTGGAGTCGTGCCAGCCAGTGACCCTGGAGATCGTGAGCGGGCCCGGCGCCGACTTCACCACGCCGCTGGGGACGACGGCCGAGATGGACCCGGCCGGCGACCCCTCACCGCGGCAGGGGCGGGTCTGGATCGGATACACCGGCACCAGCGACGGCGACACGGCCAGCGGAAGCGTCACGGTCCGCTGGGTGGAGACAGGGCAGGAGTGGACGGTGCTCATCAGCGCCAACACGGTGAGCCGCCCGACAGCGGTCCTGGAGCTGGTGCTCGACAAGTCGGGGAGCATGACCTACAGCTCGGGCATTCCGGAGCTGCCGCAGCGCGTGGACGTGCTCAAGTTCTCGGTGCCGCCGCTGCTGGAGGTGATCCCCGACGACGACGCGCTGGGCATCTGCAGCTTCGACCAGGACGCCCACGACGTGATGCCGATCACGGTGGCCGGGCCCCCGGTATTCGGCGCGGGCCGGGCGGCGGCGAAGATCGCGGTGCAGAACCACACGCCGAACCCGGCGGGCCTGACGGCCATCGGCGACGGCGTGGAGCGGGCCCACACCCACCTGACGCCGGAGACAGGCTACGACGTCAAGGCCATGATCGTCTTCACCGACGGGCACGAGACGGCGGGCCAGTACATCGCTGACGTGGACCACCTGATCGACGAGCGGGTATACGCCATCGGGCTGGGGACGGCGGACAAGATCAAGCCGGCGGCGCTGACCGCGCTGACGAACGGCACGGGCGGTTACGTGCTGCTGACGGGGGATTTGGCCGCCACCGACACCTTCCTGCTGGCCAAGTACTACCTCCAGATCCTGGCCGGGGTGACGAACGAGGACATCGTGCTCGACCCCGAGGGATCGATCCAGCCGGGTCACCGGCACCGCATCCCGTTCCGACTCAACGAGACGGATATCAGCACCAACGTGATCCTGCTCACCCCCGCCCCGCACGCCCTCCGCTTCACCGTGGAGACGCCGGCGGGGGACCTGATCACCCCGGCGACGGCGGCCGGGCTGCCCGGGGCGTCGTTTGTGGTGGGGCAGAACGTGACCTACTACCGGCTCCCGCTTCCGGTGCCCATCGGAGCCGGCGCGGCGGCCGGGCAATGGCACGGGATCGTCGAGGTGGACGAGAAGTACTTCAAGCGATACCTGAGCGAGATCGAGGAGAACAACCCGCAGCTCTACCAGCAGGTGGCGACCCACGGCGTGCGCTACAGCCTGAGCGTGCACGCCTACTCGAACCTGCGGCTGCGGGCCTCGCTCTCGCAGACGAGCATGGTGCCCGGCGCGACGGTGTCGCTGCGCGCGGTGCTGACCGAGTACGGCCTACCCGTGGCGGACCGCGCCGAGGTGCGGGCCGAGCTGACCCGCCCGGACGGCACACAGACGACGCTGACGCTCCCGGAGGTGGAGCCCGGCGTCTTCGAGACCGCCACGGCAGCCGTTATGAGCGGCGTGTACCGGTTCTTCGTCCAGGCTAATGGCCGGACCCTGCGGCGAAAGCGCTTCACCCGCGTGCAGCTCGTCACCGGCGCGGTCTGGTACGATGGCGACGCGCCGCCCCCCACCTCGAAGGACGACCCGGACGAAGGGCGGCGACGGTGGTGCGCGTTCCTGCGCTGTCTTCTGGGCCGAGGCGTGATTACCCAGGAGGTGGAGGCCCGGCTGCGGAAGCTGGGGGTCGACGTCGACGTCCTGCGGCGCTGCGTGAAGGTGCTCTGCGCCGACGAGACCCGCCCGGCAGGCCGTCTGACGCTCTCCGAGCGGGAGCTGAAGGTCCTGCAGCGGCCGGACGTCCAGGCCGTGTTGCACAAGCTCACCGACGCCTCGTAGGCGCACAGCGACGGGCAGCAAGACGCAGTACCCGTCGCGTCAGCGATCGGGGGATGCGGGCACTGTCTCCCAGTGCCCGCATCCCTCACGCCTCCCGCGTAGGGCAGGATTCCATTCCTGCCGTCCGGCCCTCAAGGCCGGCCCTCAAAGCCGGCCGCCCCTGCTCCGCCCCAAGCTCAAGCAGCGCGTGCGAGCCAACATCCTTGCCCGCACGCGCTGCTCGCCTGCGTGATCCTCGTCACCGCTCCTACCCCCCAGGCTCACCGGTAGCTGAACCCCACAAAACAGCGGCCCGGGCGCCCCGAGCCGGGCAGCACCACACCGAAGAAAGGCCCGTTTCGAACAAGCGTAAGATGCCGAGGATACTGTAACTTGTCTATTGACAATTAACATATAGTATGATATACTCTAGACGCGTTGAGACGAGCGGCAGTCGCGGGAGCATGACAAATGGTAAGACAAGGACGGGGACGAGGGCGGAGATGGCGAGAGCGGGGGTATTCGCGGCGCGCAGTGCGGTTCCTGGAGCCGACGTTGCTGCTGCTCCTCCACCACGGCCCGGAGCACGGCTACACGCTGATCGACGGGCTGGCTGAGCACGGCCTGGATCAGGTCGACCCCAGCGCCGTCTACCGCGCCCTGCGGGGGATGGAGGAGAAGGGATGGGTCGTCTCGCGCTGGGAGGAGGAGCAGACCCAGGGTCCCCCGCGGCGGGTCTATCAGCTGACCGAGCTGGGCGACGAGGTGCTCCGCTGGTGGACGCGGGATCTGGAGGAGACCCATCAGATGATCGAGCAGATCCTGGCCACGTACCGGGACCACATGGAGAGGCCCGAGGACGATCACCATCCGTGGAGGGGCGAGGGCTTACAACGCGAGACGACCGGCGGTGGCGCAGGATGAGGGCCGTCGACAGGCTGACTATGGGAGCTATAGTGAGACGAGGAAGACAATGACTACTGAGGAACGAGTTGTTGAGGCGCTGCGCCAGGTGATGCACCCCGAGTTCAAACGGGACCTGGTGGCGCTGGGCATGATCCAGGACGTCACCAGCACGGACACTGGAGTGACGGTCACCCTGGCCCTACCCTTCAAGCAGATACCGATCAAGGACGATCTGGTGAAGGGGGTTCGCAGGGCCGTGGCGTCGGTCGATGCCGATCTAGGCGTGAAGGTCGACGTGGTAGAGATGAGTCAGAAGGAGCGGGCAGCGTTCATGACGGAGGCCGAGGGAGGCCCGAAGGAGGCCCAGGCAGGGAACGAGATCCGCCACGTGGTGGCCGTGCTGAGCGGAAAAGGGGGTGTGGGGAAATCATCGGTGGCGGCGCTCCTGGCGGTGGCGCTGAACCGGGCCGGAAGGCGGGTCGGTGTGCTGGATGCGGACATCACCGGTCCCAGCCAACCGAAGATATTCGGGCTCCACGATCGGCCTGTGGGCGGGCCCGCGGGCATCCTCCCGGTGGAGACGGGCCAGGGCATCAAGCTCATGTCGATCAATCTGCTCCTCCCCAGCGAGGACGAGGCCGTCATCTGGCGCGGGCCGTTGATCAGCAGCGCCATCAAGCAGTTCTGGGACGAGGTGATGTGGGGAAAGCTCGATTATCTGGTGGTGGATCTGCCGCCGGGCACGTCGGACGCGTCGCTGACGGTGATGCAGTCGATCCCCCTCAGCGGGGTCGTGCTGGTCACCTCCCCACAGGATCTGGCGGGTATGGTGGTGCGGAAGGCGGCCCGCATGGCGGAGCAGATGGGGGCGCCCATCCTGGGCCTGGTGGAGAACATGAGCTACGCCACCTGCCCCGACTGCGGGGCGAGGATCGAGGTCTTCGGACCGAGTCAGGCGGCCCACACGGCCAGCGAGATCGGGGTGCCGCTCCTTGGCCGGATCCCGCTCGATCCGGAGCTGTCCCGCCACTGCGACGCCGGACGGATCGAGGGATACACGACGGAGGCGTTCGAACCCATCGCAGAGCAGGTCGTCGAGCGGCTGGCGGGGGACGCTGTCACTGGGGAGGACACCTTCGGCGAGGATGGCTCCGGAAAACGGGCCCGTGGAAAGGGCGCCCCTGGGAGGAGGGCCCCTGGCAGGGGGGGCCCCGGCGGGGGCAAGGCATGAAAGCCTACCTCGACTGCTACCCCTGCTTCCTCCGCCAGGCGCTGGAGGCCGCGCGGATGGCCGGGGCGGACGAGGAGGGACAGCGGACGATCCTGGAGCGGGTGCTGGAGGTGCTGCAAGGAGTATCGCTCTCGGCCACGCCTCCGCAGATCAGCCACCAGGTTCACCGCATCGTGCGGCAGGAGACCGGCGCCCGGGATCCATACCGGGCCGCCAAGGCGCGGAGCACCGAGGAAGCGCTGGCCCTCTATCCGTGGATGAAGCAGCTGCTGGCCGACGCGGACGACCGGCTGGATACGGCGGTGCGGCTGAGCATCGCGGGCAACATCATCGACATGGCCGCGGACGCCGAGTATGACTTGAAAGAAGAGGTGAGGCGCGTCCTGAGGGAACCCTTCGGCATCGACGACGGCGAGACCTTCCGGGCCGCCCTCGACGACGCCGAGGCGGTGCTCTACCTGGCCGACAACGCCGGGGAGACGGTGTTCGACCGGCTGTTGATCGAGACCATCGACCGGCCCGTGATCTACGCCGTCAAGGGGCACCCGACGATCAACGACGCCACGGTCGAGGACGCGCAGGCCGCCGGCGTGGACCAGGTGGCGGAGCTGATGAGCAACGGGTCGGACGCCCCGGGCACCGTCCTGGAGGCATGCTCGGAGGGGTTCCGGCGGACGTACGAGGAGGCCGACCTGATCATCGCCAAGGGGCAGGCGAACTACGAGACGTTGACTGAGGAGGGACCGCGGGTCTTCTTCCTCCTCCAGACGAAGTGCCCCGTCATCGCCAGGGATCTGGATGCGCCGCACAGAAGCCTCATCCTCTATCAAGGACGGGGCGGCCGTGGGCCGCAAGACGGCTGGCCGCAAGACGGCGGCCCGCAGGACGGCGGCGGACGACACGAGACGGAGACATGAGACAGGAGACATCACCTTGAAACGGATCGGGATCATCATCTGTCATCGATATCACACGTGTGCCGGAGGGAAGTGCCTTCGGTCGCTGCGGAACCGGGAGGGCGCCTTCGCCCTATACGAAAACGAGGAGGTCGAGCTGGTCGGTTACGCTACCTGCGGCGGCTGTCCGGGTGGGAACGTGGAGTACGCGCCGGCGGAGATGAAGAAGAACGGCGCGGAGGTGATTCACCTGGCCACGGGGCTGGTGGTGGGCTACCCACCATGCCCACGCCTGGAGGCGTTCCGCGAGTTCATCCCCACCAAGTACGGCCTGGACGTGGTGATCGGCACGCACCCGATCCCGCAGAACTATTACCTGACCCACGGGGAGCTGGAGACGTGGCGCTCGCCGGCGTGGCAGGAACGGATCGCCCACGTATTGACGGACGAGGAGACACGCCTGGCCTACGACTAAGCGGAAGGGAGGGGGCATATGCCGGGATTCAACGGGACAGGGCCGCGAGGGGAGGGGCCGTTCACCGGTCGCGGCGAAGGGTACTGCGCCCTGAAGCTGCCCGACGCGCCAAGTCAGCCGGCCATGGGCTATGCCGGACGGCAGGGCCGCCCGGTCGGCTCGAGGACGACGCCGGGCCACCTGGCGTGGTCGCCGTGGAGGATGGGGCCACGCCCCAAACGAGGCGGCATGGTGCGGCGAGGACGGAGGCGCAGGGCCCCTCGGGGCCGAGGGGCAGCACCGGGCCCATAAAGCCGGAGGCACCCATTCGCCCGCGGCGGACTAGTGCCCGCGGCGGACGAGTGTCCGCTAGGGATAGAGGCATCGCAGATAGCGTGAGAAAGGAGGTGACAATCATGCCAGGATTTGACAGAACAGGACCAAGCGGCAGAGGACCCATGACGGGAGGCGCCCGGGGACCGTGCAACCCGAATGCGCCTCAGTCGACGAGCCGCCCGTACGCCGCTGACCGCGCTCCGACGACCGGGGTGTGGCAACGGCTCTTCGGGCAGGGCCGCCCGCGCTGGGGCCTCAGACGGGGCTTCCGCGGTGGTCGAGGGCGAGGGCGAGGGCGCCGGTAGCCTAGAGCTACCGCGCAGCAGACGTGACGTTGGAGCAGGCTCGCACCGCCACGCGGAGACGCGGGTACAGGAGAGCCTGAAGGAAACCGATATAGACATTCATAATCAGGAAGAGTGCGAGCTTACGAAGGAGGTAAGACGACATGCCAGCAGGAGATCGAACGGGACCTATGGGAATGGGCCCCATGACGGGACGCGCCGCCGGGTACTGCGGCGGCTACGAAGCACCGGGTTACGCCAACCCCTTGCCCCGGATGGGCATGGGCTGGGGACGCGGCCGGGGCGTGGGATGGGGGCGCGGCCGCGGATGGCGGCACCGCTACTACGCCACCGGGCAGCCCTTCTGGGCCCGCTACGGGTACGCGCCGCCGGTTGAGCCCGCACCGCCGATGGGATACGGCCCCTACGGCCCGCCAGCGGGCGGACGCGAGGACGAGCTAGCGACCCTGCGGAGCCAGGCGGAGTGGCTGGCTGAGACGCTCGATGCGATCACGAGCCGCATCGAGGAGTTGGAGCAGGAAGAGGCGTAAGGCTCACGTTCGGGGCGGGTGTCGCCGTGGTCGACGTTGTCACCCGCCCCGAGCCCCCGACCGGGCGAGAGGGTCAACCTCTCGCCCGGCGGGCAAGGGGATTATACGTCTGGTCAATAGGAGGTCAAATGAGAATCGTCATCACCAGCAGTGGCACGGATCTCGACGCGCCAGCAAGCCCGGTCTTCGGTCGCTGCCGGGCGTACGTCTTCGTCGACACAGAATGCCTGACCGTCGACGCTGTGGAGAACCCGGCCGTTGGCGCCCCCAGCGGCGCGGGCATCCAGGCAGCGCAACTCGTGGTCGAGCAGGGAGCGGAGGCGGTGGTCACCGGTAGCGTGGGGCCCAACGCCTTCAACGTGCTCGCGTCAGCCGGCGTCCCAGTCTACCTCTTCGGCGGTGGGACGGTGCGCGAGGCCGCTATGGCCTTCAAGAGCGGTCAGCTCCAGTCGATCGCCGACGCCAGCTCGCAGGCCGGCCGCGGTATGGGCGGTGGGATGGGGGGCGGTCGCGGTATGGGTATGGGAGGCGGGATGGGCCGGGGCATGGGACGCGGGATGGGGCGCCGGATGCAGCCGGGCGCCGGCCCCACGTACGGCGCCGCTGCCACCCCACCCTCGACGACGGAGGGCAGCTCCCAAGAGGAGGCCGCCGCGCTCCGGGACATGGCCAAACAGCTCCAGGAGCAGCTGGCCCAGGTGATGGAGCGGTTGGAGCGGCTCGAGGGAGACGCGTAAGAGTCTCGGCAGGTATGGAAACCTGCCCTAC
>CAZQXX010000043.1:0-4223 GCA_964597105.1 uncultured Anaerolineales bacterium
CCTCTGCGTCCCAAACGCAGCGCGCTAGCCGTCTGCGCCACGCCCCGCGAACCACCATTAGTATACCGCCATTGGTCGGACTCGTCAAGCAAAGTTGCCGAGTTGGGCGCTCAGCCCCGCGATCGGATGGCAAATCTACATCATAGTTGGACAGTCGGTCCGAGCCACGTAATTCGCGGTTCGTCCACAAGCAGTCTGAGGGCGTCGTCCGGCTACGCTAGGGCGCCCAGGAGAGGCGCTGCTGGGTCCAGCTGGGGAAGTTGGGACCTAGAGAGATGACCAGGCGTGGCTCCTCGCCCCCCGGACGCATCAGGTAGATGCCCCAGGCGCCGTCCCGGTTGGAGACGAAGGCGATAGCGGAGCCGTCGGGCGACCAGGCAGGCAGACCGTCTGACCCCGGATCGTCAGTCAGCTGCCGGAATCCACCGCCCAGATCGTAGATATATATCTCCCAGTTGCCGGTGTGGTCCGACATATACGCCAATTGATTGCCCCCCGGCGACCAGCTCAGGCCTATGTCGTTGGCGCTCCCGCTCACGCGATTCCCTGGCTCGCCATCGTCCGGGTTGTCGATGAAGATGCCGCACGCATCGGGATCTTCGTCCTCGCAGCCGGTCCACGCCAGGAGGCCCGTCGGCCCCCAGGCCGGCCCCCTGCCCTGAACGTGACGCCGCGGGCTGGCCGACCCATCCGTCGGGGCGATGTTGATCTCCCATACGCCGCCGGTATCCAGTGCCGCATAGGCCATCCGCCCGCCATCCGGAGAGAAGGTGGGCCAGGCGAGGCCGGCGCCCGCAAGCAATTGCTGCGGCGCCCCCTCCAGCGACGGAAGAAGAGAGAGACCTGGCGAGAGCCGATCCCGGTATCCCAACGCGTGGCTGTTCCACATCCAGACGGGCTGATCGGCGTCCGAGGCCATCTCCAGCAGACGCCCGTCGGCAAAGAGGGCGTAGATGCTGTAAGCCCCTGTCCCTGTATCGTAGACAGGATAGGCAAGCCGGCCCGCGTTGAAGCCAGGAGGTAGCGTCGTCCGGGTGAGGGGCCGCGAGCCCTCGATGGTCGGAATGGGCGTAGGTGTGGCACTGAGACACGTCTCCGCCGCCTCTTCCCGCGCCTCTTCCACGTCCGCGCTATTGAGCAACCGCAGTGCCCGGTCATACTGCTCAACTGCCGGGCACATCTCACCTTGGGCAGCCCAGGCCTGTGCATACCGCACGTGCGCCTGGTAGAGGCGTCGGAAGACATCCTTATACTCGGGCGCAGTCCGGTACAGCTCCTCGAAACGGGCGATACAGGCCTCCCAGTCGACCGCCCAGTAGCTGAGCGCATCAAGATACTGCATGGCCAGGCGGCGCTGGGTAAGTGCTTCCTCATCGAGGGGACGGAGCGCCACCGCTCGATCGAGGTAGAAGATACCCAGCTCGAAATCATCCTCCTCCAGCAGTGCCATTCCCGCCTCATACCGGCTCTTGAAGAGCATCTCCTCCACCTGCTCCGCCCTGTACTCAGAGTCAAGCTGCCGCAACGACGTCAGCACAGCGGCGGCATCCTGCCACCGTTCGGCCTCGACATGTGCCTCGGCCTGGCGATACAGATCAGCAGTGATGGGCTCCTCCGGTTTTTGTGTCGGGGTTGGGTCCACCGGCGGTCCGGCTTCTGCTTCGGAGATGCCCTGCTGAGCGAGGGGATGGTTGGGGTTGAGCTGGAGAGCGTACTCGAACTCAGCCCGCGCGAGCTCGTACTTCCCCTCGTCGAGCCGTCTCAGGCCAGTCTGGTAATGCTGCTCCGCCTCCTGTTCGAGACGCTGGATCCGCTCTTGTTCCCCCTCCCGCATGCCGAAGTAAATGCCCCCACCGACACTGAGACCGAGAAGAAGGAAGAGCGCAAGACCCCAGAGCAGCACAGGCCGCAGTCTCCGGTCTCCACTGGTAGGCTCGGTCCCGGGCTTCGTGCTGTTCACGTCCGACGTCCGAAGGGCACCGGAAGGCTGGGTCTCTTCGATGGTCACACCGCACTCGGGACAGACGGACGCGGTAGCCGGTATCTCGCTCTTGCACTCATGGCAGCGCATAGGAATGACTCCAGCGAGGGATTATAGGAGCTTTGACGGCCTTTGTCCAGCGATGCAAGGGCGGGGTGAACGAAGCAGATCTAATGGACCTTGGACGTTCTAGATTGTGCCGTGTCGCAATGACCGGAGGCATCAACCCCAGCTTCGTTCACCTGGATCGCGCTCCAGGGAATCTTCTGTCTTGAGGGCGCTTCAGCTCTAGGACCTGCTTCGAAATCCCGGGCGCGAAGCATCCACCGGGCGTCAGTAAGCCCGGGAGAGCAGATGGCGGTTTCCTACGCGCACGGTCTCCAATCCGGCCTGCCGTGCCACGTCCTCCGCCTCCTCAGCATGACGCACTGACGTGCGGGGGAGATCCGGGAACAGGAAGTGAGGCGAGAACCCGAGGAGGATGTAGGGGATGGCCGGGTTCTGCTCGGCAACGAACGTGGCGATCCGACCCACCTCCTCAGCATCCACGTAGCCGGGCACGAGAAGCGTGCTCACCACGAGCAGCGGCGGCTGTGGCCGTTCCTGAAGACGGGCAGCAGCACGGGTGACATTCTCCAGTGTATGCCGATTGCTGGCACCGGTCAGCGCACGATGGAGCGTGTCGTCGTACGCCTTGAGGTCGATCTTGATGCAGCCGCCTGTCCCCATCGCCAGCTCGAGAGCCTGGTCCATAAAGTGCGGGCGGCCTGTGCCGTTCGTCTCCCAGCACACGACGACGCCCCGGTCGGCCAGGCGGCGGGCAGCGGCCAGAGCGTGCGGCATCTGACTGGCTGGATCGCCGCCGAAGAAGCACACGCAATACGTGCGGTCGTTCGCCATCTCGGACAGGGCCTCGGCAGACAGGGTGTGCGATTCCCTCGGATCGGTTTCGCGGAAATGGTAATTCTGGCAAAAGAGGCAGTCGATGGTGCAGGAGGCGTAGAATACGGCCAGGTTGTGCTTACCGTGCTGCGAATGACCACTGCAAACGGGGTCAGCGACGCAGTTGGTGGGAAGGCCATCACGGTACCAGTGAAGGAGGCCGCGGCTCGGCGTCCCGGCCAGATGGTGAAGCCTCCCCTCCTCCACCTCCCGCAGGCCGCAGTACCCCCGCTGTCCCTCACCGACGACGCAATCCTGGACGCACAGTCCGCATCGACGACCACCCCCGACGTCCGGCGGGTGCTCGGGCAACCCGAAGAGTCGTCGACCCGCCGCGTGGGCGTCGTCGGCAATGGCGAGTGCCTCCTCAGGCCGCTCGCGGATACACCCCACGCAGACTCCCAGCTGTCCGGCGATGAGCCGTGAACGCTCGCCACACAGCTGGCAGGCTTGCTCAGGCTGGATCGCCCTCTGTCGCAAATTCCTCATCGTGCCACACATGGCGGATAAAGCGACGAGCTCCCACGAGCACATCAAACATCTGGACGTGGGCCGGTTCCAGGATGAGCGGCCCGGTGTAGCCAGCGCCCTGGAGCCCCCGAACGAGCGCGGACCAGTCGACATCTCCCTGGCCGGGCGGCAGGTGGCGTGGACCGCCAGCGCTGTAGTCTGAGAGGTGGACAGTCACGAGACGGTCGTCCATGGCACGGACGAGGGCAGCGGGATCGACACCACTTTCGCAGGCTTGGAAGGCGTCAAACGTGAACGCTACCGGCAGACCCGCCTCTCGCACTGCCTCCACCTGATCGGGCGTGCGGAGGTAGCACCAGCTGACGTTTTCGAGGCAGAGGGTGAGCCCGGCGTCCCGGGCTTGATCGCCAGCCCAGGCAGCGCTCTCGAAGAAAGCGGCGACGAGAGCGGGATCGTCCAGCCCGTAGCGCAGTCCGTGCCACGTGAGCGCCTGGGCATCGAGTGTGGCAGCGATGTCCACCACGCGGCGGAATCGGTCACGGACCTCCGTCCTCATCCGCGGATAGGGTGCCCAGAGGTCGAAGTAGGTGGCATACAGGTGGAGCGAGTGGACTCGCAGCTCTAGATCGCGCCGCCGCCGATCGAGCAGCGCACCGAAGCGCGGCGTATATTCCTCATCCGCCTGGAGGAACACCTCCACCGTGCGAAAGCCAAGCTGAGCGATTGCCGTGAGCGCGTCTTCGGTCAGATAGCATGGGTAGAAGGCCGCGGTTGAAATTCCTACGTCCGGTTGGTGCGCCATCCGTCCGCCTCCTTCATCCCAGACCCC
>CAZQXX010000043.1:4323-17225 GCA_964597105.1 uncultured Anaerolineales bacterium
AAATTCCTACGTCCGGTTGGTGCGCCATCCGTCCGCCTCCTTCATCCCAGACCCCGACCGCCAACGAGTTCAATCACCTCCGCCCGAGGGAGGGCGTGGCGAGTGTGACCGTCGCGGCCAACGACCGTCTTGGCTCGCCACAAAGAGTTGAGCACTGCCTCCTCGACGCTCTCCACGACCGCGCTGAAGAGTCCGCGCATGACCGACCCTTCGTCCAGGAGCATGGGACCCTCGGTGACGAGCCTGGAGGGCTCGTGGTCGATCCGGTGAGCGGTGCTGAAAGCGATCACGAAGTCACCGCTCCCGTGATCGTGGACGCTCCCGGTCCGTGCCAGACCAGCGGAGGTCCGCACGCAGAGACGCCGGAGTTGTCGTGCGTTCAGAGGGGCATCGGTCGCCAGAACAATCATCACCGAGCCGTCGCCTATCGCCTCTCGCTCATCGACATCCGGGGGGCAGAGAGAACGGCCGATTGGCACGCCCAAGATCGTCAGACGGTCCGGACGACCGTAGTTCGTCTGCACCAAGGCACCGAGAGTGAACCCTCCCTCGTCCTCCGCGACGACGCGGCTGGCCGTGCCCACGCCGCCCTTCCAGCCAAAGCAGGTCGTTCCAGTACCGGCGCCGACGGCTCCTTCCAGCACACTGTTGGGTGAAGCCGCCTCGATGGCACGCCAGACGTGCTCGGCACGGACGTGGCGCCCCTGCAAGTCGTTAAGATGCCCATCGTTCGTCTCACCGACGACGACGTTGACGCTCCCAGTGGTGATCCCGATCTCCGGGTTGTGGTGTATGGCATGCTGAATGAGCGCATCCGCGACGAGGGCGACATTGAGCGTGTTGGTCAGGGCAATGGGCGCCTCAATGAGGCCTTCCTCGCGGACTTGTTCGAACCCGTAGACCTTTCCATACCCATTGATGGTATGGACGGCAGCCCGCACCTTGTGCCGAAACACGTTGTCCCCGTGGGGCAGGATGACGGTCACCCCGGTGCGCACCGGCCCCTCTCCTGGGCGAAGAGGACCCTCACCGGAGATCAGGGTGGTATGACCGACGCGGACACCCGATACGTCGGTGATGGCATTCAGGGGTCCCGGGCGACCGACGCCGACGCGGAGTCCCGAGTCCCGCAGCCGCGGGCAATCTCCGGTCATCAGGGCGGCGCCTCAGCCGGCGACCCCGCGCATCAGCGCAAAAGCAACAGCCAGGACAATGATCACGCCGAAGCAACCCAGCCGGAAGATCACCCGGGCAAGCTTGAAGACAGTCCGGAGGACCAACAGGAGCACCGCGAGCGCGACCCCGATGGCCGCAAGAATGAGAAACTGTTCGAGAGTCAAACCGAGCACGTCACTCCTCAGGGTTCATACATAGCGCAAAAACCGAATCGTGACCTAGACCTAATCTTACCACGAAAGGCAGTCACGCAAAACGCACACGGAGGGGCAGTTGATCACCCCTCCGTGTGCGTCTTGATGCCTCAGTCGAGTAAGTTCAGTCAGCGGGTTGGCGCACGTACCAGGTATTCTTCTTCACGTCCTGATAGATCTCAAGCGTACGCTCAGTGCCAGATTCGCCAGACCGGGACCGGGCGCGCACCCGGAAGACGTAGCGCTTAACCGATCCCTGAAGGCCGGGACGTGAGACGGTCCAGCACCGCTCGACTGCGTGCACGTGATAGCGCCGCCCCCGCCAGACAAAGAGCTTGGGGAAATAGCCGTGGCGCCGCTTCACCATTTTGATGACCTCATCCTTGCCCAGGAGGCGTCGCACGCCGCCCTGGCGACCACGCCGGTCATTTCCACGCCCTCGATCGAGGCGCCGCGTCACATCGAGAGATGCGCTAATCGCCATATCGGACCCCCTCTCTATCTGCCGACGTCCCCCCGACCACCTTGAAGTTACGTTCCATCGGCGCCGACAGCGACGGCGGAAGTGCATCCCAGCTCCCTCCCGACCGTTGCTGCCCTCCCTGCGGCGAGACCACGATCACGGGCGGATACGCACTCCGCTCCCGCCTATCCTCCCTCACCTCTACGCGTCCCCTATCACTCCCCTCCCCTCGCCTGCTCACTGCTACCACAATCAAGCTCGTCGGTATCGCCGCCCCAACTCCGCACACAGCCCCCGCGAGCACCCCGAGCGCTTCGCTGCTCAGCCGGTTCCCCACCACCAGCGCCAGCGTCACCGCGAACGCAACCGTCACCACTCCCGCAAACACCTTCAGCCGCCCCCAGCGGCTCCTCCTCTCATATCCTTCGTCTCTCATTCCCGTCCTCATCTCTGCCCCTCCCTACGCCCTCTCACGACGTCTCGGATCTCCCTCGCCCCCACGTAAGCCCCCTGAAACCGTGTCACCCGCCCCTCCGCCACGGCGATGAAGTCACCACTCCCCTCCAATCGCTCCGCCCCCGTTCCACTCCACCCACTCGCCACCCGAGCGTCCGTCGCGCTCATCACCCGCCCCACCAGCCGCACCGGGAAGTTCGCCTTGACCAACGACCCCACCACCGCTGCCGTCGGCTTCTGCGTCGCCGCTACCACGTGGATCCCCGCCCCCCTCCCCCGCTGCAGCAGCCGTGTCAGCCCCCTCTCCAATCCCTCTCCTCCCGTCATCAGCAGATCCGCCAGCTCGTCTATCACCACCACGACGTGCGGCCTCTCCCTCCCCTCCTCCCCCCGTCTCTCCATCAGTCGCACCAAGCTCTCCAGCGCCTCCTCCGCCTCCTCGACATCCCGAATCACCGACCGCGTCAGGTGTGGCGCCCCCTTGAACCATCGAAACGCACTCCCCTTCGGGTCTATGAGCACCATCCTCACTTCCTCCGCCCGATTCAACACTGCCAGGCTCAAAATCATGCTTTGCAGCAGCACCGTCTTCCCCGATCCCGTCGTCCCTGCCACCAGCACGTGCGCCACGTCCGGACTCGGCAAGCGGATCAACAACGGCGCCCCATCCTCCGCCAGCCCCAGCACGGCCGTCACCGGCGGCACCTCCTCCACTCCCAGCTGCCTGCACAACGGCAGCAACCGCACCATCTCCGGATCGTCCCGCGGGATCTCCACGTCGATGGCTGCCCCTCGCCGCGCAATCCGACAACTCCTCGAATCCAGCGCCGCGGCCAACTCCTCGTTCAGCCGCTTGATCTTCGAAATCCGCGCCCCCATCGCCGGCAGCACCTGAAACCGCACCCAGCGCGGCGTCACCGTCCCCCCTGTCACCCGCGCCGGCACCTTGTGCATATGCAGCACCGCCTCGATCCGGTCCGCCTGAAACTCCAGTTTTTTCCGCATGTCGGAACCACCCGCCTCCCGTTGGCCACAATGCCGACTTAATACAGCCTACGCCTCGGCGTCGTTTTCGGCCTCGTTCTCCTCGTCATCGGACTCGGCGTCGGATCCTGATGGCGTTCCCGCCCCCGAATCCATCGACTCCCGAATCACGGCCTCGATCTCGGCAGCAAGGTCAGGATGCTCGCGCAGAAACTCCTTGGCATTCTCCCGCCCTTGCGCCAGATAATCATCCTTGTCCTGATAGTAGTAATAAGAGCCCCGTTTCTCCACGACGCCGAGTTCAACGCCCACGTCGAGCAGATCCCCCTCCCAACTGATGCCCTCGCTGTACATCAGATCGAACTCCGCCAGCCTGAACGGGGGCGCCACCTTGTTCTTGGTCACGCGCACGCGGATGCGCGATCCGATCAACTCGCCTCTCTCCTTGATGGACGTGACGCGGCGAATGTCGAGTCGTACCGAGGCATAGAATTTGAGCGCCCGTCCACCCGAGGTCGTCTCGGGGTTGCCGAACATGACGCCGATCTTCTCTCGGAGCTGGTTGGTGAAAATCAAGGCGGTATTTGACTGCTTGATCGCTCCACTTAGCTTACGCAGCGCTTGACTCATCAAGCGCGCCTGAAGGCCAGGGTGAGAGTCCCCCATCTCCCCTTCTATCTCAGCCCGCGGCACCAGTGCGGCCACGGAGTCGACGACGATGACGTCGATGGCCCCGGAGCGAATCAGAGTCTCGGCAATCTCCAGGGCTTGCTCACCGGTGTCTGGCTGAGAGATGAGCAGGGAGTCGATGTCGACGCCGCACCTCCGGGCATAGGCCGGGTCGAGAGCGTGCTCCATATCGATGTAGGCGGCCACGCCGCCCGCCCTCTGGGCCTGGGCAACCACGTGCTGAGCGAGGGTGGTCTTGCCCGCACCGTCGGGCCCATAGATCTCAGTGACCCGGCCTCGCGGAATACCGCCCACCCCCAGGGCCCGATCAAGCGACAGCGACCCCGTCGGGATCACCTCGACGTCCATATGAGAGACGTCTCCCAGCCTCATGATCGCTCCATCGCCAAATCGCTTGGTCAAACTTTCCAGCGCTCTATCCAGCGCTTTGCCCCGTCCTTCATCAGCCATCGTTCCTCACTCCATAGGGTGAACTCAGAGGGTAAGACCAGGGGGTCACCCTCCGGGCGGGTATAGAACATCTGTTCTAATATATCGGCTATCATATCAGAATTGATCGATCACGTCAAGGACTAGATATCCCAATTTAACCCAAATCACGTCCCAGTTTTCCAAAATCGTGCCGCCGTTGCTCGCTCCCCACCCTTGTAGGCCAGGGATTGCCTGACCAACGACCAATATAAAAAGCCCAACCCCCGAAGGGATTGGGCTCCAAACGCCGCGCTGCGTCGAGTTACCGCGATTCGCGCCGGGCTAATCTAGCTTCCGAATGACCATCACGACCTTTCCCTGCACCTCCACCCGGGTAGGATCGTCGACATAGATGGGTCCCATCGTTGGGTTGGCCGGCTGAAGACGAATCCGCCCACTCGGCTCCTGATAGAAATGCTTGAGCGTCACCTCTCCCTCTCCACGCAGCCACACAGCGGCCATCTCGCCGTTCTCAACCCGGTTCTGGTGCTGCATGATCACGATATCCCCATCGTTGATCAGCGCGTCGACCATGGAATTCCCCTCCACCTCCAGGGCATAAAGCTGTTCGAGATCACCCAAAATGTCGCGAGAGACCTCTATCGTCTCATCACCCATCAAGGCAAAATCGCTGCTCGGCACTGGCACGGGCTCACCAGCCACGATACGCCCCAGCAACGGCAGCTGCACCAGACGATCTGGCATCACACGGTCGCGACCTGCCTGGGCCAGCCGCAGGCCTCGGGACACTTCCCGGTCGCGAATGATGTATCCTCCTTCCTCCAGGCGATCGAGGTTATAGCTCACCACCGACGTGGAGCTGATGCCGGTCGCAGCACAGATCTCACGCATAGACGGTGGATACCCATTGTCCCCGATATACTCGCCGACGAATTCCAGGATGCTCCGTTGCTTCTTCGAGATACGCTTCCCCATCGTCAACCTCCTCGCTCCAGGCAGTCCATAGCGCAATTATATAAGAACATACGTTCTATGTCAAGTACCAGTTGCCCTTCCTCACGTTTCCTGTACAATCGCCACCAGTCTCAACACTCTTCCCATCCTAGTTCACCGAGGCAGGCTATGCGAGTATTCATCACCGGATGCAAGGGGCAACTGGGCCGCGCCCTGTACGAGGTACTGACCAACCATACGGTGGCCGGTTGCGATCTTCCCAAGACGGACATCACCGATCGACGTGCTATCACCAGCGCCATTGAGGCCTTCAGCCCGGACGTCGTCATCCACGCCGCTGCCTGGACCGACGTCGACGGCTGCGCCCGGAACCCAGAGAAGGCGTACCGGGTGAACGCCTTAGGGACCCAGAACGTCGCCCTCGCCTGCGCTTCCTGTGACGCAGTGCTGGGAACTATCAGCACGAACGAGGTATTCGACGGCGAGGCCAACCAGCCGTATCGGGAGTGGGATCCGCCCCACCCCATCAACCCTTACGCCCGGTCAAAGGCAGCCGCGGAGTGGTTCACGCGCCATCTCCTCACCCGTTTCTACATCGTCCGAACGGCCTGGCTATACGCCCCGGGAGGGAGCAACTTCCCCCACCGCATCATCGAGCTGGCCGATGAGTTGGGAAAACTCCGCGTGGTCACCGATGAGGTAGGCAATCCGACGTTTGCACCGGATCTGGCAGCGGCGCTGGGACAGCTCATCGAAACCGAGGCCTACGGCATCTACCATCTGACGAACAGGGGTTACGCGTCCCGATACGATTTCGCGCGGGAGATCCTGCGCATCGCTGACCGGGAAGATGTGCCTATCGAGAGAATCACGCTGGACGCTTTCGAGCGTGACTCGACACCGCCCCGTTTCGCCCCCCTGGCCAATACCGCTGGCGCGACGCTTGGCATCCAGCTGCGACCATGGCAGGAGGCGCTGTCTGCGTTCCTCCGGGAAGGCTAGTATAGGGACGAGCCCTTCCACTCTCATCGATCGGCAGATCCACACCGGCAGCGTTCGCGTCGGGCTACGGACAAACCGGGGGCCAAAGCACTCCCCGGAGAGATTGGTGTTCGGTCATCCTACGTGGTCGTCGTCTGATCATGGAAACCGTCCTGGCTTGTGACAACCGGCGGAGGTGACGGATGTCCATCCTGCTATCCAGCAAAGGGCCCGCCGTCGAGGCGTCAGATGACGAGCGCCTCTCTTTCCGCACGAAGCTGACCTACGGTCTGGGCGACATCGCTCATTCTGTCGGGCCCGGAACGATGATCCCCTTTTGGTATCTGTTCTTCCTCACGGACGTGGCTCGTCTCAATCCCGGCCTGGCCGGCCTCACGGTCCTCATCGGCGGCATCTGGGATGCGGTCAACGATCCACTCGTGGGACTGCTCTCCGACCGGACGCGCACCCGGTGGGGCCGCCGACGTCCGTTCCTGCTTTTCGGTGCCCTTCCGTACGGCATCACCTTCTTGCTGATGTGGCTCGTGCCCCCGATCGAGAACCAGCTCCTCAAGTCCCTCTACTACGCATTCGTCTACATTCTATTCGATACCGCGGCCACCGTCGTCAGCTGTCCTTACTATGCCCTAACCCCGGAGTTGACGCTCGATCATGACGAACGTACGTCCCTCACCTCGTATCGCATGTTCATCTCCATCATTGCCGGGCTCGTGGCCGCCATCTGTTTCGCTCTCGTCCTCGACAGTAGCCCGGACGAGATATCGGCCTTCCGAGTGATGGGAACGCTATGCGCCGGGCTCTTCGTTGCCAGCATCTTGATCGCGTTCCTAGGAACCCGCGAGAGGGTCGGCTTCCAGGTCGAGACCCCTTCGTCACCTCTCGAGAGCCTACGTTTCGTCTTCCAGAACCGCACGTGGCGGTACACGCTCGGGATGCGCATTATGAGCTGGATTCCCGTGGACATCGCCTCAGCCGTCTTCACGTACTTCCTGATCTACTGGATCAGGATGGAGACTATGGAGGCCTCACTCGTGCAGGCGGTTCTGCTGGCCAGCGCGGCGCTCAGCTTACCCGTGGTGCTGTGGATGACGAGACGATGGGAGAAAAAGACGGCCTTCATCATCAGCACGGCATCGTGGGCGGTGGTGATGCTCGGTCTGCTCCTCGTCCCCCAAGGGGCGAGGGGAGCCGTCTATCCCATTGCCGTTCTCGTCGGCCCGGGAATCGCCGCCGCTCACGCTCTACCGACAGCGATGAGCGCTGATGCTCTCGACGTGGACGAACTAAACAGCGGCAAACGACAAGAGGGCATCTACTCCGGGTTTGAGGTCTTCGTTCGTAAGATCTCCACCAAGCTGGTGCTGGCAGCTGTCGGTCCCATCCTCGCGTGGTCAGGCTACGTCGAGAGGGCGGCCCAGCAAACGGCCCGGGCACTGACCGCGATACGTTTCTTCATCGCCGTCGTGCCAGCCATCATTCTGTTCGGTGCCGTCGCTGTGGCGTGGCAATATCCACTGACCAGACAGCACCATCGGGCCATCCAGAAGGAGCTCGCCCGGCGGCGCGAGGTGCGGGCAGACCCTCGGTTTGGCGGAAGCTGAGACCGGGCATCCGTCGCAGTTCGCATGGTGACTGACTGTCCACCCCCATAAGGAGATCCCATGAACCAGGAAAGCAACCTCCTCGCCATCAGCGATCTACATCTGAGTGAGGGATGGGACTCGAGAACGGGCCGGACATCGCGGCTTGAGGATTTCTTCCGTGACGGCGCCTTCGCCCGCTTTCTCCGCTACCACGAGAGGATCAAGAGCCAACCCCGCTTCGGGGGGCGGCCATGGCTCTTGATCCTCAACGGTGACATCTTCGACTTCCTCCAGGTCGTCTCGCTTCCACGAGAGGGCAAGGTCCTGCAGACCGTCAAGGGAGTCGACAGCTGGAGCGACCTCAGCGCCAACGAGCGCGAATACGGCCTGGGGACAACGGCTCTGGAAACTGAATGGAAGCTGAGCCGGATCGCAGCGGGTCACCAGCAGTTTTTCGCCGCCCTCGGCTGGTTCGTGGCACACGGGAATCGAGTAGTCGTCATCCGCGGGAACCACGACGCGGAGCTCCACTGGGAGCAGGTGCAGGGACGCTTCGTCGTTGAGGTGAAACGGGCCTACGTGCGAAAAATGCTGCGCGAAGGAAGCGGTCCGCCACTCACGCTGGCCGCCTGTCGGGAGCGCATTCAGTTTTACTCCTGGTTCTATTACGAGCCGGAGCGGGTCTACGTGGAGCATGGAGGGCAGTACGAAGCCGCCAACCACTTTCGCAACGTTCTCGATCCCGTGCTTCCCGATGACCCGGCGCGCATCGAACTCCCGTGGGGCAGCCTCTTCGTGCGTTACTTATTCAACAAGGTAGAGGATGTCCACCCCTTCGCCGACAATGTCAAACCACTCACCCGCTACTTAGGCTGGGCATTCACGAGGGACCCGATCAGAGCGACGGAGGTTCTGTTCAGTCGGGGATGGGTCTTCCTGCGGACCCTCTGGGAGGCCGGGCGAAAGGCGACCGCTCTGGCGCTGCAGCGGGTGGAAGAGGGCACCTCCATCTATGAGGAGCCAGTTCCTCTTCCCCCGGTGACGAGCAAGAAGATCAACGCCTTGGCGCAGCGGCGCGTAGAAGACGTCTGGCAGTCCTGGGTGGGCTCGTTGCTACTGAGCGTGGTGTCGTTGCTGACGCTGGTCATCATCGGGGTGTTCGTGTTCCTCGCGGGAGCCACGGCATTGCTCGACCAGAGGCCATGGTGGATGACGGCCGCCTACGTGGCGATGGCGGTCGCGTCGTATTTCCTCCGCCGCGAGTTGATCCGCACCCTCTCCCAGCTTCTGCGGCAGGATTATCTGACAGAGGTAGCTCGAGAGCTGGAACAGATACTCGGACGGGTCCGGGGTGTAAAGGCCATCGTACTGGGACACGGCCACAGACCGACGATGGAGCGGCTGGAGAACAGCTGGTACGTCAACACCGGGACGTGGATCCCGACCTACGAGAAAGAGGGGCCGGTCGAAGGCCGAGAGGCCCTCACGTTCCTGCGATTGCCCTGGGAGCACCAGGGGGCGCCGGAGTTACTGGAGTGGGACGACGCCGGCGGCGCGCCGACGAGAGTGGTATTGTGGCAACACGATGGGCTGGTTCACAAGTGAGCCGCCATCTCCGGAGTCGGTCCCAACAGACCCAGCCTGGCTCTATCTAGCTCAGCCTGGATCACCAGATCCACGCCAGGAACGTGGAAACTGACGGCTCCTTGGACCAGATCTGAGTCTACTGAGGCTATCCGCTCAGCCCTGTCCTAACCCCTCGCCCTACAGGATGCCGACCTGACTGTGATCAGCCAGGGTCAGCTTGTACGCCTTCGGCTTTATGCGGGAGCGAGCCAGGTTGACGTTCCGACCGATGAGGCTGTCCTGGATACGGGCCGGGATGTCTCGGATGACGCTCTCCTCGAGAACGATGGCTCGCTCGATCTCGCTATCCTCAATCTCCACGTCGTGATAGATAGACGTGAACGGACCCACGTACGAGTTCACAATACGGGTGTGCTTTCCGATGATGGAGGGCCCACGAACCACACTGTTGATGATCTCGGCGCCCTCCTCGACAGTGACCCGACCGTCCACCTCTGAATCCCGGTCGACGTACCCCTCGATCACGGGCGTCAACCCTTCGAGCACCAAGCCGTTGGCCTTCAACAACTCATTAGGCTCTCCCGTATCGATCCACCATCCCCGGTGGACGTACGGATAGACCTTGTAATCGTTCTCCACTAACCACTGAATAGCGTCCGTGATCTCCAGCTCACCTCGCCACGAGGGTGTGATGCTGTCGACCGCCTCATGGACGTGGTGGTCGAACATGTATATGCCAACCAGAGCCAGGTCGGATGGTGGATCGTCCGGCTTCTCCACCAGATGAACAACCCGCCCCTCGCCGTTCAACTCTGCCACTCCATAGCGCTCCGGATGCTCCACCCGGGTGAGGACAATCTGCGAGCTCCAATCCGACTGCTCGAACTGATGGACCAGCTCACCAATCCCTCCCTGGATGACGTTGTCCCCCAGAAACATGACAAAGGGCGCATCTTCCAGAAAATCCTGGCTCACCTTGACGGCATGCGCGAGCCCCAGCGGCTTATCCTGATGGATATACGTCACGTCGATGCCCCAGCGACCGCCGCGCCCGACGGCCGTCTTGATCTCCTCGGCCGTGTCGCCGACGACGATGCCGATATCGTCGATGCCAGCATCACGGATCGCCTCGATCACACGAAAGAGAATGGGCTTATTAGCCACGGGGATGAGCTGTTTGGCGCTAGTAAACGTCAACGGGTAAAGCCGCGTACCCTTACCACCACTGAGAATTAGACCCTTCACCTATGGTTCTCCTTTCCATGCTCTGCTTCATTGTCGCCGCTCACCGGACCTGGAATGTCGCGGGGGCGTTTTCCGTATCCTGAAGCCTGAGGCTCACCCTGTGAACGCTCCCCGGCTAAGAAATGACATCGCGCTCAATAGGCACTTAACGTGGCGCCTCTCGAGGCCTCGTTCAGCACGGCCCCAAGGATGTGAACGTGGACACGCTCCAGCAGCTCCTTAGCACGCTCGGCGTGGTCGCGGCGAGTGCGACCGGCTGCGACCACCAGAAGCACGCCGTCTACCTTGGTGCCAAGTACGGCCGCGTCCGTCACCGCGATGACAGGCGGTGCGTCGAAGAGAATGACGTCTGCCCGCTCCTTGAGCGCGTCGATGAGCCGCTCCATTTTGCTCGAACCGAGGACATCCGCCGGATTGGGGGGCAGCGGCCCGCTTGGCATCAGCAGGAGGTTCTCCACGCCGACTTCGAGGAGGGGCGGGTCGTCCACTGCCTCTTCCTCGAGAATCATCGTCATCAACCCACGGTTGTTCGACACTCCGAAGATCTCATGGAGTCCAGGACGGCGTAGATCGGCGTCCACCAGGATGGTGCGCCGCTCTCCCTGCGCCATCGTCACAGCCAGGTTGGCCAGGACCTCGGACTTGCCCTCGTTTGGTGCCGTCGAGGTCACCACCAGGGTCTCGATAGGTCGATCGAGCGCGGCAAAGAACGTCAGGTTCGTCCGGAGCGTGCGATAGGCTTCAGCCGCCGGGCTCCGAGGCTCGGTCAGTGCAATTAGGACGGGTCGTTCAGCCATTCTACCTCCCTTCGGAAGGATTCGATCGAGGGATCGTTACTTGGTCGAGGGGATAGCTCCCACGACGGTCAGATCGAGTTGGCGCTCGATGTCCTGAGGGTCGCGAATGATACCCGCTTCGAGCCACTCCAGGAAGAAGATGATCACGCCGGCGATAACCAGGCCGAAGATGACGCCTGAAGCGAGCATGATCTTGCCACTCGGCGGCCAGGACTGACTGTACCGCGGCTGATCGCGGAGAATGGCGTCTACGCGGTCCTCCTTGCGCAGCTTATTGTTCTCCTGATTGCGCCACTGAACGAGCAGTTCGGCCCATTTTCCCGCGATATCGTTCGCCTGATCGCCATCATAGTCCTCGACCTCAATCTTGATCACCATACGGTCGTCCTCAGCGGCGAAGTTCGCATTCCCGCGCAAGCCCTCAGGTGTCATGGGAAGCTGAAGCTCCTCAATGACGTCCTGCGCCCAATTGTAAGAGTCCGCGACAGTCATATAGGAGCGCAAGAGGATCTTCGCTGACTGCGTAAGACCGAAGTCGGGGCGAGCCGGATTGACGATCACTTCAGCAGTCGACGTATATTGAGGGTACTGCAATTCACTGAAAGCCACCGCGCTTCCGGCGGTCAGCGCCACGGCCACAGCGATGATCCACCAGCGCTTCTTCAGAATTCGTATGTAATCATTGAGCTCCACGGGTGCACCTCCTCTCAAGAGCGAACAATTCTACCATGCGAATGAACAATGAACAATGAGCCAATGTCGAGTGCGGGCGCGAAGACGGATAGCGCAGCACGATCTTCTGTCACGGGACCCTACCGGCCAGTTCTGCTAAGGCGATTCCGGCGCGCGTTCTTGACGATAGTGTACAAGATGCGGACGAGCTCGTCGCTCTCCTGGATCAGAGACGAGATCTCGTCATCGACCAGCAGGGCAGCGTCAATCAAGCGTAGCCAATAACGCGTCTCTCGGGCCTCTTTGTGTGCAATGCTCATCTTGTGTATGAAATCGGGCTTCGATTCAGCCGCATCGGCCTCTTCAACATTGGCTCCGATGGATGTGGCAGATCGTACAGCCTGTCTCCCAACCTCCGTGCCGGCAATGGTGCGAGGCAACCGACCAATCAGCCGCACCATCCTCACGGCAAACTTGAACGTGCGCTCCTGAATATCGAACGCCCGATTACCTCTGGCGGCACCCTCTCGTTGTTCATTTTCCATTGGTCATCACCCGATTGCTGACCTCTGATTGCCCGTCGTTCATAGCCCAGTCGTTGAATCCTCAACTGTTCATGGTATTCTCCGCCCGGAAACCCCGTCCCTTGGGGCGGGGAGGAAGGGCG
>CAZQXX010000044.1:0-16899 GCA_964597105.1 uncultured Anaerolineales bacterium
TGGAGCCGCCGGGAGAGCAGGCGCAGGAGAGGTTGGAGGATCAACAGAGCGACGAGAATCGGCCTGACGACGTAGCCTGGTGGGGCGGAGAGGCGGAGGTCGACCAGCCGATTGTGGATGGCCTGGTCGGCACGTACGGGATCACCGAGACCCAGGTCATCAGCTGGTTCGTGGAGGATGGGTACGGCCTCGGTCAGATCATGCACGCGCTGGAGACGCTCGACAGGATCGCCACTCTGGTTGAGGACGAGGATCCCGACAACGATCCCTCGGACGAGTGTCTGCTCCTGACGGTGGAGGAGATCATCGCTCGGAGCTCCGAGCACTTCGGAGACTGGCGTGGGATGTGGCAGGCGTGCGGCCTGACCCCGCAGGGTGATCCGGGTCCGCCCGTCAGGGTCACGCCTCCAAAGGGTGAAGAGCCGCCGGGACCGGTCGAGGTTGACCCGCCCGGAAAGGGACGACCGAGCGATTAGGGACTGGACTAGCGTCGGTCTCTGAAGACGGAGTGGCCTGAGGGCTGGCGGAAGCGCTCGTTTGCCGTGGCCCCCTCAGAGCGACGAGCCGACGTGAATAGCATGCAGAGAGCCCGGCCTGACGCCGGGCTCTCTGCATGTGAGTTGAGATGGCCACGAGCTTAGAGATTCCTCCGCTCCGTTTTCCTTCGGTCGCAATGACAGGGCTCTAGAAACCTTGCAGGTGACGCTTGGCTGGCGCAGGCGGAGGGAACAGCGAGGGCTCTAACCGCCTTCCGGGGGGATGTATTCCCAGGAGCTGCCGTTCGGTCCGAGCTTCCACACACCGCCGCCGAGGGCGCGGATATACAGATCGGAGTAGCGAACGTGTGAGGTATGCTGGAGCGCGGTCTCATACCCCTGCTCCGGATGGATGGCCCACCCGAGGCGTTCGCGGACGTGCGGCTGCTCCCGCCAGACGAGGCCGAAGCCGCGGACCGGCTGATAGAGGCCAGGCGGCGGATCGATGTCGGGGTCCGAGATAGGATCCCCTTCCTCCCACTCGTCGGTGTAGGCCCGCCACTCCCGGGACGGCTCCTCGGAGAGGACGTAGATCCGGCCCTCCGCCTGATTCCAGACCATTACCCCGTCCTCGAAGTGCTGCTCGGCGCCGTCGGTGAACACGGCTGCGCCGGCGGGACAGATGTCGGGCGCCGGGCTGAAGAACCACTCGTCGGGGCAGCGGAGCGGAATCTGAAGGGTGTCCTGAGCCACGACTCCCTCGCCCTCGTTGTTGAGGAACAGGGCAAACGTGTCGTAGTTCCGCCTCTCCGGGGCAATCGTGTAGGTGACGGAGCCTGTTCGCTCGACCTCCCAGGTGGGCATACTGAGCTGACCGGTGGCCATCAGGTGATAGATGGTGCCTGTATCGGCGCCGCTCCATCGCCAGGTCAGAGTGATCGTCTCCCCCGGGTCGGCGATGTCGACGCTGGCCTCGAACGTGTGGATGACGGCTTCAGGCGTCGGGGTGTCAGAGGGCTCGGTCGGCGTGGCACGGGTGGGCGTGGACGTGGCGGGTTGTTCTGTGGGCGCCGGAGACGCCGTCTCCGGCGCGGCAGGTCTGTCGGTGGCGGCAGGTGTGTTGGTGGCGGCCGGTGTGCCGGTGACCGGGAGAGCGGTGGGCGTCGGTGACGACGGGGGCGGGGTGGACGTGGGCGTCGTGGGCGTCGGCGTCCTCGCTTGAGTGCAGGCGGTCAGCGTGAGGACCAGGATCGCGAGGGACGCTGCGACCCAACGTCCCGGATAACGCCCGCGAGGGCGTGGGAGAGCTACTCCGAGACCTCGCCTGCTGACCATGATACTTCGATTATATCACACTTTCGTGCTCTCTGCGAAAACTGGCAGAGGCCTGACTTGGGCATGTTCGAGAGACGGCGCGATGCGGGCGCGGAGTCGGGTAGGCTCTGCTCGGTCGGCATGCCTGGATTAGCGCGGTGACGTCGTCCGGTTGACCCGTAGCCGCGGTCGGGTTACCTTGAACCAAGGTCGTCCGATGTGCGGACCGGGCGGCCGGTTACGGCCGGTCGGTTACGCCCCCCCCCAGCGGCCGAAGGAGATGCGGTACAGAAGGTAGTCGAGGGTGTTGCCCATCAGGTTGCCCATCCGGATCATGCGCAGCACGACCTCGATCCGTTCAAGTTGCTCTTCCCCGTACCGCTCCCGGACAAGGCGGCGCGCGCCGGGGTCCGGCTGTCCATCGCTGTCCGCCCAGTGCTGGGCGTACAGAAGCGCAGGCAGCTCGTCGTCCGGCCCCTCACCGAGGGCGCCCGCTTCGAGGGCTCCGATCTCCTCCGGGGAGAGCCCGGCGGCGAGGGCCTCGCGGGCGTGGACGTAGGAGCAGTAGCGACAGCCGTTGACGCCAGTGACGACCAGCATCAGCCGCTCCCGGAAGGCATGGCCGATCTGGTCGCCGCGCATCGTCGCGCGGATCAGATCGCGACGGGCGAGGAGCGCGCGCAGGTCGCCCATCATGGCGCCGGGACCGGCGTAGATGCGCCGTCTGAATCTATCCACGGTCGTGAGTGTAGAGGTTGGAGCGGCCGCGCTTGCCAATCTGGACGATGGCGTCCATCTTCCGCAGGCAGTAGGCCATCTTCTGGGCCAGCCAGCGGGGTCCGTCCATCGCCTCGGCGAGATCGGCGGTGGTAAAGCGCGCTGGCAGGTCTTGCGGGAGCAGGGCTGCCAGATCCTCCGGGGAGCGGAACGTCTGGCGGTCGACCACCTCAAGGAGACGCCGCTCCACCGTGACCCACCCGCGGTTCCGCCATCGGTCCGGGTCGTAGCGGCGTAACTCCTCTTCCTGAGTGAGAACCACCTCCAGGGCGAAGGTGTCCCTGCACATCAGGCGGGGGAAGCTGACCAGCTCCTTGAACACCTCCTCCGGTCGTCCTCGCTTCGGTGATTTCCGCCGCTCCATCTCGCCGCCGTCCTCCTTGGGCAGCTTGAGGAGCCACCTCTCGCGGGGGATGGGGTAGACGAGCAGGAGGGGGTGGTTCGATGCAAGACACGTCATCTTCCGCTTGATGCTGGAGAAGTTGCCCGTCTGCACCTCGATGAGCTGGTCGTCCTGAGCGACGTCCACCACGAAGCCGTCCACCTCCGCCTCGAGACGGGACCCCGGCAGGGCGTACGCCATCTTGAGAGCGGCGTGGAGGGGCTGCTCGTTCAGAACGCCGATCTGCGCCGATTCCTCTTCGGAGTGGGGGGACACGTGGATCCTTTCCTGCCAGAGCCAGCGGCCTTCAGGCCACGAACAGCCCGATGGCCACGAGCAACGGCGTGGCGACGTTGATGAGCACGTTGAGCCCGAGATAGGGAACCAGCTTCTCCATATCGTCGGCGTGGACGATGGAGGCGCGGGCCGTCGGCACCACGAGGGCCAGGGTGACGAGGCCGAGCAAGCTGGCTGGCGGAAGCAGGTTCAGGACCACGCCGACGGCGATGGAGACGTGGGCCAGAAGCAGGAAGGCGGTGTAGACGATGCCGCTCCGCCGCCGACCGATGACGATGGGGTAGTGCTTCCTGCCGACCTCCCGATCCGGCTCAGCGTCCGGGAACTGGTTGAGCAGCAGCAGGTCGCTGACGAGGAAGAAGGGCACCAGAGAGGCGACGAAGGCGGTCCACGAATAACTGCCGCTCAGGACGAAGTCTGTCCCCATCACCATCAGGGGGCCAAAGCCGAGGCCCGGAGCGATGAGGCAGAGGAAGGGAACCCGGGCCAACCAGGGCGTGTAGATCACAATCACGATCAGGCCCAGGAGACCGAGCGGGAGCAGGGCCCACCCACCGACCCAGACGAAATAGAGGCCGATGAGACCGGTGACGACCAGCGCGATCACCCCGAGAGCGAGGGCCTGATTGGCCAGCTCGGGCCTATCGGGCAGGGTGCCGCTGCCGCCGCTGAAGGGCGTGGGCTGGGTGTGGAAGTCGAGCTCCGTCTTGAAATCGACGTACTCGTTGAGCGCGTTGACGCTAACGTGGGCGCACGTGGCCCCGATAAGGACGAGCACGGCGTGAAGCAGGCGGATCTCGCCGCCGGTCCAGTGGGCGCTGGCGATCCCCAGAGCGACGCAGGCGGGGGTCAGAATTAGGAACGGCACCCGGGCCGTCCCCAGCAGGGGCCTCAGTCTCAGTCCGGTCATAGGGTGACTTCAGTCCAGTCTCTTGAGCACGCGCCTCAACGTGCGGACGATGGGCTCCGCGCCAGACATGATCACGTCGCGACCCGGCTGTCCCTCCACCATAGCGGCGTAGTCGATAGGTTCCCCGTCCAGGTACACGACGTCGCGTCCCTGGGCGCGGTTGATCGCGTGGGCGGCCGCGATGTCCCAGATGTGGGCCGCAGGACCCTCGAGGGCGGCGATGACGGCCGGGTAGATCAGGGGGTAGCAGAGGTGGAGCGCGGCGCTGCCGATGCCGCGGATCTTCCCGATGTATCCGCTCAGATCGAGCGTCTTGTGAATCCGTGAGGTGACCATCAGGTTCGATCGGACGGAGATGGGCTCCGGCGCGGGTGGCGGAGCCAATACCGTCCCATTCAGAGTAGCGGATCCTTTGGCCTCGGCGACGAGGTGTAGGTCGAGCCGCGGCGCGATGATGATCCCTCCCACGGGAGTAAGCTCGTGATCGAGCAGAGCGACGGAGACGCACCACCCCGGCATACCCTGACTGAAGACGTCGGTGCCGTCGATAGGATCGACGGCAAAGGTCAACGGCCTCTGGGGATCGAAGGCGTGACGGGTCTCCTCGGTGACCACGTTGGCCTCGGGATAGCGGGCGGTGATGTGCTGGTAGAGGAAATCCTCGACCCGCCGGTCGGCGGCGGTGACGACGGATTCGTCGGCCTTGTATTCGCGGTCGGAGACGTCGATGTGGCGCTGCTCCTCGAGCGCTATCGCTCCGGCTGCTTCCACGTGTTCTACGATGTCCCGGATTGACACAGAGTCAGCCTCCATTTCGTGGCTGTGAGTCATAGGCCCGGCGCTTCGGTGGAGCGCCAGCGGGCTGCTGCATCGTGCGATTCTACCACTGAACCCGGCTTCTCGCGAGTGGCTGTGGGGCGATGGCAGGCGAAGGTGACCGGCACTTCCGCGTGGTGTTCCTGAGCCTGGAAGAGAGCACGGCGGGACTCATCCTTCACGTGGCGCGGGCCGGTCTAAGTGCCGGTCACCTTGAGGACAACAATGAGACAGCCCTGGGGTGACGGACGAGGTCCGTGCTGGGCGCTCACCGGTGATTCGTGTAGTGATTAGAAGATGCCACGAACCACCGTTCTGAAGATACCCCTGTGGCGAGAGGCCCTATCCCTTGGACCGGTGGCGGGCGAAGAGCCGGAGTACCTGCGCTGCGGCGGCGCTGGCGTGGCCCACCGTCTCCGGGATGTCCATCGGCCCCGTGGCCGCGCCGGCCAGGTAGATGCCGGGCCGGGACGTCTCCACGGGATGGACGTTTGTCTCGAGAGGGAGGAGCCAGCCGTGCTCATCGGTGGGCAGGTCGAGCATCTGCGCCAGGCGTTTCGTCTCCGAATGCGGCTGGAGCGCCAGGGCGAGCACGACCAGATCGGCGGAGATCTCGATCTGCTGGTTGCTCAGCGTGTCCGCGCCCCAGACGACGACCTGGCCGTCGCGGCGGAAGAGCCGCGACACTTTGCTCCGCAGATAGACCACCTGCTCGTCCTCCATGGCCCGCTGGGTGAACTCGTCGTACCCCTTGCCAGCGGCGCGGATGTCGATGTAGAAGACGTAGGCCTGTCCGTCGTGCACCCGATGGCGGTAGAGGGTCGCTTGCTTCGCCGTGATCATACAACAGATCTTCGAGCAGTAGGAGAGATGGGTCTGGGGATCTCGAGAGCCGGCGCATTGGATGAAGACGACCTCGTGAGGCACCCGGCCGTCGGACGGGCGCCGGACCTTCCCGGCGGTCGGCCCGGAGGAGGAGAGGATGCGCTCGAATGCGAGGTTGTCGATGACGTCCGGGACGCGCCCGCCGCCATATTCGGGCATGTTCTCGACCCCGTACAGGGCGTACCCGGGCGCCAGGATGATGGCGTCGCACCGTTCCTCGATGACCGTGTCCTCTTGTTCGAAGTCGATCGCGCCGACGGGACAGAGCTTGGCGCACGCCCCGCAGCGGTTCCTGGTGAAGTGGATGCAGTGCTCGGGATCGATCACGGGTTTGTTCGGCACCGCCTGAGGGGAGAGGGTGTAGATGGCTTTCCGCTCTCCCATCTCCCGCTCAAACTCCGAGGGGAAGCGCCCGGGGCATTTCTCCTGGCACAGGCCGCAGCCGGTGCACACGTCCCAATCGACGTAGGCGGCGCGGCGACGGAGGCGCACGCGGAAGTCCCCCAGCTCCCCTTCGATCGCCTCGACCTGGGCGTAGGTGAACAGCTCGATCCGCTCGTGGTGACCCACCTCGACGGTGCGGGGCGTCAGGATACACTGAGCGCAGTCGAGGGTGGGGAACGTCTCAGATAGCTGGGCCATGCGCCCGCCGATGGACGGAAGTTGCTCGACGAGGAGCACGTCGTAGCCAGCGTCGCCGATGTCGAGGGCGGCCTGCATGCCGGCGATGCCGGCGCCTACAATGAGGACGCGCGGCCGGGATGATAGCTTCTGTGCTTGCTCTGTGGTGTTCATAGGTGTGGTCATAGAACCGTTACGGGATCCCTTCCTCAGCCCAGAGCCGCGTCCGCCATGGCCAGGACCTGCTCCGGCGTCCAGTTGTGGATGCGACTGGCCTTATTCGGACAGGCTACCACGCAGGCGCCGCAGTTCTGACACAACGCCGCGTTCACGGTGGCGATCTCGCGGAGCGGATGGAGCTCGCGGGCCTGGTAGGGACAGACGTCGATGCAGCCGCCGCATCCAGAGCAGAGCTCCTCGACGACATAGGCGACGGTGGGCTCCTGAGTCATGGTATCGTGGCTGAACAGGCGTAGCACCTTGGCAGCGGTGGCCGAGCCCTGAGCCACGGTCTCGGGGATGTCCTTCGGGAACTGGCACGCCCCGGCCAGGAAGACCCCGGTGGTCAGGCTCTCCACCGGTCGCAGCTTGGGGTGTGCCTCGGAGAAGAAACCGCTCTCATCGGAGCCGACGCGCAGGAGCTGGCCCAGCTCCCGGCTACCCTCGCTGGGCACGGAGGCCATCATCAGCACCACCAGATCGGCTCCCATGCGCATCGACCGACCGGTCAGAGTATCGGCAGCCCACACCTCCGGCCTGTCACCTTGCTGGGTGATCTTCGAGGCCTTCCCCCGTAGGTAGACGACGTCATACTCCTCCATCGCTCGCTGGACGAACTCGTCGTAGCCGCGACCCTGGGAGCGGATGTCGATGTAGAAGACGTACGCCTGACCCTCAGGCACGGCCTCCCGGTAGGCGATGGTCTGCTTGGCGACGCCCATGCAGCAGATTTTGGAGCAGTAGGGCTGGTGTTGCTGGGGCGATCGGGAACCGACGCACTGGATCCAGGCCACCTCCTGCGGCACGCGACCGTCGGAGGGACGCCGGATCTCCCCGGACTTCAGCATGCGCTCGAAGGTCAGGCTGTCGACGACGTCGGGCAGCCGATCGGCGGCGTACTCCGGGACGCTCCCCGGGGGGTAGAGATCAAAGCCCGTGGCCAGAATGACGGCGCCGACGGACTGCTCCACCGACTGGTCCGCGCGGGGTCCCGCCGAGGTGGTGATCTCCACGGTGAAATTGCCGATGTAGCCGCCGAAGTCGGTCACCTCTGCGCTTGTGTGCACCTCGATAAGCGGATGCTGGGTCACGGCGTCGATCCGCTCCGCCAGGAGGCCCGGGCTGGGATCGAAGTTGAGGTAGAGCGGAGCGAGCTCGCTCATCTTTCCGCCCAGATGATCGGAGCGCTCCACGAGGTTCACGGGGTAGCCAGCCTCGGCGACGTCGAGGGCGGCGGTCAGGCCGGCGATTCCCCCGCCCACGACCAGGACCCGTTGGGTGACCGGGTGGGAGAGGGGAGACAGGGTCTCGTTGCGACGCACCTTCTCCACCAGAGTGCGGACCGTCTCGACGGCCTTGCGCGTGGCCTTCTGGGGAGCGCGCTGATGGGGCCAGGCGATCTGCTCCCGGATGTTGGCGATCTCCACGCGGTAGGGATTCAGTCCGGCGGCGTCGGCGGCCTTACGGAAGGTCGCTTCGTGCATAGCCGGCGAGCAGGCAGCGACGACGACCCCGTCGAGTCGCTGCTCTGCGATGGCCTCCTGGATCAGTCCCTGACCGGGGTCCGAGCACATGTACTGGTAATCGGTGGCAAAGGCGACGTCGGGATGGTCGTCCATGGCCGCGACCACCCGGTCGACGTCGACAGTGCCGGCGATGTTGAGCCCGCAGTGACAGACGAAGACACCAATACGAGCCATATGTTTAGGTCTCTCTCCTCCGATTGTCCGATGAGGCGCCGCTGGCGCTCATCTCATCTTCGATAGCCTGACGCAACAGCGTGATCATCTCGTCCATCTCATCGTCGGTGATGATCAGCGGTGGGCCGAGCATCACGTGATCTCCGGCGGTGCCATCGACGCAGCCACCGCTGGGGTATACGATCAGACCCCGCTCGAGGGCAGCATCAGCCACCCGCCGGGCGACGTGTCTCTCGTGGGGGAAGGGGGTCTTGGCGTCGCGATCCGCAACGAACTCGATGCCCCACATCAATCCGATACCTCGAACGTCCCCGATGCACTCGACGTCCTCGAAGGCGGCCGACAGCTTCTGGCCTAACAGCTGCCCCTTCTCCTCAGCGGCCGGCACCAGGTCGTTGTCCCGGATGTAGCGCAGCGTGGCCAGCGCCGCCGCCGCTCCCACGGCGTGGTGGGAGAAGGTGCCCCCGTGGACGAAATCACCGCTGCCGTCTATTATACCATCGACCCACTCGCCCGTCACGGCGGTGACGGAGAGGGGGAAATAGCCGCCGGTCGTCCCCTTTCCCATCGTCACCACGTCCGGCACGATGTCCCAGTGCTCGAAGCCGAACCACCGGCCGGTGCGGCCGAAGCCGGCCATCACCTCATCGACGATGAGGAGCACCCCGTGTGCGTCACAGATCTCGCGGATCCGGGGCCAGTACTCCGGCGGAGGCACCACGGCGCCCAACGTGGCCCCGCTGACGGATTCGGCGATGAAGGCGGAGACGTTCCTCTCTCCAACCCGCTCTATCTCGTCGGCCAGCGCGTCGGCGCAGCGAACGGCGCAGGCGGGATGGGTCAGGTCGTAGGGACAGCGGTAGCAGTACGGGGGTGGAATGTGGGGAGTCTCCAGCAGCAGGGGCTTGAAGGGACGGCGCATCTTCGGCTTGCCGGTCACCGCCAGCGCGCCCAGCGTCGTGCCGTGATAGGACTGCCAGCGTGAGATGGTCAGGTAGCGGCTGCCCCGTCCCCGCTCCATCTGTGCCTGTCGCGCCACCTTGATCGCCGTCTCCACCGCCTCCGAGCCGCTGCTGAGGGGGAAGAAGCGCACGTCGGGTAGGGGCGTCACGGCGGCCAGGGCCTCGGCATATGCCTCCATCGGGCGCGAGGTGAACATCGTGGGATGCGCGTACGCCATCTGCGTGGCTTGCTGCGCCATCGCGTCGGCGATCTCGCGCACGCCGTGACCGACGTTGACCACGATGGCCCCGCCGGAGGCGTCGAGGTAGCGCCGTCCCTCGGTATCGTATAGATAGACGCCATCGGCTTGCTCAACCATGGGGCGAGGGTGCCCGGCCCGACGATAGAGGACGTGACCGAACGGATGGGCGTAGCGGGCTGCGGGCGTCACTATCGCCTCACCAGGAGCGACATTCCGAGGCCCCCGCTGACGCACAGGGTGGCCAGCCCCAGCTCGGCGTCCCGGTGCTTCATCGCGTAGAGGAGCGTCACCACGATGCGCGTCCCCGTGCAGCCGGTCGGGTGTCCCAGCGCGATCGCCCCGCCGTGGACGTTGCGGCGTTCGACGTCCCAGTCGAGCTCCCGCTCCACAGCGAGCACCTGGGCGGCAAAGGCCTCATTCAGCTCGATGAGGTCGATGTTGTCGAACGAGATGCCGGTCCGGGCCAGAAGCTTGCGCGTCGCTGGGACCGGGCCCATGCCCATTCGTCTCGGGTCGACCCCGGCGCTGGCGAAGGCCTCGATGCGGGCCAGGGGTTCGATGCCGAGGGCATCGGCCCGGTCGGCTCGCATGACGACCACGGCGGCTGCTCCGTCGGTGATGCCGCTGGCGTTCCCCGCGGTGACGGTGCCGTCCTCCTTGAAGACGGGCCCCAGCCGCGCCAGCTTCTCCATATTAGTGTCGGGCCGCGGGCGCTCGTCACGTTCCACCCGCACGGTCTTGCCCCTCCTGCTCGGGACGTCGACCGGCACTGTCTCGGCGTCGAAGAGGCCCTCCTCCCACGCTCGGACGGCTTTCTGGTGGCTCTCCAGGGCGAATCGGTCCTGTTCCTCGCGGCCGATGCCATACTCCTCGACGAGAATCTCGGCCGTGCGCCCCATCATCATGTCCGCCAGCGGGCAGTAGTACCCGTCGCGGTGCATAGCGTCAACCAGCTCATGCCCGCCCAGGCGATAGCCCCAGCGGGCCTTGGTGAGCAGATAAGGGATCTGAGACATCTGCTCCACGCCCCCGGCCAGGACGATGTCGTTCTCGCCGGTGACGATCGACTGGTAGGCCAGGGTGATGGCCTTCAAGCCGCTGGCACAGGCCTTGTTCACCGTGTACCCCGGCCGGTCCACCGGGACGCCGGCGAAAAACCCGACCTGGCGGGCCAGATTGGGGCCGTTGCCCGCCTGCCGGGCGTGGCCGATGATGATCTCATCCACGTCGCCGGGGCTTAGCCCGGCTCGCTCCAGGGATTCCTCGGCCACGATGCGGCCCAACTCGGCGGCCGACACCCCGCTGAGGGCGCCGCCGAACTTGCCGATGGGTGTCCGCACCGCCGAGGCGATTACCACGTCAGTCATCCTGCGTCCTCCCTCTTCTGGCCTGCTCGTTTCTCTCGTGCCGGTCGAGGTGGGCCGGCTCCAGGGCCGTCACCTCGCCGCTGAATAGACGCTCGAGACCGACCTTCCGCTGGTCCAGGCCGCGGTCCTTCCGCTCGTCACAGATCGTGCACGTCTCCGGGCAGGCGGATGGATGGCCGTCCGCCGGTTCTACGTATCGGCCGATCACGCCCTCGTAGTTTCTGAAGATCACCACACGCTCGCTTCGACTCAGGATATAGCAGGGGCTAATGGGCGTCTTCCCGATCCCCCCTTCCACGTCCTTGACGTAGCGCGGCACGGCAAACCCGGTCGTATGGCCCCACAGGTGCTCCATGATCTCAATGCCGGTACCGATCGACGTCCGGAAATGGCCGATGCCCTGTGCCAGATCGCAGTGGTAGATATAATAAGGCCGCACGCGGTTATGCACAAGTCGCTGGACCAGCTCTTTCATAATGGTCGGACAGTCGTTGAGCCCTTTCAGCAACACCGACTGGTTGCCCAGCACGATGCCGTTGTCCGCCAATCGGGCCAGCGCCTTGCGCGAGTCGGGCGTGATCTCCCGGGGATGATTGAAGTGGGTGTTGAGCCAGACCGGCTGGTACTTCTTCATCATCCCTATGAGGCCATCGGTGATTCGCTGGGGCATCACGACGGGCACGGCGGTCCCGTAGCGGACAATCTCCACGTGTGGAATCTCGTGCAACCGGGCCACGATGTACTCGAGCCGCTCCGTCGAGAGGGTGAGAGGGTCCCCGCCGCTGAGGAGCACGTCACGCACGCCGCGGGCACCGCGGATATAGGCCACCATGTCGTCAATGCGCGATTGAGGCAGCGGCCTGTCCGTCTCCCCGGCCATCCGACGGCGGGTGCAGTGGCGGCAGTACATCGAGCACTGATCGGTCACCAGGAACAGGAGACGGTCCGGGTAGCGATGCGTGATGCCTGGCACGGGCGAGTCGACGTCCTCGGCCAGGGGGTCGACCTGATCCTCCTCCCTGATCTCCGTTTCCTGGATCTTCGGCACGGCCCGCATGCGAATCGGGCACGTGGGATCGTCCGGGGCCATCAGGCTGGCGTAGTAAGGAGTGATGGCCGTGCGCAGCGTATTCAGCGATTCATCGATGACCTGCTTCTCCTCATCCGTCAGATCGATCACCTGGCTCAGCTGGTCGACCGTCGTGATGCGGTTCGCCAGCTGCCAGTGCCAGTCGTCCCAGTCCGCCTGCCTCACATCCTTCCACAAAGGGATTTCGCGATACGACCTGCTCCTAGTCATGTGGGTCTCCTCAGGGCTCTCCAGCCCTGTTCGTCACTTCCGATGATATGTTTGCCCCCCAGCCTAGCGGTACAGCCCCTCGGGATCCAACTCCTCTTGCAGCAGGCGCAACTCCTCTTCGGACGGAGGCCGGGTGCGCTCCAGATCCGGCGCCACCCGGAGGTCCCACCCCACGTCGGTCTGTACGTCCTCGACGGTCACCCCAGGGTGGAGGCTCTGAAGGACCATCTCGTGGGTCGTCTCGTCGAACCGGAAGATGCATTTGTCGGTCACGACGAGTTGCGGCCCGGCGCCGGGGAGTTTCTGCTCCTCTCTGTCGTTCGCGCCTCGAAGATACCCGGGGCTGGTGAGGAAGTCGAGTTCATCCACGAACGCACGGCGTTTGAGCCGCATAATGATGAAGACCTGTTGCGCGTTGATCGCGATCTCACACGCGCCGCCGCTGCCCGGCAGCCGCACCTTGGGCTGGCCCCAGTCGCCGATGACCGTGGTGTTGAGGTTCCCGAAGCGGTCGATCTGCGCGCCGCCGAGGAAAGCGACCTCGACGCGTCCCGCCTGGAGATAGAGTCCAAAGAGATCGGCCATAGAGCAGACCGAGGTGGCTCCGCTGATGAGGGTGGGGTCGCCGATGGAGAGGGGAAGCCGGGCCGGTCGGGCGCCGAAGATCCCGCTCTCGTAGATCAGCTCCAGGTTGGGGGCCACCGTTCGTCGCGCCAGGTTGCAGGCGCTGTTCGGCAGGCCCACGCCGACGAAGACGGTACGGACGCCCGCCAGCGCGCGGGCGGCGGTGACGATCATCATCTCGGACGGTGAGTAGATCTCGTTCATATCACGCATACGCTCCGTAGTTCACGGGGGCGCTCCACGCCTCACCGGGCCGCAGCCGCTCCCACGTCTCTGCGCCCATCTTCTCCACATAGGCCGCCCGGTCCTCGACGCCATAGACCCATTCGTCCAGCCAATCCTCGGTGGTTGTCCGGTCCTTGCTGATCTCGTACCAGTCGAGATAGAAGGTGTTGTCGCGATCGTAGTACCCCTGCACGTACGAGGGATGCGCGCCATACGGCTCGTGGACGACGGCGTCGACGGCGACCTCGGGGATCACCGTGCGATTCGGGTCGGAGCGGATCACATCCGTGTCCACAATCTCCTCGACGACGACGATGACGCGTTGGGCCGCGAAGGCCGCCTCCTTCTGGACGCCGAGGAGGCCCCACAGATGGGTGTTTCCTCTCCGGTCCGCGCGGTTAGCGTGGAGGATGGCCACGTCGGGATTAAGCGGCGGGACGACGGCGATCGTCTCATCATCGTAGGGGCTGTCGACGACCTGGATGCGGGGGTTGACGCTTGGCAGATCACTCCCTTTGTAGGAGCGAAGCGGGAAAAAGGGCAGGCGGTAGGCCCCGGCGGTATATCGCCCCACCATCCCGAAGTGAGAGTACTCGTGCAGCTCGATTGGCCGGGGGATGGCGTGCTCCACCGCACGGCGGACGCAGTAGAGGGATCCGACGCCCGGGTTGCCCAGATAGGAGAAAACCATCTCGCTGGCGCAGCCGGCAGCGATCATCTGATCGTAGATCAGGTCCGGCGTCATCCGGCACAGCGTGAGGTCGCGCCGTCCCTGACGGATGATCTCGTGGGCGGCGGCGAAGCAGATGCAGGACGTAAACCCCTCGATGGCCACCGCATCGCCATCCTGCACGTATGCCCCGATGGCATCGCGCATACTTATGAGCTTATGTGTCATATACCACCTCGTTCATCGCTGCCTCGAGAATCTCCAGCGCCGCGTCCGCTTCCTCCTCTCCAACGATGAGCGGGGGAGAGAGCCGAACCGACTTGTCGCCACACCCGAGAAGGACCAGGCCCTTCTGGAAGCAGGCCTTGACCACGGCGTCGGCCTGCTCCGCAGTCTGGAACTCGAGGCCGATCATCAGCCCCAGGCCGCGGACGTCGATCAGCGCCGGGTGTTCGTCCCTAAGGCTCTCCAATCGCTCCACCAGATAGGTGCCGATCCTGGAGGCGTTCTCCATGAGCTCCTCCTCGAGCAGGGCGATGGTCTCGAGAGCCGCTGCGCAGGCGACGGGGTTACCGCCGAAGGTGGTGCCGTGGGCTCCCTTATCCCACGTCATCACGTCTGCACTGGCGATGAAGGCCCCCAGGGGCATCCCTGACGCGATCCCTTTCGCCACCGTGATGATGTCGGGGATCACCGGGCCCTCCGGTCCTCCGAAGTGCTCAAAGGCGAACATCTTGCCCGTGCGCCCCATGCCGCTCTGTATCTCGTCGGCGATGAGAAGGATGCCGTGCCGGTCGCATAGGGCCCGCAGCGCCGGCAACCAGTCCGACGGCGGCACCACGTATCCCCCCTCGCCCTGGATGGGCTCGACGATGATGGCGGCGACGTCCTCCGGCGGCGCGATGCGCTTGAAGATCTCCCGCTCGATGTAGTCGACACAGCCGAGCTCGCAGGAGGGATACTCGAGATTGTAGTGACAGTGGAGGCAGTTCCCGTAGGGGACGTGGGTCACCCCGGAGAGCAGCGGGCCGAACCCTCGGTGGTATTGGGGTTTGCTGGCGGTCAGGGTGATGGCGCCCATCGAGCGACCGTGGAAGGCTCCCAGGAAGGCGATGAAGCGATGGCGCCCTGTCGCATAGCGGGCCAGCTTGAGCGCGCCCTCGACGGCCTCGGTGCCAGAGTTCGTGAGGAAGACCTGCCAGTCGTCCGAGCCGGGGGCGATCTCGGTCAGCTTCCTGGCCGTCTCGACGTAGGGCGGGTAATAGAAGTCGGCGGAGGCGTGGATCAGACGGGCGGCCTGATCCTGGATCGCCTTGACGACCCGGGGATGGCAGTGGCCGGTGGAGCAGACGGCGATGCCCGCCGCGAAATCGAGGAAGCGGTTGCCGTCGACGTCGGTCACCGTGCAGCCCTGAGCGCTGTCGAAGACCAGCGAGTAGGCTCGCGGCAGAGACGGCGAGACGACCTCCCTGTCTGCCTGGATGAGCGCCTGGGCCTTGGGGCCGGGCAGCTCAGTGACCACGTGCGGCAGCCGGCTCTGAGCGGAGGGATGGGCCTGTGAATTCATGGTTTCTCCTGTTGGGTCTCGGGATCAACGCGCCGTGCGCTGGTCATCGAATCGTCAAGCAACCTTAGAATGACGTTGTGAATCAACTGCGGAACCGTCTCGAAAGAGTAGGGCATATGCACCCGCTCGCCCTCACCGTGCGCTTCCTTCCCCCAGGGGCCGATGTTTGCCACGTCGCAATCGAGGTCGCGGATGGCATCAAAGGGGACGGTGAACACGTGGCTTCTCATATCCTCCGCGACACCGGCGTCCGGATCACGCCAGAGCGGGAAGTTCGCCTTGAGCGCCGGGAGGCTCTCGTATGCGGCGTCATCGACCCGGACGTAGCTCATCTCGGACACGTACGGATAGAACCCCCTGAAGCGGATGTCGCCTGGACCACCATAGTCCCCGCTGCCTACCTCGGCGGCGATGGCCTGGTTCAAGGGGGACGTAGCGTCTCCACGTACCGGGGGGAAGTAGGGCGGGGCGAAGTAGACGACGATGATGGGCTCCTGCGTGTCGTAGACCCCTTCGCGGCCGGCGATGTCGACCAGGGTCCGGACGATGACCAGGCTTCGCTCCCGGCTGTCCAGCCCGATCAGCTGCCCGTGGTCGATGAGAAAATCCTGCTCGGCCGGGGACAGCGAGCGGAGAAGATCCTGGGCCTCCCTCACGTAGCCAAAGGCACGCCCCTCCAGCTCCTGGTTCAACGCAGTGGGTCCCAGCCTCTGGGCGATCGCTTCGTGTAGCTCTTCATAGGTCCACACCCTGCCACCCAGATGGGGGAGCTCCTCCTGGCTGCCCTGGCCGCGCGCGTACTCCTGCCACGCCGAGAGCCGGCGCTCCTTGGCATTGCCGAGGGCTCCGTCAGCGACGTCGACCATCGTCGAGAGGACCTCCTCCGGAGTGCGGCTGTGCACCAGGCAACTGCAGTGGACGACGGCCGCCAGGGGCGTCTGGGCGTCGTAACGGGCCTTGAAGTCCCTGGCCTTCTGAGTGACCGGGGGGACGGTGATCTCACCATCCGCCTCGTCGCAGAGCGCCACGTTGAGATTCGTCGCCTGGATCAGATTCGCGACGATCAGGTTGGCGTCCAACCCCCGGAAGGCCTCGCCGACGTGGGTTTCGCAGCCGCGTACGTAGAGGCAGCAGAGCATCTTGCCGATGGTGCCTCGATAGATGGTGCGAGTGTCGTCGCCCGGCGCGCGGGGCGCCGTGTAGTCGGAGTTGATCGCCCCGACGTACTCGAGGTTGTGCGCATCACGGAGCTGGATCAGGTGTTCGACGGCGGCCATCATCCCGGCGGACTCCACCTCCTCGTCCGGGGTCGTGACCAGGACGACGTTCCCGGGGAGAGACGCCCGGGCGGCGGCCAGGGCTCCCATCACGGCTATCTGTGCGGCGACGCCGCTCTTCATATCGAAGCTGCCGCGCCCGAACATCCACTGTCCGCTGGCCGCGTCGAGAGCCCGCTCGTCGTTGGTGTCGGGGTGCTCTCTGACGTACTGGATGAGACGGTCGCGCAGTCCGTCGGGATCGAAGGGATCGAGCCCGTCGCCGTAG
>CAZQXX010000045.1:0-12670 GCA_964597105.1 uncultured Anaerolineales bacterium
GACGTGGCCGTGAGGCACCCGTGCTTGCTAGCATACTCGGTGTCGGCCCGGGGACCGACGATCGTGACGTCGGCACCTTCTTCCTTCAGTCTCATGAATGGGACCCAGAACTCGAGGTCCTCGTAGCCGGGTCCAACAAGTACGGCGATCTTCTTTCCCTGTAGTCTCACGTTTTCGGATCCTCCTGGTTGAGCTGTGTATACTTGTGCATCAACTCGTCCATCCGTGGCACAGCGCACGGCTGGGCTGCGGACGTATGATGCCCCCAACGGAGCAGCGGATTCGGCTGCGCCCTCACCTGGGCGAGTGCGGGCCTGGGGAAGGCAGGTATGGCGGGTGACGCTACACTTCCTCCTCGCCTTCCGGGACTGCCCCCTCTTCAGGTACCTCCTCTGCCTCAGGAGGACCTGCCAGGTCTGCGATCAGCCCGTAAGCTGCCAGCAGCTCCTCGCCGCTGAGGTGGTCGAGGACATCGATGAGCTTCTCGCGGGTTCTTTCGTACCCTTTTTCGTCCTCCATTGCCTCAACGCCCGCCTCGGTCGGCCAGTAGTGGGCGTCTTTCAGCGTCTGGATGGCTCGTTCTTCTTGCTCTTTCCACTTATCCATCGGTCTAGTTACCTCCTTACGGATGCTATCTTATCCTTGTGACGGGGCGACGTGAAATCTGCCACGGCACCTTGAAGTCTGCGGCAGATCACGAGGGCCACTCTTAGAAGCACTGATCTCGCTGACGTGTGCCTTAGGACTACCCGCGCTCCAGGCAAACCCTTGGGCAGCATAGTCTTTCCGGCGCTTACTCTGTTTGGCGTCCACTTAATCGCGGCTACGGTTGTCGTCAACGTAGCTGCTTGAGGGTATCTTGGGGGGCAGCGGGCAGCTATCTCTTGCTTCTAGATTTTCGCACAAGGGGAGGCACGCAGGAGTTGAATTTGGTTGGTGACAAGAGAGTCTACGTAATCCGGTGCATAGCGTCGCCGGGTCCCGAAACCCACCTACTCGTGGCTGGCGAGAGTCGCACCAATGTCTCGCTTGAAGGTCTCGGCCGAGAGGTCGTAGGCCTTCATCTTACGCCACAGTGTGGTGCGTCCAATACCGAGGGCCTCGGCCATTTTGGTCACATGGCCTTCGAGGACCTGTCCGGCTTGGATAATGGCCTGCCGTTCCGCCTCTTGCAGCGTCAGCACTTGCTCGTCATTATCTCCGCCCAAGGTCGCTCTGCGAAGCTCTTGCGGTAGATGCTCGACGGTGATCTCGGATCCATCGGCCATGTGCATCGCCCACTCAAGCACGTTTTCCAACTCGCGGACATTGCCCGGCCACTGATAGGACTGGAGGATGGCCATAGCTCGAGGTGATATCCTCACCGTCTTCCCTTGGCGCCGGGCCAACTCCTCGGAAAGGTGAGCGATCACCAGCAGAAGGTCATCGCCCCGCTCGCGCAATGGAGGAATAGTCAAGGTCATGGCACGCAACCGGTAGAAGAAATCGGCTCGGAACCGGCCTTTCTTGACTTCCTCTGCCAGGTCTAGATTGTTCGAAGCGGCGACGATGCGTACGTCGACAGGGATGACACGGTTGCCGCCCAGCCGGCTGATCTCTCTTCTATCGATTACGCGCAGGAGGCCGGCTTGGATATTGGGAGGCATGCTGTCCACGTGATCGAAGAAGATGGTTCCTCCATCGGCAAGCTCGAGCTTGCCGAGCCGAGCTTCTTCATCATTCGCGTTGGCGGCTCTCTCGAGGCCGAATAGCTCGCTCGCCATCAGTTCGCGGGGCACCGCGGCGCAATCGAAGGCGATGAAGGGGCCATCGGCGTACTCGCTTGCGTTGTGGATCGCCTGGGCGAAGAACTCCTTCCCGGTGCCGCTTTCTCCCAAGAGGAGTACGGGGGAGCTGCACTTGGCGATGGTTCGGGCGTAGTAGAGGACGCGCCGCATCTTCACGCTCTGGCCTAGAATGTCGTCGAATGTGAAATGCGCTCTGGCTCCAACCATCTGGTGCACAAGTCGCTTCGCCTCGGCCGTATGCTCCAGAGTGAGTACGAAACCGGGACGCTCGGACCCTTGGCTAAGGAGATCCACGCTCATCAGGCAGGGCCGTGTCTCCCCATCAATGTGGAAGACGACCTCTTTCTGATCCACTGAATCCTGATGTTCCATGGCTTCCTGCAGCTCATGCGGGATTTCCACGAGAGAGCGGAAGCGCCGCCCCATAGCGAGTTTGTGGGAGATGCCGAGGATTCCGCCTGCACTGGCGTTGATGTGGTTGACAGTCCCCTCAGAGTCAAGGAAGACGATGCCTTTGCTTATGGCCTGAAGGGAGGCATTCAGTTCGCCGAGGTGATGATGAGCTTCAGCCAGAGTCTCATCGGCCTGGAGCTGATTCTCTATCGCTTTGGCAGCCGCCATGACGATACCCAGGGCGTGGGGATGGCTGTGTTCCTCCAAGGTGACGAGCCCAATCACGCCAAGCATTCGACCCGTGGTCGCGTGCACCGGGGCTGCTGTATCGGTGATGACGTGGAAAGGCCGGTAGAAATGCTCTGGCCCCACTACCTGGGCGGGAATACCCTCGTTTAAGGCCACGGCTGCTGCATTGGTCCCTGCGGACTCTTCCCCCAGGTTCACGCCAGGCCGGAGCCCCTTGTCCTCCAGTACTCGGAAGAGCGCGGGGTCTCCCAGCCAATCAACGGCACAGAGTGTCTCATCAATCAGACAGAGAGCCATCTGGCGCTCCCCAGAGAACTGGTAGATGTCCTCCATAAAGGGCCGCGCCACGGCGATGAGGTCAAAGGAGGCCTGTCGTCGCTGTTCGAACTCTTGCGCTTCGCAGCACATCAGTTGGGGCATCGAGAGCGGGTCGAGACCGGCATCGACACAGGTACGCCAAGAGCGTCTCACCGCAGGGTCCAGCGATGTCGGAGGTGCTTCACCGGTCTGGGTGAAGCTCCTCCACGTGGCCCTCAGTTTCGCCAGGTCATAGGGATAGGAGGAGGGGAGCACGCTTGCCTCCAGGCATCATTGCGAGTGTCCGAACGGCTTGTCATCCAGTCCGCGCATAAGCTAGCTCGCCAGGGAAGTATACTTGGACTGCCACAGCTGTCAACGAGCGGTCTCTGGCGCACCGACGATCTCCGCGCCTTGTGCCGCCTTGCAGACATAGATAGCGCGGGGTGTCTGTCGGTGGTGCTCCGATCAGAGGGTCATAGAGAGCGCATGTGACACGCGTCGGTGGCGCCAGATGATCGACCGAGGATCCGGAGTCACGACCGTCGGATCCAGTTGGGGCCGCCCGCCCCATCCATGAGCAGATCCACTGTGGCGTTGATCAAGGTGGACAAGGGAGCGGGGCGGTGTCCGTGGTGCCACATTACCAACTGCTGGAAAAAGAGTGAGCGGATGATGACGGCTATGTGGAGGGGATCGAGGTCGTCCCGGATCTCACCGACCGCTTGCCCCTGACGGACCTGTTTGGCCAAGAGATCGTGAAGCGCATGTCCCGGCTGGATCTCACGGTGGCGCATTATGGCTCCAAACAGCCGCTGCGCAAGTTGCTGTTCACAGAGCGGATCCTCAGCCACTAGACGTAGAGCCAGCTTGATGCGTCCTACAGGGCTCTCAGGCGCCCCGTGCTCGGGAAGCAACGCTCTCTCCAGCTCCTCCAATCGGCGCGCTGCGATAGCCGGAAGGATAGCCTCCTTGGTCTCGAAGTAGTTGAAGAAGGTCCCTTTGGCGACGTCGACGGAGTCCGTGATGTCTTTGACGGTCGTGGCGTCATAGCCGTTCTCGCAGAACAACCGTAGTGCCGCTTCCATCAGGCCCTGGCGCGTCTCTAGCTTCTTGCGCTCCCGCTGTGACAGTTGCTTGTCGTCCATTATGTCTGTGACCCTAGAACAAATATGACCCGGGTCAGATTATGCCGAGCGAAGAACCGTTGTCAACCGTCGCTGATCTGGGCAACGGCCCATGTGGCGTGTTCAACTACTAAGGGATTGGTGTCGGAGCGGGCAGCCTCAAGCACTGGGATAGCAGCAGGCTGCCCTAGGTTGCCGAGCACAACGGCCGCATTTCGCAGTAACCCAGCGCGTCGAGCCCGCCGAAGAGGGGTCTCGTGGAACCGGGCGCGGAAGTCACCCAGGTCGAGTTGGAATAGCTCAATCAAGTCAAGGGTGGGGTGGAGGGGCCTGAAAGCGGGCTCATCGGTGGGCTGGGCGAAGCGGCGATTCCACGGACAGACCTCTTGGCAGACGTCACAGCCGAATACGCGGTCTCCGAGGAGAGCACGTAGCGTCTGCGGTATGGAGCCGCGATGCTCGATCGTGAGATAGGAGATGCAGCGACGGGCGTCGAGAGTCCGCGGTGCGACCAACGCCCCGGTAGGGCAGGCTTCCAGGCAGGCAGTACAGCTTCCACAACGGTCACCCACGGAAGGGGCATCGGGTTCCAGACCGAGGTCAAGGAGTAACTCTCCGAGGAAGATGTAAGAGCCTTGGTCGGGACGGATGAGACAGGTGTTCTTGCCTATCCAGCCCAGGCCTGCTTGTTGAGCGAGCTCGCGCTCGAGCAGGGGACCTGTATCCACATGGGCGCGGTAGTTTAAGGACTGCTTCGTCTTATCGTCGATCCAGCGAGCAAGCTGATGTAGCTTGTCCCTCATCACCTGGTGGTAGTCTAAACCCCAAGCGTAGCGCGAGACGCGCCCGTGTAGGTTCGTCCTGGGGGGAAAGGCTCCCGGGTAGTAGTTCAAGCCCACGACGATGACCGAGCGCACTTGCGGCATAAGTTGCCGGAGATCACATCGCTTGACAACGGCGTCAGGACGAGCCAGATAACCCATGCCGGCGTGGTAGCCTTGGGCTAACCAGCTGCGATAGAAATCTAAGTGAGCGTCAGGAGCCGGGCCGCTGACCCCGACCAGATCGAATCCGAGCCGCCGGGCCTGTCCTTTGATCTCGTCTTTGCGTACTGCCATACGACACACACTATAGCCTACCCGGCGCGGCTGTCAATCGTATCCTCGACCAGCAGGAGCTGGGCCGCAGGACCCAGGTCTGCAGATCTTATAGGCATATTTATGGAGGGGGCGTGTTGCCCCTGCCGGGCCAGCGCGTACGCTGTGTTACGGAATCAGACACTGACGATTGCGGGGTTCTCACTGCCTTGTTTGGGTGCTTTCTCGCCGTTCTCCACTTGCGCGTTACCCATCTCCGTGTTATAATCTTTATCGCATAGACGCAGCGTGAGAAGTGGGCGATCCCCACTTCTTTTTTGTAGGGATGTGGTATCGCTTTGTTCGTCGGGAGATTGTGTCCCGACGCTTTGGTGTAAGGGGTGATGGTTGGCCGGCCTGAGGCCAACGCGGGTAGATCCCGTTGGCAGGAGAGAAGTATGAAGTCGGAATTCTTATTGGCGTTTAATGAAATATGTAGTGACCGTGGGCTTCCAAAGGCAGTCGTTCTCGATGCCGTGGAGAAAGCGTTGGTGTCCGCCTACCGTCGCAATATAGATGCCAATACGGTGGAGAACGTCTCAGCTGAGATCGACCCGAGTAGTGGAGAGGCACGGATCTACGTCGACAAGGAGGTCGTGGAGGAGGTTGCCGATCCTGCCTGGGAGATCACTTCAACTGAAGCACGTACCATCGACCCGGACGCTGAGCTTGGAGACCTGATCACCGTCGAAGACACCCCTGACAACTTCGGCCGCATCGCGGCACAGACTGCCAAGCAGGTCATCCTTCAGCGGATCCGAGAGGCTGAGCGGGATGTTCAGTACGAGCATTATGTGGAACAGGAAGGCGAGATCGTTCACGGGAGCGTGCAGAGCGTCCGATCGAACGTAGTATTGGTGAACCTGGGCGGGGCTGAGGCAATCTTGCCACGCAGCCAGCAAGTGCCAGGTGAGAGGTATCACATTCATCAGCGTCTGCGTGCATACGTGCTCGAGGTCCGCAATACGAACCGTGGGCCGAAGATCGTGCTCTCGCGTAGTCATCCTAAGATGTTGCGGCGACTTCTGGAGCTTGAGGTTCCCGAGATCTTCAACGGTACCGTTGAGATCAAGGCGATTTCCCGTGAGGCGGGTTCTCGCTCTAAGGTAGCTGTGGCAGCTCGCCAGCCGGGTATAGATCCGGTGGGTGCCTGCGTTGGGATGCGTGGTGTGCGCATCAAGTCGATCGTCAACGAGCTTGGCGGCGAGAAAATTGATGTCATCGAATGGAGTTCAGACACAGAGACCTTCATCGCGAAGGCGCTCAGCCCGGCTAAGGTGTTGAGCGTGCAGCTGGATGAGGATCCTGACGGACGGAAATCAGCGAGCGTCGTCGTTCCAGAGGACCAACTCTCGCTGGCTATCGGTCGAGCGGGACAGAACGCGCGCCTGGCGGCGAAGCTGAGTGACCATCGTATCGACATCCAGGGTGTCACCGAGGCGGCCACCAGGGCTCTACAGCGGGTTAACGAAGACCCCGAGGTGCTGCCGAACCTGGGTTCGGCGGCGGAGTTGCTTCCTTCTGTCGCCAACATTCTGCAGCGGCATGAGCAAGAAAGGGACATGCCGTACTCCAGTGAAGAATTGCTGAAGATGCGGCGAGTCATCGAGGCGGTATGGAAGCACTACGCGTCGATGCGCAGAGCCGAACGGGAGCGTAGTAAGGCGAAGGAAGAAGCTCGACTCGAAGCCTTGGCACAAGTACGCGAGATTATACCTGATCAGGCTTACCAGACGCCCATTGATGAGATGGAGCTCGGTACTCGTGTCGTCACCCGTCTGGAAGATGCCGGGCTGGCGACAGCCGGCGCGGTGATGGAACGGTTGATTGCCGATGGCGATGAAGGGCTGTTGGAATTTGACGGGATCGGGCCCAAGACCGTCGAACACGTCAAGGAAGGTATCACCGAGTTGGGTCTGCTTGAAGGTGAACCTGTCCCGGCGGAGGAGGAAGCAGCTGAAGAAGTGGCGACCGAACCTGCTCCAGAAGCTGAGGCGGAAAGTGACGCTGTGGTCGCTGAGGAGGCCGGGTCGGAGGCGGAACAAGAGGCTGCGGATGAACAGGCGAAGGACAGGGCAGCTGTGCTTGAGAGAGCGATGCGATCTCGAGGTGCGGACGTTGGTGAAGGTGAAGAGGAAGCGATCGACGGAGAGGATCTTGGGGAAGAGGAACCGGAAGAAGAGCCGGAGTTCTTCTTTGATGAGGAAGAACCGATCGATCGTGAAGAGAAACTGAAGCGAGAGCGAGGGCGCCGGGTGCAGCTTGTCTTCGACGAAGAGACAGGGGAGCTAATCCCACGTCGTAGACGGAAGCGAGAAGAGGGTCCTGAGGATTGGAAAGAGTACGTAGACTATTAGCCTTATGAGCAAGCGGACCCAGAAGCGAAAGCGTATTCCACAGCGAACGTGTGTTGCGTGTCGTACGGTGCGCCCTAAGCGAGAGTTGGTGCGCGTCGTACGCACGCCGCAGGGACATGTCGCTATAGACGAGACGGGCAAGCAGAGCGGCCGCGGTGCCTACCTCTGTCCGAAATCCAGTTGTTGGGAGAGAGCGCTGTCGACAGGGCAGCTGAGCCATGCACTACGGACGGATGTGACGGAAGAGGCCCAGGCTCGGCTTCGAGAATACGCGGCCGATCTCTAGATAGGGATCGGAGCTTTGATGAAGGGAGTAGAGGAAGATGAGTGACGAAGTGGTGGAAAGGGAAGAAAGCGTCGTCGAAATCCCAGATTTTGTGACAGTGCGGGCATTGGCTGAGTTGCTTGACGTCAGTCCGATCGACGTCATCAAGGAGCTGATGAGCGCAGGCGTGATGGCGAACATCAATCAGGAGATTGACTACGAGACAGCGGCTATTGTGGCTCAGGAGATGGGTTTTGAGCCCATGCAGGAATCGGAAGCCGCGGTGGAGGAAGCTGCAGAGGAAGGTCCCACGCCTCTGTGGGAGCGGTTCTATGCTGACGAGCCTCCTGAGAATCTGATTCGCCGTCCTCCAGTGGTTACGACCTTGGGACATGTTGATCACGGAAAGACATCGTTGCTGGACGCCATTCGTCAGGCTGATGTGGCAGCTGGCGAGGCTGGGGGGATCACTCAGCACATCGGTGCCTATCAGATCACGTACGATGGGCAATCCATCACCTTCATCGATACGCCCGGTCACGAGGCTTTCACTGAGATGCGGGCTCGCGGTGCCCATACGACCGACATCGCCATCCTGGTAGTGGCAGCTGATGACGGGATTATGCCGCAGACGATTGAGGCGATCAACCACGCTCGAGCTGCTCGCGTTCCTATCGTGGTGGCCCTCAACAAGATGGACTTACCCACAGCTCAACCGGAGAAGACGAAGCAAGAGTTGGCCGACCAGGGTCTTCTACCTGACGATTGGGGTGGGGATACTCTCTGTATCCCGGTGTCGGCCAAAGAGAAGACGGGCCTCGGCGATCTTCTGGATGCCATCTTGCTGGTCGCTGAGGACTCTGAACAGATCAAGGCGAACCCGGACCGCCCAGCGATGGGCACTGTGCTCGAAGGGCGCCTGGATCGAACGCGCGGGGCGACGGCTACGGTCCTGATTCAGAATGGGACCCTGCACATCGGGGATGATGTCGTGGCAGGACTCAGTTGTGGCCGGGTACGACAGATGATGGATGAAAACGGGGAACCAGTGAAGGAAGCAGGCCCGTCTACGCCCGTGCTGGTTCTTGGTCTAGATGATGTGCCCGAGGCAGGGGAGGTATTCAAAGTTGTATCGGAATCCTGCATTGCACGGGACATTGTGGCTCAGCGTGAGGACGAGCTTGCAGCTCAAGCCCCCGGGCCTATCAGGACCTTTACGCTTGATGATTTCGCCAGTCGCATCAAGGCTGGGAGGGCGAAGGAGCTGAACCTCATCATCAAGACGGATGCACAGGGATCTATCAGTCCTATTGTCAGCTCACTGGAGCAATTGGGCGACGAAGAGTTGAAGGTTGACATCCTCCACGCCGCGACAGGGAACATCGGCAAGTCGGATGTCAATCTGGCCATCGCGTCTAAGGCGATTATCATTGGCTTCAATGTGCGACCAGACCCAGCCGCACGCCGTCTGGCCGAGAGCGAGGGCGTGGACATACGGACGTACGACATCATCTATAAGTTGATAGACGATGTTGATAAGGCGCTGAAAGGGCTTCTGGAACCGACCTACGTCAAGGTGCTCGTGGGGGAGGCGGAGGTACGAGATACCTTCCACATCCCCGACATCGGCACGGTGGCTGGGTCCTATATTCGTAAGGGAGAAGCAAGGCGAAACGCTAAGGCTCGGGTCATTCGAGACGGTGATCAGGTGTACGATGGCCCGGTGTCCTCGCTCAAGCGTTTTGCTGAGGATGTCCGCACGGTTCGAAAAGGATACGAGTGTGGCGTAGGACTGACCGGCTTCAATAGCTTCAACGTCGGCGATGTGATTCAGTTCTACGAGGAGCGAGAGAAGCAGGCCGCATAGGGCCGGAGGGCTGAATCCCGATGGGTAAGAAGTATCAACGAAAAGTATCGGAACTCGTCCATATCCGTCTGTCAGACCTTCTCGAGCAGAAGGTTAAGGATCCGCGCATCAATATGGTGACCATCACGGATGTAGAGGTCACCCCCGACGCTTCTCGCGCCAACGTGTATTTCACTGCATTGGGGGGAGAGGAAGGGGTTGAGCAAGCTCGGGAAGGGCTTGAGAGCGCGGCCGGCTGGCTGCGTCGCGAGTTGGGGCAACAGCTCCGCCTGCGTCAGATACCCGAGCTAGTTTTTCATTATGATCGTTCCGTGGAACGCGGCGAACGGATCTCGGCAATTCTCGACGAGCTAGGTCTTGGTGACGAAGAAAGCGATACTGAGGCAGGCTAGTCGCCTCATTCGAGAGGCTCAGCAGCCCCTACTGATATGCCATGTCGCTCCGGACGGCGATGCCCTGGGCAGCTTGACAGGGTTGGCTCGTGCGCTACGGCAGATGGGACAGTCGCCGATCGCGGCTTGTCCGGATACTGTCTCTTCTCAGTTTGAATACATACCAGACATTGACTTGGTCGTTCAAAGCGTCCATGACTTCTTCGACCTAGTTGTCGCTCTGGACTGCTCCCACCCCGCGAGGCTTGGGACGTTTGTGACACTCCCGCACTTCGATCAACACGCTCTGGTCAACATCGATCATCATGTGACGAACGTCGCCTTCGGCGACGTCAATGTCGTCGACCCTCAAGCATCCTCCACGGCTGAGGTCGTTTTGGCCCTCCTCGATCAACTCAGCGTTGACCTTGACGAGTCAATGGCAACCTGCTTGCTGACAGGCATCGTCACGGACACCCGGGGATTCCGCACAAGCAACGTCTCGCCAGAGGTCATGAAGGCTGCCTTGCGGTTGACGGAGGCTGGTGCTTCGCTGCCCTACATCAGCCAACATAGCCTGGATCGTCGCCCGATGAGCGTCATTCGCCTGTGGGGGTCTGCCCTTTCCCACCTGCGCTGCGACGATGGCATCGTGTGGTGTACGATGCCTCTGGAGATGCGGCGTCAGGTCGGATATCAAGGTGGCGACGCGGGACTGGTGAGTTTTCTTCTGAGTGCTGATGAAGCGGATGTCGCTCTGGTGTTCGTGGAGCAGGACGGCGGGCGGATAGACGTCGGATTGCGCGCGTCTCCTGGACTCAATGTGGCTCGGTTCGCTGTCCGGTTTGGAGGCGGCGGCCACGCTCTTGCAGCGGGCTTCGAGACAGAGGGCCCACTGGAGCAGGCGGAGGAGCGGGTGTTGGATGCGTTGCGTGTTGATCTGGCACGGCAACGGGCGCAAGGTGGTTGCGCCGGAGCCACCCATGCGAGCGATGCGTGACGGAGTTCTCAGTCTCGACAAGCCCCTGAAACAAACCTCACACGATATCGTGGAACAAGTGCGCCAGCTGACCGACGTCCGCCGCGTCGGTCACGCGGGAACCTTGGATCCGCTGGCGACAGGAGTGCTTCTGGTCTGTGTCGGACGACCTGCAACCCGCATCGCTGAATTCCTAATGGATGCGCCGAAGACCTATCGGGCGAGGGGCCGCCTGGGGATCACTACGGATACCTTCGACGCTGAAGGTGCCGTCGTCGCTGAATCTCCTGTCGATGTGGGCCGTGATGAAGTCATCGAAGCTCTGGGGCAGTTCAAGGGGACGATCGATCAGATTCCCCCGATGTACTCGGCAGTCAAGTATAGGGGTGAGCCCCTATACCGCTTGGCTCGGCGGGGCGTGGAGGTCGAGCGTCCCTCCCGGGAAGTGGAAATCCACTCTTTGGAGCTCATCGCGTGGGATCCGCCAGAGTTTGCGGTGCAGATGACGTGTTCGTCCGGGACCTACGTGCGTGTGCTAGTTCACGACGTGGGCCAGGTGCTTGGCTGTGGGGCGTATGTGACCAGTCTCACTCGGCTCGCGAGCGGCAACTTCCGCCTTGAGGACGCCATCAGCCTGGCTCAGTTCAAGCGGATGGCAAGGGAAGGACGTTGGCCCGAGTTGCTCTGTCCCATTGACCAGGCGCTGACTGACCAATTCCCGGCACTCTACCTGGATGCGGATGCGGCATGGCGAATCTGCTCCGGGCAAGCGATCGAAAGCGCCAAGAAGACACTAGAGGATGACGCATTGACCCGTGTCTATGGACCGGATGGGGACTTCCTGGCGCTGGCGTCCTACGATGCTGACGACGGCGTCTGGCGTCCGAGGAAGGTGTTTGTGTCGCCACCTCGTAGGGCCTATCCTGAAGAAGCTGGTGAAGGCTGATCGATGCGCGTCGTCCACCGACTGAGCGAAGTCCGTCCTCCCTCGCGCTCTTACGCCACCATTGGGGTCTTCGATGGAGTGCATCGCGGTCACCAGCGGATCATCGGTGGCATGGTAGACGCGGCTCATGCAACGGATGACGTTGGAGTGGTCATCACCTTTGACCCTCATCCGGCTGCTGTGCTTGGTCAGAAGCCTCCGCTCTTGCTGACCACAGTTGGCGAACGGATCGACTTGATGGCGGACTTGGATGTCGACGTGGTGGTGGTGTTCCCATTTACGGAGGAGGTCGTCCACACCCCGGCGGCTGATTTCATAGAGGATTTGTGTCGTCATCTCTATTTAGCCGAGCTGTGGGTGGGCCCGGACTTCACACTCGGCCATAAGTGTGGGGGGGACATTAGTTTCCTGCGACGATTCGGATCCAGACGGGGGTTCGGGGTACGTATGGTTGATTCGGTGGAGTGGCAGGGCACGGTTGTGCACAGCAGTCGAGTACGAGGTGCGCTGAAGCGGGGCGACGTCGAGGAGGCGACAGGCTGTTTGGGACGTCCGTATCAGCTTTCTGGCGTTGTCGTCCATGGGCGGGGGATCGGTCAGGACATTGGCGTGCCAACGGCGAATATCTCGGCCCCTCCAAATCGATTGGTTCCCGCAAGTGGCGTTTACGCTTGTTGGGCGCACACTGAGCGGTGGGGCAGGTTCGCCGCGGCGACGAACATCGGGACTCGGCCAACGTTCGCTGACAACGTGCAGGGTCTGACGGTCGAAGCCCATCTGCTCGACTTCGACCGTGATCTGTACGATCGGGTCTTGAGACTCGATTTTGTCGCTCGGTTACGGGACGAGAGGACGTACCCGACGCTGAACGCGCTGGTCGCCCAGCTGCGGGAGGA
>CAZQXX010000045.1:12770-16788 GCA_964597105.1 uncultured Anaerolineales bacterium
CCGTGCTCCCCTGCGCTACTTGCTGACGGGGAGGCCAGATACACGTTCCCGGAGCTGTCTTGCAGCTTCATAGAAAACGTGCCCACCGGTAGTGGGGCTTCTCCGGCGTTCTCTGCTGAGAACTCCACCAGGTAATACATAACGCCTGATGGAAGGTCATCACTTCGCTCGGTATGGCCTCGATGGACTGTCACTAACACATCTCCGACGCGCACTGGTTGACCAAGCGAAGCGGATGGCTCGGAGGAGATGATCCTCGTAGGTTCCTCATCCGCGACGTAATCCGCCACAGCGACTTGCCAAACGTCCCCGTTTCCTAATAGCAGGGTTAGTCGAGGTCTTCGTTGGTCCAGAACATCTTGGTCTCCCGCCGATACCTCTCGACGCCCGGCAAAGCGAAACGGCAAGACTGTGCCATTCGCGAGCTGGAGTTCGATTCTGTCCCCCAGAGTCAGACTTGTGATCAATGCCTCGGTTTCGGGCGTGGGCTCCAGACCGATCACGTAGTTGACCACAGTGCCACAAATCCAGAGCGCTACATCGGATCGGTCCGAAGGGTAGCTCCACGCACTACCTCGAGAGACAATCGGCTCCACGCGGAATTGCGTATCTCTGACCGTGGTGGAAACGGGGAGCGCTATGTTGACCTCGACGTTCCCGCTTCTGATAACAGTCTCGCACGTCGACAACGGAGAGGTCGAGGGAGTCGAAGTCTCTTCTGCCTCGCTGACGGATGTGGGGCCTTCCGCATTGCCTCGACTCGGCCCTGTCAGTCCAAGGAAAACGATGATAGCGACAGCGGCAAACAGCAGCACGGATGCTCCGACGATGGAGAGGATGAGCTTCTGGCGGTGCTCCGGATCGGGGCTTTGGGTTCTCTCTGGTGATAAGGCAGGATCATTCATAGGTCAGGGAGCTCCTCCGATGCCTGGCTGGGGGGGAATCCGCACTTGAAGCGTGGCCTCGTCACCCACAACCAGATGGCTCAGACTCAGGAAGGGGACGTCCAGCCGTATCGCCCCCCGCGCCGAGACACTGAACGTCAGATTGCCCTGGGCGTCGGTGTAATCCTGAGCTAGCAGCTCATTGGTTTCGGCCTCGTATGCTCTCGCCGAAACACCTGCGATGCCCTCGCCAGCGCCCCGCTGACCGTCGCCGTTGGCGTCATAGTAGACGAGGAGGCTGACGGGTACAAAACGTGGGTGAGGCGTTGCGGCCGTGGAGGCTGCCAGACGTCGCACAGACAGCGACTGGGCCGCCGAGCTCGGTGTCGCGACTGGCGATTCCGGTTCGGTGGGAGTGGGTGTGGCGGTCGCAGTCGGGACCGGCGACGGCAGTTTCCCTGAAGGATCTCGTTCCACCGTTGGTGGGGGCGTGCTGGTGGCTAAGAAAGGTGTGGTGCTCTTGTCGCAGCGCAGTGTGTAGTTGCTGTCGAATATGTCACTGGGCGTGCGATCGCCTGTCCCAATCAGGAGATAGAGCCAGCCTGAGTAGTTAGAGAAGTAGGTGAAGGCGCTGTTGAAGTTGCAGGGCTCGATATCGTCGTTGCCTCCAATGGCGGCATCCCAGGACGGGCCTGTGAACACAATCATATTCGGATCCACACCTGGCGCGAGATCGGAGGTTTGGCACCTATAGTGCAAGTTTGGCTTGACCCAGACCTTGTAGAAGTCGTTGTCAGGGCCCTCGCCAAACGGCGGCACGAAATTGAAGGTTCGGTCCGCATTGACAGGAATCACGCAGGCGTCTTCAAGACTGCCGTTTGGCTCACACTCGTCAGCACTTGCGCGGGCTGGCGGTGGCGTGGGGGACGGGGTGGCAGGTCCTTCTGTGGGAGTGGGGGTCGCGCCCGTGAAAGAGGTGTCGACGCGATAGGTCCCGCCCTGACAGAACGCGCTGATCTGGGTGACCTGGAAGAAGTAGGGACCCTGGTTCGCTGCCAGGAGGACAACCTGCGCCCGGTTCTTGTCTTGGGGATTGGCGTCGCTCAAGACTAGGTTGAGTTCCAAGTCGTAGACGAAAATCCCGAGGTTGTAGTTGGTCGTCCTGTCTGGAAGCGCCTCCATGGTATAGAGGCCACCGACCTGGGCATTGTCGAGCCGGAACCAGTCCGTGTGAGCGGGTATCTCGTCGCCTGGAGTCCCATCGGCAACCAACGCTAGATTGTTGTAATCAGCCAACGTGACCGCTCTGTCGGCACAAGTCTCCGGGTCCTGACCGAGAGGGCACGCGTTTACGTTGTTCAGGCTGTCAGTGGTAGTAGTCGTGAGAGTGCAGCTGACCTCGTCTACCTGGTACAAGGCGGAGAAGCTTTGTCCCAGGAGCTCGTCGAACGGATCGTGACTAGGATGCGGTGCGGCCAACACAGGGTGCGATCGCTCAGGCAGGCTGGAGATGACGATGCCCAGAACTAGAGTGAGGCTTGCCGCTGCGGTCAGAAATAGCAGGTGAGATCGTTTCATTGTCGCATTACTCCCCACCGGTCCGAGCATTTCCACGAAGAATGTGTGAAGCCACTATACCACAAACAATCATGGAGTTCAAGCTCCGTCTGTGTGGTGTCCAGGACATGCTACACAATTCATGGATTTCGGATATTGTGCGTATCAGAAGCGGATGGGAGGACCGGTGGGCTTGGACGGGGCGCGAGGTTGGGAGTGTTGTGAATCCTGGATTCCGTGTCGACTGGAAGACGCTCCGAGGAGTCAACCCGGAAGGCACTCGCACTGGGTTCTGCTGCAGGAGTAGTTTGGAGGACCTATGAGCTCTCGAATCCCAGACGCCGCAGCTCTCGCTCGTCCTCTCGCCACCCTTTGCGAACCTTTACCCACAGATCAAGATAGACACTGCCGCCGACCAGTCGTTCGATGGCCTGGCGGGCATTTGAACCAATCTGGCGGATCATGCGGCCTCTCCGTCCGATGATGATTCCCTTCTGCGATTCCTTCTCCACAAAGACGCTCGCTGCGATGTACGTGACGTTCTGGTCTCGCTCCTTGAACTCCTCCACGGCGACTGCCACAGAGTGAGGGACTTCGTAGTAGGTATGGCAGAGTATCTGCTCGCGGATCAACTCAGCGACGATCTCACGCTCCGTCTGGTCTGTGATATACTCTCTAGGATAGTATCGAGGGCCCTCCGGGAGCCTGGTCACGATCTCCTCCAGCAACTTGCCCAGGTTTCCGCCTTCGGTAGCGACGGTCATCATCCAGGCATCGTGGAAGGGGGCGAGTTCCCAGTAGGACTCCGTGTGAGGGTTGACGTCTTCCGGTGAGAGAAGATCCATCTTGTTGAGCACCAGGATGATCGGCGAATCGGTCCGTTGCTCAAGGATGTCTGCGATCATCTGATCCTCTTTCTGTGGAGGCACGGACACGTCGACCACAAATAGCACGACATCGGCGTCTGGAATGACGTCGGTGGCGGTGTCGACCATGATCTTGCCCAGCTTGTGGAGAGGACGATGGATTCCAGGTGTATCCACGAAGACGATTTGGAAGTCGTCTTGGGTGAGGATGCCCAGGATCCGGCTACGCGTTGTCTGAGGCTTCGACGAGACGATGGCCACTTTCTCGCCCACGTAGGAGTTCATCAGGGTAGACTTGCCGACGTTAGGTCGGCCGATCACCGCGACAAAGCCGGACTTGTGCCCTTCGGGAACGGCGTACGGATCATCGAATTGGCGATTTGTGTTATCTGACATAGTAGACGGATCTAGATAGGGCTCGTGATGCTGGCGGATAGGAAACGCGAGGGTGGTGCATCGGTTTCATTCAGCGCGCTCACGCTGAGGAGTCCCGGGTACCAAGTAGATGGCGGGTAGACTGATGATTGTCACAGCACCCTTCAACATGACGTTGGAGAGGAAGATCGACCATACGGTCGCGGTTGCGTACCGCCCACCAAACGCTCCCCAACTGAAGATCAGGCTGTCGAGGGGCACGCTGAAGCTATTGCTTATAAGCACTCGAGTCCATTCGAAGCGGTGCGTTACCCTTGTCACCCAGAGATGATAGAT
>CAZQXX010000046.1:0-16505 GCA_964597105.1 uncultured Anaerolineales bacterium
GAGCGCTCACCTGCCACAGAGCGGCCGCCACGTCCTCTCTTGCATCCTCAATATCGTGTGCTACAATCTGATTTATGCGCTATCCCCTGCAGATTGTTGTCTTTGTCGCCTGTATCGTGTCAATGCTCCTTTTGACTATCGCGGGCTCTGTGGTCGCGAGCACCCCGGCCCAGGAGGCACCTACTGCTGTCCTGCTGGATCTGCTAAACGAGGTTCGTCTCGCGGAGGGCCTGGATCCGTACCGTGAATCGCGTTTGCTGACCGACGCGGCGCAACGCCACGCCGACGATGTGGCTGCCAACGGATTTGCCGATCCTGATGATGTCCACCTGGGTTCCGATGGCACCAATGAGCAGGAGCGCGTTAGCGACGCGGGCTACGCAGCGTGGACAGAGGACGACGGGTTGATCGTGGGCGAGATCGTCTGGTCCGGACGTGGAGGTCCGGGAGACGCGTTGGCCTCGCTCCTGGATGATCCGATCGACCGGGGCAACCTGCTTAACGATACCTATCGAGAGATCGGCCTCGGGTTTGCCACTGATACCGATGACCGGGGCATCTACGTACTCGTTTTCGGGGCTCGGCCGAACGTATTGCCTATCTTCATTAACGATGGGGCCGATACCACCGAGAATCGCGAGGTCGCGGTTCGATTGACGAACGAGCGCGCTCGCCCTGAAGGAAGGGGAACGAGTTACATGGGCGAGGCGATCGAGATTCGGATCAGTGATGAGCCAGCATTCGAGGGACTGGCCTGGCAGGCTTGGGCGCCATTGGTGTCGTGGATGATGCCTGATTCGGCGGGTGACCATACGGTGTATGTGGAGTTTCGGGATGCGGCTGGGCGAACTGCTGCATCAGCCGACAACATATTCCTGGACCAGGGAACGCCGATCACCGCGACTGTCGTTCCGATCACTCCTACATCCGAGACCACGATCAGCCCTGTACCTGAGATGACGCCGACTGGAGTCCCGCCGGCCCCGGGGGGTAGCGATAATGTCCCTTCGACCCCGGTGCCGACACTCAGCCCCTCCTCCCAGGCTTCGGCTGCGACGCCTTTTCCTACCTGGACTCCTTTGCCATCTCCTCAGCCTACTCAAGTGGATCTCGCCCCATCACGCGGAGCGACCGCGTCGCCCGCCGGGGTGGAGATCTACAGACGGCCCCTGGCCATCATAGGCATTTTGCAGGGGACGGCCGTTCTCCTGGGCGTCTATCTGATGATGCGCCGCGGTGGGGGCGCGCGGGCCGGATGACGGCATGATCGGGGTCTTCGACTCGGGGGTTGGTGGATTGACCGTCTGGCGCGAAATCGTGCGTCAGCTTCCCGGCGAAAATACGCTCTATCTGGCTGACCAGGCTCACGTGCCTTACGGGAGCCGATCACTTGGCGAGGTGCGACAGTTCTCCGAAGCAATCTCGCGCTTCCTCTTGGATCAAGGGGCGAGGGTGATCGTTGTTGCGTGTAATACCGCCTCCGCCGCTGCGCTGCATCATCTCCGGCGTACCTTTCCAGAGGTTCCGTTCGTAGGGATGGAACCAGCGGTGAAGCCGGCTGTTGAGAGGACACACAGCGGTGTCGTGGGCGTGCTCGCGACAGAGGCGACGTTCCAGGGAGAGCTCTTCGCGAGCCTGTTGGACCGATACGCGGGCGATACAGAGGTGCTCACTCAGGTTTGTCCGGGTCTGGTCAATATGGTGGAGACAGGTGCCCCTGAGACATCCGAGACTGAAGCTCTTCTGCGTACCTACCTATTGCCGCTGATCGAGGCAGGGGTCGATCAGCTCGTGCTTGGTTGCACTCACTATCCCTTTCTGAGACCCACCATCGAGCGAATCGTAGGGGAGGGCGTCTCGATAATCGACCCGGCGCCGGCCGTCGCCCGCCAGACAGGCCGCGTTCTAGCTGGGATGCGTGGTAGCACCTGGCGCCATCGTCGGCGCCGGCACGTGTTCTACACGACCGGAGATCGCGTGGTGTTCGCGGCGAAGGTGAAGGACCTCGTCTCTGCTACCGGAGCCCAGATTGAGATAAAAAGGGGAGAATGGGACGGGGAACAGATAGTCACCCCCGAACGTAGCGCATAGAAAGGTTCTGTCGAGCGAGGTTCCGTGGATCCCGCGTCTGACCGCAGAGAGAATACGTACCTTCAGGCTGGAATGCCTAATCTGTCAGCCGCTCCACCGCCCCGATGATCTCCTCTCGTTGTGGGGATCCAACTTGCTTCAGCACGACGTTCCCACTCCCATCCAGCAGTACAAGGGTCGGCACTCCGCGCACGTTGTAGCGCATGGCCAGACTCCTGCCCACGTCATTCGTCACACTGAGACGCAGCATCTTGGCGTCCCCTTCCAGCTCCCGCTCGATCCCGTCCACGACGGGCTTTGCCAGCAGGCAGGCGCTTCAGGTGTTCGAATAGAACTCAACCAGTGTGGGCGTTCCGTCGGTTGTCAGAGCGTCGAACTCGGCCGTCGAATCCAGGTCGTCGCCGGGCGTACGCAGGAAGATGTATCCCGCAGCCATGGCGGTGACTACCAGGATCACGAGCCAATTATCGCGTAACAGTCGTTTCATCATATCTCTCTATTCAGAGTTGCATCACTGGGATGGACCTCAGACAGGCGTTCTAACCTTCATAGTCCCTGTCAGTTTTCTCGCAGACTTCTCAGTACAGCTAGATTCTCTCGGTCTTCCTGCAGGTCGACACCTTTCGGTGTCTCCAACAGACCAGGCAGTCCCATCATCCTGGGATCGTTCAGCAAGCGGCGGAAACCGACCAGACCAATCGTGCCTTTGCCAATATGCTCGTGCCGGTCCCTCCGGCTACCCACTTCACCCTTGCTGTCATTCAGGTGAACGGCCTTCAGGCGCTCAAGACCAATTGTCCGTTCAAAGGCCTCCATCGTGGCGGCATATCCACCCGTCGTACGGAGGTCGTATCCAGCAGCGAACATGTGGCACGTATCGAGGCAGATGCCCAGCCGCTCACCCCCGGCTGTGTGGTCGAGCAGCCAGCCTAAGTGCTCGAAACGATAACCAAGCCGGGTTCCCTGCCCCGCGGCGTTCTCCAGCAAGATCGCCGAGCGAAAGCCCTCAGTAGCCGTACGGACGTCCCCCAGTGCCTGCGCCATTCGAGCGAGTCCGGTCTCCTCCCCCGTACCCACATGGGCTCCGGGGTGAAGCACCAGCCACGGAACACCGAGGGTCTCGCATCGTTCCAGCTCGATGATCAGCGTGTCAATCGACCGCTGCCATAGATTCTCTTTTGGCGAGGCCAGGTTGAGCAGGTAGGATGAGTGAGCCACGACCGGGCGGATTCCCGTCTCCGCTGCCCTGGCCCGGAAGAGGGCCACATCATCGTCGGTAAGTGGTGGTACCGCCCAGGAGCGGTTGGGCCTCACGAATATCTGGACGGCGTCGCAGCCGACGGACTGGGCGCGATCGAAGGCCTTATGGATGCCTCCGGCGATCGATTCGTGAGCCCCGAGCCTCACGCAGGAGGCTCCTCGGTGTAGCCATCATGGTACCGTCGCGCCAGGTCCACGTACGTCTGCTTGAAGTGGGTCCACTGAGCTTTGTACTCGTCGCTCACTTCCTTGTCCAACACGTGAGCTGGCACCCCCACGGCAATGTGCTCGGAGGGAATCTCCTGTCCCTGACGGACGACGGCGCCCTCCCCGACAACGCTCCATTCGCCAACCACGGTCCAGTCGGATACGACCGCGCCCATGCCCACGATCACGTAGTCGTGGATGACCCTCACATTATGGATCACGGCTGCATGACCGATGGTGACCCAGTTTCCGATCGTCGTCTGCTCGCCAGGCCGGACGTGTATCACGCAGTTATCCTCTACGCTGCAGAAATCACCGATGACAATCGTTCCGTAGTCACCGCGAATGCGAGCACCTGGCCCGATCCAGCAGCTGTCTCCAATGGTTACGTTCCCGAAGACGTCTGCAGAGGGGTGCACGTAGGTCCCCGTGCCGATGCGGGGGGTCTGTCCTTCGAAGGATCCGATCGTCACCGTTCATTCTCCTCTGCCGCCTGGGAGCGCACTCTCTCCAACGTCTCCTCAAGCTCCTCCAGCTGGATCAGCATCGCCGGCGGGATTGAGTGTTGGGGGAGACGAGCTTCCAGATCGGCAATCTGTCTCTCGAGCTCGGCGATCCGCTCTTCTGAAGTCTTCTGGTTCATTCTTCTACGATCCGATAGGACGTGGTGATCTCTACCGCTTTGCTGAGCATCGCCGAAGCGGGACAGTACTTCGTCTGGGAGAGCTCGATGGATCGCTCTACTGCCTGGGGATCCACGCCCTTTCCCGTGACCACAAACTCCAGGTGGATCTCCGTGTAGACCTTGGGATGCTCTTCGGCACGCTCTGCGGTCGCCTTCACCTTCAAGCCGGTGAAGGGCTGACGCTTCTTCTGCATGATGGAGATGACGTCCATGCCGGTGCAGCCGCAGAGTCCCATAAGCAGCAATCTTACCGGACGGGGCCCGGTCTCTTCCCGATCTTCGTCCGGCAAGATGTGGTCGAGGACGATGGCGGGTCCGTCGGCCTCACCGACGAGACGCAATCCCGGTCCGACCCAGGTCACTTGCGCTTTCGTTGTCATTCTTCTCCTCCGTATTCTGAGTAGATCGCGGGGTAACCGGACCGCGTGCTCCGGAGCCTGCACATATCGATTATACCTCGAAACCGCGCAGGCTGCATTCGGCGCTCGCCGCCAGCTCTCGCAGCCGGATAAGTCTCAGACCCTTCGATAGTTGGCGGTCAGGCTCCCGGCGTTCCAAGGCTGGTCAGCATATGCCATCCGATGTACAATGCCCGCCATAATGCCCACGCCAGCTACGCACCTAGCCTTGGCTCAGGAGATGCTCCGTCGGGATGATCTGTCCCCTGCTGCTCGACGGTTACTTGAGGGCCAGCACGGCCCCTTCTTGCTTGGGCACACGGCCCCTGATGTGAAGACCATCAGCGGTCAGAAGCGTGAGGTCTCTCACTTCTATACAATTCCCCGCACGTGTGATAGGCGAGCGTACCGCGCTCTGTTCGACGCTCATCCCAAGCTTGCCTGTGCCGGCAGGCTGTCGTCGTCCCGGGCGGCCTTCGTGGCTGGCTACGTCGCTCATCTCTGGCTGGATGAACTGTGGCTGGAGGAGGTGTTTCGACGGCACTTCCTTCGGGACTGGGGGCTGCTGAGGGACCGCCTGTTCCTCCACAACGTGCTACGGACCTGGCTCGATGGCTATGATCAAGCGAGACTTGAAGGGACGGTGGTGCAGGATCTGCAACAGGCGGAACCTGATAACTGGCTGCCTTTCGTCGAGGATGAGCATCTGCGAACATGGCGTGATTGGCTGATTGAGCAGCTCGCTCCTGGTCAGACGATGGAGACGGCGGCCGTTCTCGCAGAACGTATGGGCGTCCGGGCAGCGGACATAGAAGCCGTCGTCCAGTCCCCGGAGCAGATGGAGAGGCAGGTCTTTCGTCACTTCCCCAGATCTGCGATGCGGTCTTTTCGGGAGCGCGGGTACAAGGATAGTGTCAATATCGTCGATTGGTACCTGGGTGGACCAGCGGTGGAGCCTGAAGAAGGTTTGCCCTGCGACCCAGGAGAGTCTCAGTCTATGGACGTTCCAGCCACACAGGAGACACGCTAATGAACATCTTGGTCACTGGCGGCGCTGGGTATATCGGGAGTATCGTCACGGAGGAGTTAGTTAAGCAAGGTCAGAGGGTAGTAGTCTTCGACAACCTGTCTGCCGGTCATCGAGCTGCCGTGCACCCCGACGCCCAGTTCGTCAAAGGGGATCTGGCTGACCGGCCTGCTGTTCGAGCGCTCTTTGAGGATCACCAGATTGACGCGGTGATGCACTTCGCTTCGTACACGCTTGTGGGAGAGTCGATGGAGCACCCATTTATGTATCTGGGTGAGAACGTCACCAACGGATTGAACTTGCTCCATGAGGCCGTGGATCACGGCGTCCGTCGCTTCATCCTCTCATCGACAGCTAACCTCTTCGACGACCCGGAGGAGATTCCTATCGACGAAGACGAGCAGATCGTCCCCGGCAGTCCGTACGGCGAGTCGAAACACATCTTGGAGCGGATCCTGCACTGGTTGGATCAGATCCATGACTTCCACTATGCAGCTCTGAGGTACTTCAACGCCGCTGGTGCGTCTCCCACCGGTGAGCGTGGTGAGGATCATGACCCGGAGACCCATCTGATCCCGATCACACTCCAGGTGGCGCTTGGGCAGCGGGATAAGATCGTCATCTTCGGCGACGACTATCCGACCCGCGACGGCACCTGCGTGCGGGATTATATCCACGTAGCGGATCTGGCGAGAGCCCACATTCTGGCCTTGAAGGCTCTGGACCGAGGGAGCCGGATCTACAACCTGGGCAACGGCCGCGGGTTCACGGTCAGAGAGGTGATCGAGACCTGCCGCCGGGTGACCGGGCATCCAATCCTGGCAGAGATCGGCGAAAGGCGGCCTGGGGATCCGCCGGTTTTGATTGCCAGCAGTGAGAAGATTCGGGCAGAGCTGAGATGGGAGCCCCAGTATCCGGATCTGGAGACGATCGTGGCGCACGCGTGGGAGTGGCACCGTACCCATCCGCACGGGTATGAGGACTGATGCAGGCTGCAATCAACGGCTGGTTCTGGGACCAGCCGTTCACGGGGAGCGGGCAGTACACGCGGCAACTGGTCGAGGGCTTGGATGCCCTTGATGAAGGGCTTGACGTCAGTCTTGTTATCCCCAATTGCGTTATGCAAGGACGAGAGAGCGGGCAGGCCGCCTTGCCGACGTCCTGCACCGTCCACCTGGCAGCGTGCTCCCGTTCAGACATAGGTAAGGTCCGCTTCGAGCAACTTGTCTTCCCTCGTGCTTGTGCCCATCTGGAGGTCGACGTTGCTCACGTTCCCTACTGGGCGCCTCCGCTTCACTCGGCGGTCCCGGTTGTCGTCACCGTCCACGACATCATCCCGTTGATGCTTCCACGTTACCGAGGCGGGCCGCTGCAGCGGCTCTATACTGCTCTGGTCAGCGCTGGTCTACGTCGAGCGTCGCGCGTGCTGACCGACTCTGAAGCCTCCCGGCAGGATATCCTGGAGCAGATGGGACTCGTACCGGACCGGGTGCATACGGTGCCTCTTGGCGTAGATGCCCGGTACCGACCCGAATCCTCTCCCGATGACGAGTTCACGCGCGCTGGCTACGGTGTGCCGGACCGTTACGCCCTCTATCTAGGCGGCTTCGACGTGCGCAAGAACCTCGCCACGGTGCTGGCGGCGTATCGCCGGGCTCAATCGGCGCTTGGGGAGTCCTGTCCCCTGGTCATCGCTGGAAGGTTGCCCGAGCGAGATACGCCGTTCACGCCCGACCCGCGCCGCCTGATGCGGGAAGAGGGGGTCGATGAGCGCTTCGTGCGATTCTGCGGTTTTGTGGAGGAGGCCGATAAGCCCGCTCTCTATCGAGGTGCCGTTGCCTTCATTTTCCCCAGCCTCTACGAAGGATTCGGCCTACCGCCGCTGGAAGCGTTGGCTTGTGGCACGCCCGTGGTCGGCAGCGACGTCGCGTCACTTCCCGAGGTGGTTGGCGACGCCGGCGTGCTTCTATCACCCGACGATGCGGAAGGAATGGCTGATGCGCTGATCCGGTTCGCGAGTGACGAGGCCTTTCGTAGAGAGATGAGTCTCCGGGCGCTGGATCGGGCCGCTCGGTTTTCCTGGGACCGGACTGCACGGGCCACGCTCCGGATCTATCGCGACGTGCTGAGTTGACAGATCGTCACAGATGAGGAAGCTTCGAGGCGAAGTGAGCAGATCCGCCAAGCGGCATTGGTCGTCTCTGATTGTGCCTCTGACGGTCTTTTTTGTTTTCTTGTGTCTCTATGGGGTGACTCTCCTCCCAGACGTGCTTCCGGCGGACGCCGGCGAGTTCCAATTGGTGGCAAAGACCGCCGGCGTGGCGCACCCTCCCGGCTATCCGCTCCATACTATGCTGGGGTGGGTTTTCACCCATCTCCCGATCGGCCCGACTCCCGCATGGCGCGTGAATCTGCTCTCGGCGGTTACGGCCGCAGCCGCTCTTGGCCTTGTGTTCTCCACTGCTCAGAAGCTCACGGGTTCCATCCTGGGTGGCGTTGCGGCCACCCTAACGCTCGGCTCCGCCACGACTTTTTGGGCCGCCGCGACCGCGGCAAGTGTTCGTCCTCTCACGGCGTTCTTCACGGTGCTTGGCTTCTATGCGTTGGTGGGACACGCTGCCCCGATTAGGTCTCAGGGCTCAGGCAGCTCTGAGCACACAACCTACTCGTGCAGAGATGGTTACCTGATCACGTTCTCTCTGGGGCTCTCCCTGGGGCTCACTCATCATCCCTCTCTCGCGTTCCCGGCCGTCGTGTTCGTGCTATACCTGGTTCTCGTCGATCCCGCGTTGCTCCGTCAGCCCCGCCGCTGGCTCAAGCCTGTTGTCGCGTTCCTCGTCGGGTTCCTGGTGTTGATCTACCTTCCTTGGCGCGGAGCGCCGGAGCTGTCCACGTTGTCGGGGTTTCTGGATCACGTGATGGCTCGCGGTTTCCGTGGGGATATGTTTGCGCTCAACCCTCTTGACCGCTTGGTGTTGGTGCCCACGTTGTTCCGTTTTCAGTTCAACGGCGTGCTTCTCTTTGGTATGCTTCTGGGTGGGCTTTTTCTCCTGTGGCGCGATCGTAAGTTAGCACTCCTTTTGATCGGCAGCTTTCTGGTTCATACCGCGGTCACCCTGGCTTACGACGCGCCTCAGACTGTGGAATACGAGATGCCGGCTTACGTCTCCCTCGCCCTGCTGGTCGCCATGCCTTTCCGAGCACTGGGAGCGCTTGAAGCTGACCCAGACAGGTCGAGGTTATCCCTCAGACGCTGGGGGTCTGTCAGTTCCTTCATCCTTCGCGCCTGGCTTGCCGTTCTTCTCATCGGGGGTGCTGCGAATCTTCTCGCTCACCTGCCCAGCTACCTCGATCTCGCTCGGAGTCGCGATGCCCGTCAGTATGCGGAGACTGTGTTGAGTGGTGCCCCAGAGAACGCCATCATTCTCTCCAACTGGCACTGGTACAGCCCACTGCGCTACCTGAAGCAGATCGAGGGAGTCCGCCCAGACGTGGCAATCGAATATGTCGCCCCGCGAGGAGAACCCCTGGAGCGCACCTGGGTTCGCCGTATCGAGGAGCACGTTGAACGACGACCCGTCGTCGTGGTACGGTACTTCAAGCATGGGTACGGGGACCTGCCCTTCACCTTCGAGCCCTTGGGGGAGGCTTTTCTGGTGCGCGAGACGCCGAGGACCGACATGCCCGCGGACATGACCCCGCTCGACGTCACACTAGGTGAGCGGGTCAAGCTGCTGGGCTATCGCCTGGAGAGGAAGAACGCCCGTCCAGCGGAGCCCCTGACGATGATTCTGGCATGGTCGCCCGTTTCCGCCCCGATGGGCGACGTTGCTCTCTTCGCCCAACTGATTGGGCCAGATGGGGAGCTGTGGAGCGCGGTAGAGGATCCCCGCCATGCTGCGGGGACAATTACGTCAGGCGAGGTGGTCCTCGATCGCTTTACCGTCTACCCATTTCTTCACGCTGCGCCTGGAGAATACACGCTCGTAATCGGTGCGTACTCATCTCGCGGGCGCCTCCCGACGCCGGACGGGAGCGACGCCGTGCGACTCGACACCGTCGATCTCCAGCCGTCCACGACACGCCCCGTGACGGAACACCCGCGCCTCTTGCGATCTTCAGGCAGTCCCACGTTAATCGGCGTCGATTACGATGTCGGCTTGGAAGGGCAGGTCCGGGCTTATCTCCATTGGGCGGGGCCCGGGCGGTCAACGGATTTCCAGTTGACGAGTAAAGATGGTGACGCTTCGACCAGAGGTAGCGTTCCTCCTCTCGAGAGGGGTGAGTACGCCACCACGGCCACTGACCACCCCGGCGGTTCGACCCATCTTGCTTTGTTTGGAGAGGATGGGACACCTCAGCGACTCTTCCTGCTCCGAGGGTTGGCCGTTCTTCCTTCAGTTGGGCCCGCACAGCGGTACATCCCCACTGGCGACGCGATGGTCCTGACAGGGTTTGATCCTCCAACGGGAGAGTTGGAACCCGGAACGGAGACGACACTTCGACTGCGCTTTCGCAGCCAGCGACCTCTGGAGCGAGATTACATTGTCTCTGCAGCGCTCACGGGCGTGACGGGCGAAGGCGCCTGGGCCTGGCAGGCCGCTCACGACACCGTGCCCGCACTGGGTGCTATCCCTACGCTGAAGTGGATTCGGGGTTCAGACGTTCTCGCCCCGCACCGGATGGTTATCCCTCCTGATGCTTCTGCTGTGCCAGTGACTGGTTCCTTCTCGGTGTACGACCATTTCACCCAGAGGAGCCTTCCCCCTCTCGGTCGACGGCTCGATCCCGTGGTCTCACTCGGTACCTGGGACCTGACTTCTGAGTAGCGGGCTCCTGTCTGGAGTTGATGCTCTTTCCTACAGAATGAGAATGTGCTACAATCTCAGGTGCAGGGGGAGTTGACATGATCGCGAATACGGTCAACAGACTCAGACAAGTTGAGCTCTTTGGTGCGCTGGACGGGGATGACCTCCTTGCGGTCGCGGAGCTCACGGGTGGGGTGACCTATCCGAGAGGGGAGGTCGTCTGCCGCCAGGGGAAGCCAGGGCGTCGATGGTATCTCATCCAGGAGGGTGAGCTTCGTGCATTGTATGTCGAACCGGACGGAATTGAGCGCGAGATCGGTCGGTTCGGACCTGGCGATTCCTTTGGAGAGAGCTCTCTCCTGCTGGGCGAACCTCACGACGCGACCGTTGAGGTGATCGAAGATGCCGTGCTCCTGACGATCGATAAGGAGGATTTCGATCAGCTTCTGGACGATCGCCCCTGGCTGCTTGATGATCTCCAGGTAGATCCCCAGATCGAGAGAAGGCGCCGGGCCCAGCGCTTCGACTGGCAGGAGCCAGACGAAGCTATCGTCTTTGTCGTTCACAAGCATAACGTGATTCTGCTGCGCGATCTCATCCTGCCTGGGGCCCTGCTGTTGCTCGTGCTTGGCGCTTATTTCGCTGTCGGAAGCACGTCAATCCTCGGGCTGGGTATCGGTGGCCTTCTTGCCGCCGCTCCGTCGCTGTTCGCCCTCTACCAGGTCGTCGATCACTTCAACGACAATTACATTCTGACGAATAGACGGGTGATGCACGACGAGCACGTCTATCTCATCCGGCAGTCACGCGTCGGCGCTCCCTTGGTCAACGTCCAAAGCGTCCAGGTGAAGCAACAGGGCGTCCTGGCTCAGATGTTCGATTTCGGAGATCTGGAGATCCAAACTGCCGGAGAGCCGAGCGGACGCGTTGTGTTTCGGCAGATTTCCGATCCCGCACGTATGCAGCAGATGATTCTTGAGCAGAGAGAGCGGGTCAAGGCGCGGACTCGGGCTCAGGAACGCGCCGCGATCCAGGACGCTCTCCATCATCGATTTGGCCAAAGGCCTCTTGAGGAAGACGCTCCGGACGTCTATGAGGAGGAGAGCCCTTCTGATGAGGACCGTGAGTCTGGATTGCCAGCGTGGATGCTCGTTCCCGTCCAGGCGGTCCGCTATTTCTTCCCCGCTATGCGCGAGGAAGAGGGGGACACCATCATCTGGCGGAAGCACTGGGTGGCCCTGCTGAGGCCGATAGCGCTTCCGACCGGTCTGATTGTCGTGGCGACGGTCATTGCCGCCGTGCTGTTGGGGAAAGAAGGAAGCGATCGAGTGTCGATAATGACCAGCTATGGGATCGTGCTGCTGTTTCTCGTGCCCTGGTGGCTCTGGGTCTTCGAGGACTGGCAGAACGAGGTCTATCAGGTGACACCGTCCCGCATCGTCGACGTGGAGCGGTTGCCCTTTGGCTTGCGCGAGGAGCGACGGGAGGCCAGCCTGGGGATGATCCAGAACGTCAACCTGAGGGTGCCGAGCGTGATCGGACGCTTGCTGGGCTACGGCTCGGTGACCATCGAGACGGCGGGGGCTGGCGCTTTTACCTTCGACCACGTCAAGAACCCGCAAGAGGTGCAGGCTGAGATCTTCCGTCGTATGGCGAGCTTCGAGGAGCGGCAACGGCAGCAGGAAGCCGAGCGGCGTAGGGACGAGTTGCTTGATTGGTTCACGGTGTACGATCAGATGCGTCATCCAGAAGCAGAACAACGAGACGGTCCGGTGCTCCCTGGGTCTCAAGCGCGTACGGACGGGTCTGACGCTTCATCATCTAGCTAAGGAACGAGGAATGTCTGTCCGAGAGATTGTATTTTCGAATGAACCTGTGCTTCACGAACCCTCACGCCGTGTGCCCCGAGTCGATGAGGGCGTACGGGAGCTCATCGACGATATGCTCGAGACGATGCGAGAGGCCAATGGCATCGGTCTCGCTGCCGTGCAGATTGGCGTGCCGGAACGTGTGGTCGTCATAGAGGTCCCTGTCGCGGTTGAGGACGACGAAGAGATACAGGAGTCACGCGAGGTGGAGCGGTACGTGCTCGTCAATCCGGAGATAGTTGAGGCCTCCGATGAGCTGGAGGAAGGGATCGAGGGATGTCTTTCCATCCCTGGATGGGTGGGAGAGGTCGAACGGCACCGTCGCGTGGTGGTCGAAGCCGTGGATCAGCAAGGTCAACGCGTCCGTCTCGAGGCTGAGGGACTCCTGGCGCGGGTCTTGCAGCATGAGACTGATCACTGTGATGGCGTCTTGTTCATCGACCGGATCGAGGATCCGGAGAGAATATGGCCGGTGGAGGAGGGCAGGGAAGAGGAGGCAGAGGCAGCCCAGAAACTGCCCGGCTAGCGTGTTGCACCGTGAAGGGAACATCATAGCGACCTGAGAGGGTCAGGAGGTAAACACGATGCGATTGGGAAAGAGTCTAATTGGTAGTCCTGTTTTCAGTATCGCCGACGGCCGCAAGCTAGGCCAAGTCAAGGACTTGTATCTCGACGATGATCTGACCATTGTCGTGGGGATCTATCTGGGCCGGGAGGGTCTCCTCAGGCCTACGCCTCTCTTCATTGAGAGGACGGACGTTGCTCTCTTCGGCATGGACGTGATCCTCACGAAGAAAGCGACCGCGGTCTATGAAGGGGGTGAGGCGCCGGAACCGCCGGGTTGGCTTCGATTGACTGACCTTCAAAGCCGGCCGATTGAAACTTCGGGTGGCACTAAGATCGGCAAGGTCGGGGACGTCACCCTGGATGAGGAAGCGCGCGTCACCGGGTTCAGTCTGACCAACCTCTCCATCAGGGGGCCGGTGGCTGAGGCCCAGGCAGTGGCTCGGAAGGCTCTGGTCGATGTGGGGACGATGGATGGCGTGATGCTCATCGATCTCAAGGAGGCAGAGCAGGCCCCGCTGGAGGTTGATCCGGAGCTCCTGTTCTCCGGGCCTACGCCACAAGAGCCGTCTGAGCCAGCTGAAGCTCCTGCGCCAGCTGAAGCGGCGACCGCAACAGAGGGACCAGCGCCAGTGGAGGAGCTGTCACCGGCAGAAGAGTCTGAGGAGGAGGACGAGGCTCAGGAAGGACCGGGGTATTTCTAGCCAGAAGCGATCAGGTTCTCTCAGTTTTCTTGAGGACGAGAAGGGCGAGACGTGAGCGCTCCCTGGTGCGGTTGTTTGTGTGACGGAGTATGCTAGAATCCTGTTTTGCTTGACAGATCAACGAAAAAGGAGGCTCTCTTGACTCTTGAACAAGGCATCGTTTATGCCGTCATTGGGCTGACGCTGCTGATGCTCGCTCTCGAGGTATGGCGGTATGACCTGGTGGCTCTCCTTGGGATGCTCTTGCTCGTAATCCTAGGAACGATTTCCGTCGAGGAGGCGTTTGCGGGATTTGGTGACCCTGCGGTCATCACCATTGCGGCAGTCCTGGTCGTCAGTCAGGGATTGCAGAATACCGGAGTGGTGGATCAAGTGGCCAAGCGGATGTCGGCGGTGGGAGACCGCCTCGGGCCGCAGTTGATAGCGCTGTGCGGCTTGGTGATCATCAGCTCTGGCTTCATGAACAACATTGCGGCACTGGCCATTTTCATCCCTGTGGCTGTGCGGATCGCGCGGAGGAACGGTCGTTCTCCTTCGCTGTACCTGCTGCCGATGGCCTTCAGCGCCCACCTGGGCGGTTTGATCACGCTCATTGGTATGCCTACCAACCTCATCGTATCCGGACTCCGTGCTGAGTACGTGGGGGAGCGATTCGGGATGTTCGCTTTTGCACCGGTGGGCATCGCTGTGTCCGTCGTCGGCGTCGCATTCATCTCGCTGGCGGGTTGGCACCTCATCCCACGACGCGAAGGAAGAGGGCTGGAAGGTGGCTTCACAGTGGCAGATTATCTCGCCGAGGTCGAGGTCCCTGAGGAGTCGGATCTGGTGGGTACGCGCTTGCGTGACTTAGGAGAGGTGACCGACGCCGATGTGTGGGTTGCGGCTATCCTGCGAAATGGGGAGCGTCTGTCATCGCCCGCAGGCACTGACAGGATACTGGCTAAGGATATCCTCCTGGTACGTGGTGAAACCGAAGGCCTCAGGGAATTTGTTCAGGAGGCTCACGTCGAACTCGCGGAGTCGAAGCCGCTTGACGAGCAGGCCGAGGAAGCGGATACGCATGCGGGCGTGTGGGAAGCCTTGAAGTCTCGGCTCCAGGCTGACGACGTCGAGACCGTAGAGGCGGTCGTCACACCTGATTCGATGATGGTAGGGGAGACGGCCCGTGACCTCGATCTGCGTGCGCGTTACGGGGTCAATCTGCTGGGCGTTTCTCGTTGTGATGAGGACTTGTGCCGGGTGGTTGGCGCAACTTCCCTGGAGCCCGGCGACGTGTTGTTAGTGCAGGGCCACCACCGGGCGTTGTCGGAAAAGCTGGAGAACTTGGGGCTTCTGCCGTTGGCGGAACGGGAGATCCACCTGGAATCTCACCATATCGTGCTTGGAGTCGGGATCTTTCTGGCAGCGCTGTTGACCGCCAGCCTGGGTATTCTAAGCGTGCCCGTGGCGATGACGGCGGCGGCGGTCGGGATGGTCGTCGGAGGGGTGGTATCGTTGCGTGAGGCCTACGGACACATCGAATGGCCCATCATCGTCCTATTTGGTGCGATGTTCTCTATGGGAGCCGCCATGGAAGGGACCGGAGGAGACCAACTCATCGCCGATCAGATCCTGAAAGCGTCGAGTTTTGTCTCTCCTGCTGTCCTCATGGTTGTGATCTTGCTGATCACGATGCTGCTCTCAAACATCGTAAACAACGCGGCGGCCGTCGTATTGATGGCGTCTATTGCCGTCAGTGTGGCTCGTGGGCTGGGGGTTTCGATCGACCTGTTCTTGGTGGCAGTCGCCGTCGGCAGCGCGTGTGCCTTCCTGACCCCAATTGGCCACGAGGCGAACGTGCTGGTCTTTGAGCCGGGTGGTTACGAGTTCTCCGATTACTGGCGGTTAGGACTGCCGCTGACGGTGCTCATGATCGCGGTCAGCGTGCCGCTCTTGCTCTTGTTTTGGCCCTTGTGATCTCCGGTGTCGTCAGCGTGTGTGACTGCGACCAACGGTCAATGGTTCCGTCAGATACGCACAGGGGGGGCGGGCTCAGCTGATGTGATTCTGCTGACCGGAGATGGCTGGAGTCTGGAACGGGGTTCAACAACCCCGTGGAGTCGTCTTCGATCCACTGACTATGACTGCCCAGATGGTCTGGGTTTGAGTACGGCGTCGGTATCCCTCTTGCTTCCTTCTAGACGGTTACCACCTGGCTTGAACGGCTGGGGCGTTATCTAGGGAGGGTTGCCCGGCGCTCCATAGGGGAACAGCACGGGAGATGATGTGAGTGACATCCGCTTCAGCCGGGGTCTAAGTCTGCGAGAGGTCACGGCGCGCGGTGCTGGCGTGATGGTCATCGCGTTCGCGTTTGTCCTGTTGGGAGACGTGATGGCTGCCGCGGGTCCGCTGGTCCCTTTGGCCCTCCTCCTCGCCCTTCTCTTGCTGCTGGTCAACCTCGCGGGTTACGTTGAGCTGGCCCTGGGCAGTCCGCGGCCTGGGAGCGCTTACGTCCAGGTTCAAGACACAGCGGGGGGTGTCGTAGGTTTTCTCACCGGTTGGACTCTGATTTTATCTGGCCTGGGGCTCTGTGCTCTGCTGGCACAGGCATTTGGCCTTCAGGTGAGCACCCTCATTCGCGACCACCTCAATCTGGCGCTTCCTCCCTCGCTATGGGCGTCTGGGCTGGTGATCCTGTTGACCATCAACAACGCCCTGGGCACGCAGGAGGGGAGAGGTGGCCTGGTTGGGATGCTGCTCTTGTTTATGGTTCTCCTCTCCGGGTTCATCCTGCTGGCCGTGCCGCAGATCGAGCTGGGTCACTACAGAGGCGGGCCACAGAACTGGGGAGGGGCTCTTGCGCTTCTGATGGCCTCCTTCGTGGGCCTGGAGATCACGACCAGCCTCCAGAGTG
>CAZQXX010000047.1:0-16391 GCA_964597105.1 uncultured Anaerolineales bacterium
GTGGACGGTATCCGGGTCGTTGCGGTGGTGCCATATTGGGAGATCCTTTGGAGACGGACGTTCTCATGCTGGTCGCTTGCTCGATGCGAAGGGTCGGGCCTACGTCGTCGGCTTGCGAGTCCGTGCCCCCGGACGCGCCAAACGACACCGTTGGCGTCGGTTGCGTGTCGGCCATCTGCTCGTACCGGTTATCTGCCTCGGACTCCTGGGGCGGCGTCTCGTTGTGGTCGCTTCCCCCTGTATCCAGGCGATTCTCTTCAGACATAGATTCTTCCCCCTATTCCTAGACGAAAAACGACACGTCCAGGTTCCGCAATGGGCGTGGATTATAGCAAGCAAGTTGTCGATGGCAAGCGCACGGCCCTAGAAGGCCTGCCTGCGACGGGTGGCCCGCGACGGGCGGCTCAGGGCGGGAAGCCCACGACGGGCAGCGCGCGACGGATACCCAGTTGACCTGGGCAAGAGAGGGCACTGGAAGACAAGCCAGGCACAGACCTGTGCACTGGACTCCGCTAGTCGCCCTGGATCACCATGGGGAGGTACGCGTATCTGGGGACGCGAAGCCGGACGTAGACGTGCCCGCCCAGATCGACGACCTCGTCGCTGGACGTGTCTGTGGCGTGCAGGGAGAGCCAGACTCCCTGGTTGTCCACAGGTGAGCAATCCCACGTCCACTCATATGGCGGCGCGTCGTCGTCCCCCAGGTGGTGCCAGCCATCATCGTACGCGGCATAGAGCGCCGCAGGACCGACGCTGCCATCGTCATCGCCCGTGGTCGGACCCACGTTGGCCTCAATTGTCAGGGGGCACGTCACGACGGTCGTGCTGTCGATCGGAGACGTGATGCCACCGGTCAGGGTCGCGGTCGAGGAGACGCGTTCCCAGCTTAGGCGTATGAAGGCATAGCCCCCATTCTCGTAGTGGTCCAGCTTCAACTCGTGGGTGCCCTCGGTGAGGTCGACCTCAGACGTGAAGTGCGCCACCTGATCTTTCCATTCGTCTAGGATGGGCTCGCCGTCAAGCCAGAGGCGCACGCCGTCGTCGGAAGCGACGACAAAGCGCCAGCGTCCAGCGTCGAATTGGACGCTCCGCTCGAAGCGGGAGCTGAAGCGATCTGCTGGCAGAATGGTCCGCGGCGCACCAGGACCCCAGTCGTGGTCCAGGAAGCTGGTCCCCTCGTTGTCCATGATGACAGGAGCGCCGCCCAGCGCTTGATTGCCCCAGTACTGCGCATACCATTGTGAAGTGTCTTGAGCCTCGCGCGTGAGATAGAAGCCGGGTCCCCGCCAGAAAGCGCTCAAGTAGGCGTCTCCCACGCTCTCGCGATACTCAACCTCCAACTTGTGGTAGCCAGCGTCGAGATAGCGTGACGCAGAGAACTGACCAGCCCCCTCCCAGCCATCGATCACGACCTCACCGTCGATCTTGAGGCGGGCGCCGTCGTCGTAGCCCAACCAGAACTCGTAGTCGCCAGCAGCCAGGTCTATCCAGCGGGAGAAGCGAGCGCTGAAGTGGTCGGAAGGACACGAGCCACCAGGTGCACCGTCACCCCAGCTTGCGAACAGATACGACCCCTCATAGCGGGCCTCGTGGCACGTGGTGGTCAGCTGCTCGTCGCTATAATACGTGACTGACCACTGATCCTCGTCAGGCTCGTGCAACCATCCACTCACGTCGGTGTAGCTAGGTTCGACGCACCAGTTGTTGACCGCTATCCGGCTGCGGCCGGTACTGGAGCTATTCTGCTCGATGACGTCGATGGTGCCGTCTCCGTTGCCGTCCACGTCGGAGGCGATCACGACGGACGTGTGTCCGTAGGTCGACGTGGAGCCGTAACTGAGGACATCGTCCGGCACGGCCGCACGACCAGGCGTGCAGTTGGATACCTTCTCGAGGAGATCGCCGGAGTAATTCCAGACGACCTGGTTCCCGTTGGCGGAATAGGGGGCAATGTCGTAGGCGAGATAGAGGAACCGCTTGCTCAACTCCGGGCACTGCCACTCGTATTGCCATGCGCCGACCCCGAAGTCCACTAGGATCTGGGGCCCCCCATCGTACCACGGGCGGGGTCCGCACGCGTGCATGCCGCGGTATTCGGTTCCCAGAGAGTACGCCTGCGTCCCAGTGGCCAAATAGAAGTTGTTGGTGTCGCACTCTCCGTCCCACCAGGAGGGGAAGGGGAGATCGGATTCCACAGAGCTCGCCTGCACCCTTCCGTCAAGGTCTGTCGGGGGCAGATGGTGTGCCATCGCTGCAAGGCTGGTTGATGGCTGATCGAGAGCATCGCTCCACAATGCCGTATCGGGGAAGACGTCGTGCGGATAGGCGGACGACGGCCGGACAACGGAGCTTCTCGTCAGCTCCTGGCTCGCCCTGACGATCCAGATTCGATTCCCTGCCTCAGCAACCCATTCGGTGATAACAACAGGGGTGGGGAGCTCACCACGGACGTGTATGTCTACGCGGCTCCTCAGACCGATCACGTCCTCTCCGAACAGGTTTATGGGTGGAGCATCCGTTGGATCACCTTCCTGGGCGTCCCGGTACTCTCTGAGACGTGCACGGTACGCGTCGTCGCCGTTGGGCGCGGCGACGGGAAGGGATTCGGTGGGCGGCGTCATCCCGAAGGCGACGGCGGTTACCGAAAGCTCCTTGAAGAGAGGATCCCTTTCGACGGCAGTGGCCACCTGTATGGCCGTGTTCGGGTCCGAGGTCGAGAACTCGAGATCAGAGAGAAAGGTTGTGCTCAACTCCAGGTCCACCCCATCGAGAGAGAACGTGGCGGTGGGGGTCGGCGGGTCGCTGGAGAACGACGCAGCAATAAGGGGTAGCGCGCAATACCAAGGGCCGTCGGAGGGACCCTGGGAGGCCAGGGGGACGGCACTGCTCAGGGCTAGCATCAGCGTCAAGAGGGCCGCGAGTGATCGCTTCATACGGGGCCTTCACGTTCCAGCCACTGGAGCCGGAGAATGAGGACACACGCGTTGGTCGGGGATGCCCACCGATGCATCCCGTCACAAGGGCCGGCGGAGCCCACCCTATCTGTTGAGAAGGGCTGAAGGTGTCGACTCCAGTCGGCGAGGGCGGGAGGTGTCACGCCGCACGGACCCAGTGGGCCACGCCTCCACGCTCGGTACACGTGACGTCTCCTCTTGTTTCCAACCATTCAAGATGGCCAATAACCTCGGAGATGGCGAGGAAGGTGTTGATCGGGTCGAGTTCGGGAAAGAGGGTTTTCGCAATCTGGTGCGAGGTATGCGGTTCTCCGTCCAGTGCCTCTAGGATGCGCCGGGCGCGCTTCTTATGGAAGTCCAGGCGCTTCTGGATAAGGGCACGATGATCCGTGATGGGTGGGCCATGGCCGGGCAGCACCAGCGCCAGGTCGAGCTGGGCCACGCGGTGCAGCTGCCCGAGATACTCGACGAGACGACGTGGTCGCTCGTGGGCACCAGAAGCCGGCGGGTCGACGATCGGATTGGAGGAGACGTCACGGAGCAGGTGGTCGCTGGAGATGAGCAGGTGCCGCTCGGCGTGATGCAGGCATATCAGGCCTCCCGTGTGCCCGGGTGTGTGGAGCACGTGCCACGGTTCGCCACCCAGGTCGATGACGTCCCCGTCGGCCGGCGTGTGTTCGGGTGTCACGGGCTCTGAGTACTGGCGCAGTCCGCGCTGCATACTGGCCAGCTTCAGCATGGTGTTCAACGGGACCCCGGACCGACGCATGATCCGAGCGTAGAAGGCAATGCGTCGTGCGGCCGCGTCGCTTGATAGTCGATGGACGTTTTCCTCGTGGGTCCATATCTCTGCACTCGATACGTCGGCCAGCTCCGCGGCCAGGCCGCAGTGGTCGGCGTGGGCATGGGTCAACAGAATGCGGCCAAGGTCGGCTGCCGGATAGCCAATCTCGTCGAGTCGCCTGTGTAGAGCCTCTCGAGTCGGTCCGTACCGAGGGCCGGTATCGATCAGCGTCAAGGGATCCCCCTCGGCCAGGTAGAGGTTGACCGGGCCGACCGGAAAGGGCGTCGGCACGGAGAACGGATGGAGATAGCCGGGGACGGGAGCTTCGAGCATCGACGTTCAGGGCACGGCAGGGACGGTGAGAAGACGATCCGATCGGGACGCTATGGGGCCCCCTTGATGAGCAAGGTCCAGCTGCCCTTCTGTACGGTCTCGTCGTCCTGGTTGAGGACCACGACATCAAAGACGACAAATCCGCCTCCCAGACGGGCCATCTTCTTCTTCCGCGTAACCTCCAGGCGCGCGCGGATCGTGTCACCGAGCCTTATGGGGCTGCGGAACTTCCAGTCAAGGGCGGTGAAGGCCTCCACGGTGTCCTCCGCGAAGCCCAGCCGGGAGCTCAATCCGCTGACGATCGACAACCCGAGCAGACCGTGGGCGATGCGTTCGCCGAACATGGTGTCCTTGGCATACTCGGCGTCGGTGTGGAGCCGGTTGTAGTCCCCGGAGAGACCGGCAAACTGCACCACGTCGCTCTCCGTGACCGTGCGCGAAGCGGTCTCGATCGCGTCGCCAACCTCGAATTCCTCGAAATAGCGACCGCCCGGATGCATTGAGTCAATCATGGGCCACTCCTTCCAATCACAAGAGGAAAAGACTGGGTCGATTGTAGCATCTGGTTCTGATACACGCAACTTTCCAGCTTGAGGGGGCGTGGTATAATCGCCGTTCGCGGTCTCACCGTGACACCGATCCACTCCCGCAGCGAGCAGCGCACAGAGCACGGCCGTAAGTCCTTGAATACTCCTATGCGGCGACATAAACGGTTCATCGGCGCGATCCTGGCGAGCCTAGTAGGGGGCCTGGCGGTCTTCCTGCGCGTCAGACACCTGGACACCACCGGGATCTGGGGCGATCAGGCGTTCTTGCTCAACACGGCTATGCGATGGGTGAATGGCGGCCCCGTGCCTCTGGCGGCCAACAAATCGTCTATCGGCATCATGCACCCGCCGATGATCGAGTACCTCTACGCGGCTGCGCTGTGGCTCTGGCCCGATATCCTTTCGGTCGCGGTACTTACTATGCTGGCAGGTCTGGCGGCCGTTGCCGTGTCTGCGTGGGCGACATACAGGACGTTCGGCAAGACGGCAGCGTTCGTGGCGACTGCGCTCTTTGCAGTCAATCCGTGGGGCGTCTTCTACAGCCAGCTAATCTGGAACCCGACCCTGGTTCCCGTCTTCTCCTCGCTGACGCTCGGGTGTCTTCTCTTTTATTTCTCCGTGGAACAGCGGTCTGCGTACCTGGTCTCTGGCCTGGTGTCCGCGGCAGTGATGATACAACTTCATCCCAGCGCAGGTGTCCAATGGGTGACCATCGCCGTCGTTTGTGTGTTTTTCTGGCGGAAGGTGCGGCTGCAGCCGCTCATCGCGGGCGGTGTCCTCTCCGGCCTCCTCGCGGTGCCCTACTTGCTCTATCAGCTGGGGACGGGAGGCAGCGACGTGAGGGCGATGTTGGAGCTGGCTGGAGAGCCTGCGCCGCTCAGTCCAGCTGCGGTGATGGTCAGCTTCGATCTGCTGCGGGCGAAAGGGCTTCTGGCGTCGGTCAGACACGTGGCGACGTTCGACGGCCTGGCTAGCATCCTGTTGACCGTCTCGCTGGTCTACGGGATCTGGCGCTGTGTGCGCACCTGGGTCCTCCGGCATCGCCGTTCTGGCGAGGCAGGAGAATCCGCCGCGCTGCTCGTCCTGCTCCTCTGGTTTGCCCTCCCGATTCTGTCCAGCCTGCGGTCCTCGCATTACCTTCAGGTGCATTACCTGGTTGACCAGCTGCCAGCCCATTTCATCCTGATTGGCAGTGCTGTAGCCGGTCTGGGACGTGGTTTGGAGCGGATTGCCTCCCGAGTTTATGAGCGAGGGGCTCCTCCCGCCGTGCGAGTGATCGCCTGGACCCCGTTGCTTCTGCCGATTCTGGCCCTAGTAAGCTGGCAGTCCCTGTTTAATCTGCGGTTTCAAGATCACCGACTTCACACCGACCATGGGGTGGCTCAGATCCGTCACTTTCGTGCAGCGATTCAGTCGAGCCGTCGCCTGCTCGATGAGCATCCGGCGTGCGACCTGGTCGCCCTGTCCACCGGTTACTCTGTGGAGACGTCCGAGTTCGCGGTCCTCCGCGAGTTTGTCTCGCGGGACCAGGTCCTGCTGGCGGACGGGCGGATGGCTGTTCCGATCCCCGCCTCCTGCGCGATTATCCTGGACGCGCAAGGTGACACCCCCGCCTCAGCCTGGCTGTCTAGAACGGCCGAGCTGATGAGAGGGAGCACCCTGGAGGTGCTTGATGGACGCTGGCGTTTCTTCAAGTTGCCCTCTGGCACGGAGAGGGAGGGAGACGAGGGCCTTGAGGCGGGCTGGACGAACGGGTTAGTCCTCACGGGATACGAGCGGGGCGATGTGCGTCCGGGTGGCACGCTTCCTCTCACCCTGACCTGGACCATTGAGGAGCCCGTGTCGGATGCGCTGATCCACTTGGGGACCTATCTGCTGACGGGAGATGACCGCGTCGTCGCTCAGTCAGATGGACCAGGGTTCGACAGCATCCAATGGAGGGCGGGTGATTCGTTCATCACCTGGTTCGATCTCTCGGTGCCCGAATCTATGGAGCCGAGTCAGTATCGGATCGGCGTAGCCCTCTACACGTGGCCCGACCTGGAGAGAATCGGACTGACAGGAGGCGGGAATACGGCTTTCCTGGAAGAGGTCGAGGTCGGAGCGCCCTGAGAGGGCAGCACTAGGGCTCGATCGTTACCACCGGCGCCGCGCCGTCAGGATACAGTACCCCATTCACATAAGCCGGGAAGCGGCCGTCCGCGTTGAACAGACCAACCTGCACCGTGTAAGGTGCCGGCCCTTCCGGGAAGATGTGGCGTACGTCGTGGATCCTGTCGCCGACGTCCCAGATCCAGGGCGGCACCATGCCCCCCAGCGCCGGTCCATCCACCTGGGCAACGAGTTCGCCGTCGGCATCCCGCACGTGGACGAAGATCTCGGCGTTGACGGGTTCCGGGGCAATCCAGTCGATAGTCACGGCCCAATGGCCATCGGCAATGGGTTCGACTGTGACCGAGTCGATGGAGGGACCGTCCTCAAAGGAGACGACAGGATCATCAGACGGAGGAGCGTCTGCCTCGATGTGCCCAACGTGGCGCAAGGAGAAGCCGCCGCTCTGCCACTTGGCCAGCCACAGCGTGCGGTGGTCCACGGCAAACCGGCGCATGCCCTCCCAGCCCATGCCGTCGCCTTGATAGCCGAACACGAAGTTCGTCTCCTCAACGACAGGCGTGAACATGACTGCATCCGCCGATCTCCATACGCCATTCACCTCGATGAACTCCGCGATGTTGGAGTACGGCGGGACGAAGAGGACCGTCTCAAGAATCATGGCGTAGGTCTTCTCTGGATGTGCCAGAGACCTGGGTAGGTTGACGAACCCGAGGGGCGCGTTCTGCTGGCTACGCGACGCATTTAACACATCTTGATAAAGGTCGTTGAGCGTGGAGAACAAAGCAGCTTGACGGCGAAGGAAATCCACGTTCTGAGTCGCGATCAAAGCGACGACCAGGATGGACACAACGCTTCGAGGAGCCCTTTTCCTCAAGGACTTGCTCACTCCGAAGATCAGCGCGCTCCACAGCATAACTGTACCTGCGGCTGCCAGGGCGTACGTCCGAGGTGCTGTGTAGAGATATCCATAGCGCAATGAAAGGCCAGCGGGGAGCGTCGACCACGCCCACCACCAGAGGTTGGAGGCCACCCACCGCCACTCGCCGCGCTTCAGCGCCAGCCACGTCAATGCGATGAGGAGGCATAACGCGCTGAGGGCTACGAAGGCGAAGTCACGTGCTCCCCGTTCCCGCACGAGCCAGCCGCCAAGGGGGGCGAGGGGATAGGTCAGGCCATGCAGGAAGAACATCGCGTTCTCAACCCAGTCCTGCGCACCCGCGAGGGTGGGGCTACCCACACCGGGGATATAGCTTCGCAGGAGCATCATCCCCCCGTTGAGGAGAGCGCCCATGAGGACGAAACGCACACGACGGCGCGAGCGGAGCCCGTGCTGGATCAGCACGACACCGCCGACAGTCACGGCGCAGACCTGTCCACTCTCGTGAGCCAGAGGGGCCAGAAGGATGGCGAGGAGGCTGATGCCCCACCATCCGGTTGCCCGGTCACGTTCGGCTTTCAGTGCGGCGAATGTGGCCAGAAGGGTGAGGAGAGTCACCAGGGGGTGCGACATGGCCGTGATCCATGGGACGGCCATGAACATGAAAGGGAATACCACAAACAGGATCGAGGCCGCAAGCGCCTCCTCAGCAGATCTTCCAGCAAACTTGACGACCTGGAAGAGGATGACGGCGCTCGCCCAGTGAATCAGGAGGCTCGTTCCGTGCAAGAACGCTCGGTCGGCGCCCGATGGGAGGAGGCGCCCGAGCTTGTAGATAGTGAAAGCTAGAGGGCGATAGAACTGATTCTCACTCGATCTTACCCAGATGTCGACCCAGCTGTGGCGAGACAGCCACGTCATGATGGGGAGATCGTCGAGGAAGAAGGGAAGACGGACGACGAAGCCGTAACAGACCACTGTCAGCACCGCGGCGACGGCAACGCCTATCCAGCTATGGTAGCGTCGCCACAGATCTTCGGTTTTCCTCACCCTCGGTCGTCCTTGATGGTATGGCGCTCGGTTCAGCTTTGCTGACGGCATTTGCCCGGAAAGGCGCGGAAGATGTCAAATGTGGCAAGCGCTGAGCCTACAGTTCGCCGTTCAGAACCTTCCTCAGGAGCTCTCCGGTGTAGCTCTCGTCGACCTGCGCCACCGCCTCCGGCGCGCCCTGGGCTACGATCTGACCACCGGCGTCGCCCCCCTCCGGGCCGAGGTCGATGATCCAATCGGCGACCTTGATGATGTCGGGATGGTGCTCGATGATCACCACCGTGTTTCCCGCGTCGACCAGGCGATTGAGGACCGCGATGAGCTTGTCGACGTCGGCTGCGTGAAGCCCGACGCTGGGCTCGTCGAGGACGTAGAGGGTCTGCCCGGTCGCCCGCTTGCTCAGCTCTCGCGAGAGCTTCACTCGCTGCGCCTCGCCTCCAGATAGGGTGGGCGAAGGCTGCCCAAGCTTGATATACCCGAGGCCCACATCCTGCAGCGTCTTCAGCTTCCGCTTGATCTTGGGAATATTGGCGAAGAACTCGGCGGCCTCGTCCATGGTCATATCGAGGACGTCGGCGATGTTCTTTCCCTTGTAGCGCACCTGGAGCGTCTCCCGGTTGTAGCGGCTGCCGTGGCAGACGTCGCAGGGGATATAAATGTCGGGCAGGAACTGCATCTCGATCTGGAGCGTGCCGTGTCCCTTACAGGCCTCGCATCGGCCGCCCTTCACGTTGAAGGAGAACCGCCCCTTCTCGTACCCGCGGACCTTCGATTCGGGCAGCGAGGCGAAGAGCTTCCGAATAGGGGTGAAGACGCCAGTATAGGTGGCCGGATTGGAGCGCGGTGTGCGCCCAATCGGTGACTGATCGATGTTGATCACCTTGTCGACCTGTTCAACGCCTTCGATGTGATCGTGATCCCCGGCTGGGTCGTGGGAGCCGTGCAGGAACTGCGCCATGCGCTGATAGAGGGTGTCGATGAGCAACGTCGACTTGCCCGACCCGGACACGCCCGTGATGCAGACGAACTTCCCCAACGGGATGCGCGCGTCGATGTCCTTCAAGTTGTGCTCGCGGGCGCCGCGGAGGATCAAGCTATCGCCGTTGCCCTCACGACGATGCTTCGGTATAGGAATGTGTTTTCGACCCGAAAGATAGGCCCCGGTGACGCTCTCGGGGGAGTCTATTACGTCGTCGACGGTTCCGGCAACGACGATCTTGCCACCGTGCTTGCCAGCGCCGGGACCGAGGTCGATGACCCAGTCGGCCGCGCGAATGGTGGTTTCGTCGTGTTCCACGACCAGAAGGGTGTTTCCCAGATCACGCATCCCGTGGAGGGTGTTGATCAGCCGGGTCTGGTCGCGGTGATGGAGCCCAATGCTGGGCTCATCCAGCACGTACAGCACGCCCACCAGCCGTGATCCAATCTGGGTCGCGAGCCGGATACGCTGGGCCTCCCCGCCAGCCAACGTAGTCGCCGTACGATCGAGGGTCAGATAGCCAAGCCCCACGTTCACCAGGAAATGGAGCCGATCGTGGACCTCCTTGAGAACCCGTCGCCCGATCTGCCACTGCTTGTCCGTGAGCATCTCGGGAGCTTTCGAGATCTCGATTGGCTCGGACGTGTCCTGGAAGCGACCATCGGATAACTCATCGATCCAACCGAGGAGACGGCTGACCGGCCAACTGGAGAGCTTGTCGATCGACTTATCTGCCACGGTGACAGCCAGCGCAACCGGCCGCAGTCGTGCTCCCTCACAGGCCGGGCATGGGCGGTGAGTCATGAACTTCTCGATCTTGCTCCGGACGTAATCGGAGTCGGTCTCCCGATAACGCCGCTCCAGGTTGGGGATCACTCCTTCGTACTGGGTCTTGTACTGGCGGCGGTATCCCTCGCGGTTGACGTAGCGGAGCTCGATACGATCTTCAGCGCTACCGTAGAGCAGGATCCGCTGCTGCGCTCCATTCAGCTCGCGCCAGGGCACGTCGGTCGGGATATCGAACTGCTGGCAGACGGCTTTGATCATCTGCCACCGATAACCCTGCTTGCGGTCCGTATTCCAGGCCTGTATGGCACCTTGTCGAAGCGTGAGATCTGGATTCGGCACGACGAGCTCTGGGTCGAGCTTCATCTGCGTCCCAAGCCCCTCACACTCGGGGCACGCTCCATGCGGGCTGTTGAAGGAGAACGTACGCGGCTCGATCTCTGGCAAGCTGATGCCGCAGACCGGACAGGCGAGATGCTCGGAGTACAGGACATCCCGGGGCGGCTCTGCTGACACATCGTTGACGATCACGATGCCGTCACCCAGCCGGAGTGCCGTCTCCATCGAGTCGGTTAGACGCGATTGGAATCCGTTCTCCCGATGGTCCGGGATGACTAATCGATCCACGACTGCCTCGATCGTATGCATCTTGTAGCGATCGAGATCGATCGTCTCGTCCACATCACGCACCTCGCCGTCGACGCGCACGCGGACGAACCCGGCTTTGCGCACGTCTTCGAAGATGGCCTGATGATGGCCCTTCCGATCCTTGATTAGGGGCGCCAGCACCTGGAAGCGCGTTCCGGGTGCCATCGAGACCACGGCGTCGACGATCTGTTCCGCGCTCTGCTTGCTCACCTCGCGCCCACACTGGGGGCAGTGAGGCACCCCAACGCGCGCGTAGAGGAGTCGAAGATAGTCGTAGATCTCCGTGACAGTTCCCACCGTCGAGCGTGGATTGTGCGAGACGCCTCGCTGGTCGATGGATATGGCCGGCGACAGGCCCTCAATCTGATCGACGTCAGGCTTCTCCATCTGGCCCAGGAACTGGCGCGCGTACGCCGAGAGGCTCTCCACGTAGCGGCGCTGTCCCTCGGCGTAGATAGTGTCGAACGCAAGGGACGACTTACCGGAGCCAGAGATGCCCGTCACCACGACCATCTTGTCCCGCGGGATCTCGACGGTGACATTCTTCAAGTTGTGCTCTCGCGCTCCGCGCACGATGAGCTTCGATTTGCTATTCTGTTGCTCGGCCATAGGATTCAAGGTTCACTGCTTCAGCTCTAAGTGTGTCTTACCAGGGCAACCCAGCATGTTAACACATTTCCTCGGATGGACAAAGCAATCTGCGTTTGCTATAATGCCTGCCTGGTCAGACGAGGAATCGTCTGACGGATGTTGCAGCGGCCGACCGCGCAAGCCGGTCAGCGTCAAGAGGCCAAGTACTCGTCGGCTTGGGCATCGGAGGTTCGAACGTGGCCTCACATCCGAGCCAGGTGGTAACGTGACCGCGACAAGGAGATGAATATGATCCTGCACACCATTCCCGTCGGGATGAACCAGACCAACTGCTATCTCGTCGGCTGCGAGTCCACAAATCAGGGGGCGGTCATCGATCCCGGTGGGGAAGGGGGGCGTATCGTCCGCAAGATCGAGAACAGCGGCCTTGACGTGGCGCACGTGCTGATTACGCACGCTCACTTCGACCACATCGGTGGCATCGCCGCCGTCGTCGACGCGACAGGAGCGAGATTGGCTATTCATCCGAATGAGCGCCGTCTGCTGGAGGCCAGAGGAGGGGCGGCGATGTGGGGATTGAACGTGGAGCCGAGTCCGCCGCCGGACATTGAGCTGTCTGAGGGAGACGTCATCGAGGTCGGGACGCTCCAGCTCGAGGTTCTCTTCACGCCGGGCCACAGCCCCGGCGGCGTCACCTTCTACGAGGCTGACAGTAAGGTGGCCTTCGATGGGGACGTGCTCTTCCAGAACGGAGTGGGACGCACGGATCTGCCTGGAGGGGATCGGGAGCAGCTTATGCGTTCCATCAGAGACGTGCTATTCGCGCTTCCGGATGATACCGTGATCTATCCCGGTCACGGACCCGAGACGACGGTTGGCCAGGAGAAACGCTCCAACCCCTGGGTGCGGTAGGATGACGGACGGCCTCCGCCCGCCGTGCAACCTCTGAACGGGATAGGGGGGAGGCCTGTCCCGGACGGATGTGGCGTTGCGGACCGGCGGAGTGGTTCTGAGGGATCGTCTACTGGCTCGAGCTCTCCCTTACACGATTGCGCAGGACGCCGATCTTCTCCACCTCGACCTCCACGACGTCGCCCGAGGCGAGGGGCCCGATCCCTTCCGGTGTGCCGGTCAGAATCACGTCACCGGGCTCGAGCGTCATGATGGATGATACGTACGCGATCAGCTCCGGGATGGAGAAGACCATGTCTGACGTGTGGCCCGTCTGACGCGTTTCCCCGTTTACTCGGCAGATGACCGTCAGGTCGCCTGCGTCTTCGTCGGTCAAGCCGGTTACCACCCACGGCCCCAGGGGGCAGAAGGTGTCGAACCCCTTGGCCCGGGTCCACTGATTGTCCCTTCGCTGGAGATCCCGCGCCGTGACGTCGTTTCCGCAGGTTACGCCCCAGACGACCCCCCATGCCTCTTCGGTGCTCACGTGTCGACACGCTCTCCCGATCACGACGGCCAACTCTGCCTCGTAGTCGACGCGTTCGGATTGGTGGGGGAGAAGGATGCTGGCCTGCGGCCCGATGACGGCACTGGGCGGCTTGAGAAATAGGAGCGGTTCCGGGGGGATCTCGTGGCTGCTCTCCGCGGCGTGAGCGCGGTAGTTGAGGCCGACGCAGACGATCTTACTGGGCACGACCGGCGGAAATAGAGACATTGTCCGCAACTCTCCAAGCTCTTCGGCCCTCTCCCAGTCTCGGTACGGATCTCCCTTGAGAGCGTAGACCCGTTGGTCAACCAAGACCCCCAGTTGAGGGCCCACATTCGTCATCACACGTACGAAGCGTGTATGGTCGTTATCCATAGGGTAAACCTCCTGTCTCTGTGTCTCTCGGGCCTCTAACAAAGCAGCGGGAATCGGGCTTCAGCTAGCTGTCGCCAGCGTCAAGGTGGGTCTTGACTACGGCCTGGCGAAGAGATAGTGCGAGACGATATACTCGCGTCCCTGGCGCAGCCCCCAGGTCTCCTCGCATACCAGAAAGAACAGCCGCCAGTTGACCAGCCAGCGCGTCTCCTGATCCGGGCCGTAGGTGCGCCGGAGCACCGCGCGCACATCCGACTCGTGGCGGTCGAGCTTATCCAGCCAGGCACGAAGCGTCCTGGCATAGTGCGTCCCACTCAGACACCAGTGATCGGCGAGATGCAAATCGCGCTGAAAATGGAGGAGCAGATCATCGGAGGGCATAGTCCCACCACTGAAGAACGTGCGGGCCATCCAGTCGTCGGGATCATCCCGCTCAAACTCAAAGGCAAACTCGCGGTGGCTGAAGATGTGCACGAAGAGCTTCCCTTCCTGCTTCAGAAGTGACGCAATCTTCGCCATCAATCGCTCGTAGTTCTTCATATGCTCGAACATCTCGATCGAGACCACCCGGTCGAAGCGACGGTCGATGTCGAGGTGATTCACATCACCGACGAGAGCCTCCACGTTGTCGAGGCCGCGTTCGCGACAGCGCTGGTTGATGTACGTGATTTGCGCTGCTGAGTTGGAGACCGCCGTCACCCGACAAGTCGGGTAATGCTCGGCGATCCAGAATGACAGGGAGCCCCACCCGCAGCCTAGATCGAGGACTTCCATGCCGTCTCGAATCTGGGCGCGCGTGCAGGTCAGGCGCAACATAGCCTCCTCGGCCTCGTCGATGGTGTGGATGCCTGCGGACCAGTGGCAACAACTGTACTTCAGTCGGCTGCCGAGGACGAGTTCGAAGAAGGCGGGTGGAACCTGGTAGTGCTGGCGGTTGGCGTCGTCCGTGTGTATGGCGATGGGACTCTGGCGCAACTTCCGAATGAGAGCGCGGCGCTGTCCGTCCCTCTGGTCCACAGATAGCCGATAGCGCCGTCTCAGGCTTCTCCTCAGAATGGCCCTCAGTCCAACACGAATTAGCCAGTCGGGCACCGCGTTGGTGTGAAGCAGGTCAACGCCCCGCATCAGGTCGTCTCCTCCAAGTAGGCGCGGACCCAATCGATCTCGAGGCGGAATCGGCCAGCCTGCCGGTCCGCTATGATCCAGCCAAGAGACGTGACGTCTGTTGTGTCGAGCGGGGGTGCGTCGGCGATCACCTGACCGTGAAAGGTCGGACGGAAGCTCTCGAAGGGGAGACGGATCGACTGCCAGCTCCCGGGCTGCGTCTCAAACGGAGACTGATAGGTCCGAGCAGAAGCACCGTTGCGGAGTCGCACGCGATATCGGTTCCCGTCACCTCGAATCCGCATCTCCAAGCCATGATACTCGCTGAGGTTCGTGGATGGCAGCGGAGCGTGGGCGGAGGCGAATCCCCCGCCACGATCCAGCGAGACAGTTCCCTGGAAGACGCCGATCTCCGGAGGCTCGACCGTCAGCGTGCTCGAAGAGATGCCGCCCATCACGACGTCATCTGTGGTGCTCCAATCCTCCTCGCTGGTCGGGGAGCTGAAATCGAAGAGCGTATACCTCTGTGGACGCATAGGTGACCTCCATTCCAGGGTTGGTCTGGACTGTCTTGTCGTGACGGGCTGGCATCAACCTGTCATGGGTAGTATCGGAGTCGCCTCGTGAGAGATCGACCTTCGGAGAGCACGGCCCTGACTCCTATCCGTGGGAAGGGTCCGCGCGCTGTTCCTCCAGCAGACGCCTGAGAGTCGGCAACGCGGCCTCTACGGCACGAGCCCGGTGGCTGATGCGGTTCTTCGTTCTCCGCGATAGCTGCGCCATCATCTTTCCGTACTCGGGAACGTAGAAGATCGGATCATAGCCGAATCCACCCTCGCCCGCCGGCGCATAGGCGATCTTTCCTTCACAGACTCCCTCCGCCTGGTGGACGGCGCCCTCGGGGGTGACCATCGCGATGACGCAGCGGAAACGAGCCGTGCGCTCGTCCCAAGGGACGCCGGTCAGGTCGCTCAGAAGAGCCTGTACCCGGTCTGCGTCGGTCCCCGAGGCATATCGGGCCGAGTGAATGCCTGGGGCGCCTCCCAGCGCATCTACCTCAAGGCCGGAGTCGTCGGCGATGGTGAGCATCTCGGACGCCAGGGCGTGGGGTATAGCTTTCTTGCGAGCGTTCTCCGCATACGTGTCGCCGTCCTCACGCACCTCGAGGTGGATGCCCATCTCGTCTGGAAAACAGACGTCGACCGTCAACGGTGCGAGGAGCTCCAGGTATTCCTGCTTCTTACCTTGGTTATGCGTGGCCACAAGAAGCTGGTTGGCGTTGTCTGTCATGCTCTCCGTCCTTCGGCGACCCGTCATCGTAGGTCTCCCAGGCTGGCCCACCCGACGGTTGAATCGACGTTGCCCGTGTAGACCCGGTTTCGATGAGGGGCCCACGCTCGATATCGTAGCTTGATGGTGCCCGGGACCGCCCGTGATTCTACCACGCAATGAGCGTCTCTGATAGTGGGGGGGCAGGGCGTCTTGGACGGTCGGGGCTCGACGGGACCGCTCCGGTCTCTATTCCTTGCACGGCAAGGTGCTGAGTGGTATAATTTTGTGTGCAGGCGCGGAGAGGTTGCATAGTCCGGCCGACTGCGCGCGCCTGGAGAGCGCGTGAGCCTTCGGGCTCCGCGGGTTCGAATCCCGCCCTCTCCGCCACATCCAGGGGCGGCTCCATCTGAGGAGACCGCCCCTGTTGTCATGAAGGGAGGCTTGATGATTCACGTTGGTTGCTGCGGATGGCGTAAGGCTCACGATACGACCTACGAGCACTTCGGACTCATCGAAATACAGAAGACGTTCTACAAG
>CAZQXX010000048.1:0-15961 GCA_964597105.1 uncultured Anaerolineales bacterium
TTCCGTAGCGGACGTCGGTTTGGCGGTGAATAGGCGGTCGTGTATAATCATCAGCAATGCGTGTCTCCGTCGTTGCTACGGTATTGAATGAGGCCCACAGCCTCCCCAGACTCCTCGACACTCTGGCTGCCCAGACTCGCCAGCCGGAAGAGGTGGTGGTCTGCGATGGGGGATCTACTGACACGACGCTGACGGTCCTAGAGGCGGAAGACCGATTCCCGTTGCGTGTCCTCCAGCGATCGGACGCCAATATCTCCGAAGGCAGGAACGCGGCTATCGAAGCTGCCGCAGGGAGAGTCATCGCGGTGACCGATGCGGGTGTCAGGCTCGACCCGGAGTGGCTGGAGAGAATCGTGGCACCGTTTGAAGAAGATGGAGCTCAGACGGTCGCGGGCTTCTTTCGGCCGGACCCGAGAACCCTCTTCGAGACAGCAATGGGGGCGACGGTGCTACCGGAGCTTCAGGAGATCCAGCCAGAGCGCTTCCTGCCATCGAGTCGCTCCGTTGCCTTTCGCAAAGAAGCATGGAAGGCCGTCGGCGGCTATCCTGAATGGCTCGACTACTGCGAGGACCTGATCTTTGATCTCCGACTGCGGGCTCGCTACGGCGCCTTTGTCTTCGTGCCCGAGGCCCTGGTCTATTTCCGCCCCAGGTCGAGCCTGAAAGCGTTCTTTCGACAGTATTACCGGTATGCCCGAGGAGACGGCAAGGCGGATCTATGGCGCTTACGGCACGCCATCCGATATCTGACCTATCTGGTCGCGGTACCGCTCATCGCCGCGGCTGGCGCAGTTGGCGACCCTGCGTGGTGGGCGCTCTATTTGATCGGAGTTCCTGGAATGCTATGGGTACCCTGGCGCCGACTTTCACACGAATGGAAGGATATGAGCCCACTTGAGAAGCTAAAGGCAGCGCTGTGGGTACCCGTCATCCGGGTAACCGGCGATATCGCCAAGATGGTGGGTTATCCGGTGGGCCTCTGGTGGCGCCGGCACCACCGGGACCACATTCCAGATTGGCGTCGAATTTGAGAAGCAACCGACCGACTCATCCCCTCATATGCCACGCTAACGTCACTCTTATCCCATTCTAATACGCTTACGGTATAGTCCTTCTAGAGCACGTACGTAGCAATGCGGCGGCGGGAAGCTGCCTTGCTAGGTCGTGTAGCATTCTTCGTGCATTGAAATGGAGTATGTCAGGAGGGAGATATGAGCAAGATTATCGGCATTGATCTGGGTACGACGAACTCGGTCGCTTCTGTGATGGAGGCGGGAGAACCCACCGTGATCCCCACCGCAGAGGGTGGGCGTCTGTGCCCTTCAATTGTCGCGTTTAATGAGAGTGGCGAACGCTTGGTGGGGCAAGTTGCCAAGCGACAGGCCGTCGTCAACCCAAACAACACCGTGTTTTCGATCAAACGGCTGATGGGTCGCCGGTACGATGACCCCCAGGTCGAAAAGGCCCGCAAAACCTTACCGTATGAGATCGTCGAAGGACCATCGAACGACGCGCGGGTGTACGTCCCGGTGAAGGATGAGGAATATTCCCCGCAGGAGATCTCAGCGATGATCCTGCGCAAGTTGAAGAAGGATGCCGAGGGATACCTCGGTGAAGAAGTCACCCGGGCCGTCATCACTGTACCGGCCTACTTCAACGACAGCCAGCGCCAGGCGACAAAGGACGCAGGCAAGATCGCTGGCCTAGAGGTGCTGCGAATCATCAACGAGCCAACCGCCGCAAGCCTGGCCTACGGGCTGGACAAGGAGAAGGACGAGACTATCCTCGTCTTCGACCTGGGCGGGGGAACGTTTGATGTATCTATCCTGGACGTCGGAGAAGGCGTCGTCGAGGTGCGATCGACTAGCGGTGACACCTTCTTGGGCGGCGATGACTGGGATCAACGCGTCACGGACTACATCGCCGACGAGTTCAAGAAGGAGCAGGGGATCGATCTACGCGAAGACCGACAGGCTTTGCAGCGGCTGAAGGAGGCTGCTGAGAAGGCCAAGATCGAGCTTTCGACTGTGTTGGAGACAGAGATCAACCTGCCCTTCGTTACCGCTGATGCTTCTGGCCCGAAACACCTGCAGATGAAGCTCACGCGAGCCAAGCTGGAGCAGCTGACCGAGGATCTGGTAGAGCGTTGTCGAGGGCCGTTCGAGCAGGCACTGGAGGACGCCAACCTGGGCCCCAATGAACTGGATGAGGTCGTTCTCGTCGGTGGCGCCACCCGCATGCCGATGATTCAGGAGATGGTGCGCGACTTGACCGACGGGAAGGAACCACACAAGGGCGTCAACCCCGATGAGGTGGTCTCAATTGGGGCAGCCATCCAGGCCGGCGTGCTCGGCGGGGAAGTGAAGGACGTGCTGTTGCTCGACGTGACACCGCTGACGCTGGGCGTCGAGACCCTGGGCGGCGTGATGACACCGATTATTGAGCGGAACACGACCATCCCGGTGCGGAAGAGCGAGACGTTCTCGACCGCCGAGGATGGCCAGACGGCGGTGACGATCCACGTGCTGCAGGGCGAGCGACCAATGGCAGCCGATAACATGAGTCTGGGCCGATTCAACCTGGAGGGTATCCCGCCCGCACCGCGCGGTGTACCCCAAATCGAGGTCACCTTCGACATCGACGCAGACGGCATCCTGAACGTCTCGGCTGAGGACAAGGCCACCGGGAAGGAGCAGAACGTCACCATCGAGGCCACGACAAACCTGGATGAGAGTGACATCGACCAAATGGTCAAAGAGGCGAAGCGGCACGAGTCTGAGGATCGACGCCGCAGAGAACTCATTGAGGCACGCAACAAAGCCGACCAGCTGACCTACCAGATGGAGAAGATGCTGCGTGAGCTCGGTGATCAGGTCTCCGCATCGGATCGGAACCGCATCGAGGGCATCATCGAGGATCTTAAGCAAGCGAAGGAAGGCGACGACAAGAATCGCATCGAGAGCTTGATCGAGCAGCTGGAGCAGGCGAGCCAGGCCATTGGACAGGCGATGTACGCGGAGCAGGCGACGGCTGGAGCACCGGGCGGCGCGCCGCCATCTGGCGGTAGCCCAGGTGCCGAGGAAGAAGGCGAAGAAGAGGAAGTCGTCGAGGGTGAATTCCGCGAAGTTTAGAGTGGGCGCGGTAGGTTAAGTACCTGGCACTCGGTAGAGATGATCGAGTGCCAGGTGCTAGTCTGCCGTTCTGGATGCAGGATTACGTTATGAATGAACGACGACGAGTACCGATCCGGGTTAAGCGTTCGCCCGATGGAGCGAAGCAGAAGACTAAAGAGCAGACCGAACCAGTTGTCGAGTCCGAACCGGTTGTTCGGGAGCAAGAGCCGGTCGTGCAGGAACCGGCAACGGACATCGCTCCGCCGCAGTCGAAGGCGGAGGAGGTCACGGCTCCGACTCCGCCTGAGGACAGAGAAGAGATTGAGCGTCTGAGCGAAGAACTGGAGACGTGGCGAGACCGCGCATTGCGTCTCCAAGCCGAGATCGAGAACTTCCGTAGGCGACAACAGAGATTGGCCCAGGAGCAGATCAAGACGAATCAAGCTCGATTACTGCGGAACTTCTTGATGATCGCAGACAACCTGGACCGAGCCTTACGTGCAGAAGGGAATTCGGACAGCTTACGCGATGGCGTAATGGTGACGTATCGCTCCCTCAATCAACTCTTGAGACAGGAGGGAGTGGAGCAGATGGAGGCTGAGGGGGAGACGTTCGACCCGGAATGGCACGAGGCAGTGGGGACTGTTCCGCACCAGGAAGTCGACGTGAAGCGCGGTACGGTTGTCGAGGTGGCTCAACAGGGCTACCGTCTAGACGATCGGCTTCTTCGTCCGGCACGGGTGATCGTCGCTCGATAAGGCCGCCCACATGGGCGAGTTCACACATCCCACGGCCTGGATTGTTGTCAATCCAGGCTTTGTGCTTGATCTGACAGTATCTGGGAACCGTACGACAGCGAGGTAGACGCCTCCCAGTGGGTCGACTCAGACATAGCTGCCGATGTCTACTCAGTGAATCTACAGGGGTTGTATGGAATACAAAGATTACTACGAGACGTTGGGCGTGAGCAACGATGCCAGCCAGAAAGAGATTCGGCAAGCCTTCCGCAGGCTAGCGCGCAAGTACCATCCCGACGTCAACCCAGAGGATCCAGAGGCTGAGGAACGATTCAAGCAGATCAACGAGGCCTACGAGGTCCTGTCCGACGCCGAGAAACGACAGAAGTACGATCGGCTAGGAGCTGACTGGCGTCGTTACGAGCAGGCAAGCGGACAGCCCGGCGGCTTCGATTGGGGTCAGTGGGCGACTGGCGCTCCCGGCAATGGCCCGCAGCGGGTCCACGTCCGTCATGGCACGCCGGAGGATCTGGAAGATCTTTTCGGTGGAGCGAGCCCTTTCTCCGACTTCTTTACGCAGATCTTTGGGGGGATGGGCGCCCGTCAGGCACCCGGGGGCGCACCAAGTGCTGGCGGGGCGCCGGGTGGCGCGGCGGGAAGAGGCACGGGACCCGGGGGGGTTGAGTACCGGGTTCGACCTCAGCCTGGTCGAGACTTCGAGCAAGAGGTAGAGATCAGCCTGCGCGAGGCCTACCAAGGCACAACGCGCGTCCTCCAGCGGAACGGGCGCCGGCTGGAGGTGAAGATCCCGGCAGGTGCTCGCACGGGGACCCGGGTCCGCGTGGAGGGCGAAGGCAGCGCAGGGGCCGCAGGCGGAGAGCCTGGCGACCTGTACCTGCGCGTGAAGGTACGCGATGATCCCCGGTTTGAGCGCCAAGGCGACGATCTCTACGTGACTGTTCCGGTCGACCTCTACACAGCGATTCTGAGCGGCGAGGCTGAGGTACAGACCCTGGAGGGATCGGTGATGCTGACCATCCCATCAGGGACGCAAAACGGGAAGGTTTTCCGTCTGCGAGGCAAGGGGATGCCCAAGCTTCGCAACCCGACTGAGCACGGCGATCTCTACGCCGAGGTGGAGGTGCAGCTACCAACAGACCTCACGTCGCAAGAACGCGAGCTCTTTGAGGAATTGCGCAGCATCTCGTGAGGAGGCTGTTGACAAATGGAAACGCGCGAACGAACCACTCTGACCATCAAGAGGGCTGCTCGACAAGCGCGGGTGGACGTCACTGTGGTCCGACACTGCATCAAGGTAGGCGTGCTGAAGGAAGAACTGACGCAGGAGGATCTCGCAGAGTTGCGGCGTGTCCGTCGCCTGAAGTCGCTGGGGATCAACCTGGCAGGCATAGAGGTGATCCTGCGCATGCGACGTCGGATAGAGGCATTGGAAGCAGAGATTGCCCGACTCAACAGACGTCTTCGTCAGTGACCTCAGTAGCGACCACACTCATTGTGCCAGTGAGGAAGAGATGAGACGAGACAGCCTGGTCATTGGTATCGCCATTATCGGCTTGCTGGGTGCGGCGCTGGGATGCAGCCTGACCTCAGAGGCATTCCTGGACACCCCGACGCCGACGGTCGCGCCCCCCACTCCGACCCAATCACCGCCCCAGGTGCGGGCGATGACGGAGGAGCCCGCCAATGCTCTGGAGGCTCAAGTGGAGGCAGTTTACGATCAGGCTGGATCGGCAGTGGTCAACGTCACAAGCGTCACCTACGCGTATGACTTCTTCTTCAATCCGGTACCGCAGGAGGGCTCAGGATCCGGCTTCTTGTATGATGAGGAAGGGCACATCGTCACGAATTACCACGTGATCGAGGACGCGGAAGAGCTGTCGGCCTCTCTCGCTAATGGGGAGAGCTATCCAGCAGAGGTCGTCGGGATAGACCCAACCAACGACCTGGCCGTCATCCGTATAGACGCGAACGAGTTACCTGCCCCGATCTCACTCGGGGGCTCGGACAGCCTGCGGGTGGGCCAGTTCGTCGTCGCGATAGGCAACCCCTTCGGGCTGGAGCGGACGCTGACGGTCGGCGTTATCAGCTCGTTAGGACGCGTGATCAAAGGGCCTGACGATCGATTCATCGGTGAGGTGATTCAGACGGACGCAGCCATCAATCCAGGCAACTCCGGCGGCCCGCTGCTCGACTTGAGGGGACGTGTGATCGGCGTGAACTCACAGATCGTGAGCCCGAGTCAGGCCAACGCCGGCGTTGGGTTCGCCGTCCCCTCCAACACGGTACGGCGCGTCGTGCCTGAGCTGATCAACCGGGGACGGTACCCACATCCCTGGCTGGGGATCGAGCCCATCTCATTGACGGCTGACCGAGCACGAGCTTTCCGACAAGCCGGCATGGAGGGGGTGACGGAGCGCGGAGTGCTCGTCCTTCAAGTCGTACCCGGTGGACCAGCTGATGAGGCTGGCATCGAGGGTGGCAATCGTCTCGTACAGATTGGCAGATACCGGATTCCCCTGGGTGGAGACATCATAACGGCTGTGAACGGAGAGCCGATAGCGGATTATCAGGATCTTACTGTCACCCTGGAGACAGAGACGCGCGTGGGGGATACGGTGACGGTGACCGTGGTTCGGGATGGGGAAGAACGCGGAATAGACATTACACTCGGGGAGAGGCCATCGTAAACCGCGTGAGGTAGCGGGAAGATTCGATGGTCGATAAGAAGCCGGCGCCGATCAGGGTGCTGGCTTCTGTTCGTCTGGGCTGGTGTCGTCGACGGTATGCGCCAGCTCGTTTACGGCATCAGCCAGCTCCAGCGTGAGCGGATGGGCTCCCAACCTGTCCTCGGTGATACGGAGGATCTTGCCGTAATAGTCGAGCTGCAAGCGGGGGCCGCTGTTGAAGTTGCGCCAGATCTGATGTCCTTTTCGGTGTAGATCCTGCACGAAACTGCGAGCGTTATGCAGCGTGTCAGCAGCCTTGACCGCTACCGCATCCCTGCTTGCTCCGCGTATCTTCTCCAGGGCCTCGCGCTTGCGCACTTCCCAAGGACGCTTATTCCCTCTAGCATCTCGTTTTTGCTCCGTGAGCACCTCCACTATCTCCGCTACTTGAGGGCCGAACCGCTTCTCGATCTCGGCCAGTTCGTAGCTCTGATCCTCAACGATGTCGTGCAGCAGGCCGGCCACGGCGGCGTCTGTCGAGAAGCCATGGCGGAACAAGATAACGGACACGTGAACCGGATGGACGATATAAGGCAACCCGCTTCCCTTGCGCATCTGCTCACGGTGGGCTCGGGTCGCCACCTGTAACGCCGCCTCGTATTGTGACGAATAACCTTCTGTTCGATCCATTGTCAGCCTCCGTGCGCTCGCTTCTCCTGTTGGACATCCAGAGCATGAGGTGAATGGCAGTCGCAGCAGCTCAGACCCCCTCCCGGAGTCGCACGCTGAGACCTGAGTGGCGCTCGCTGACCTGGTCATTCTTCACGGCGATCCAGATTGCTTTCCGCGTGCCCACGAGTATGACCAGGCTTTTTGCTCGAGTGACGGCAGTGTAGAGCAAGTTTCGCTGAAGCAAGAGGTAATGCTGGGTGAGGATGGGCAATACCACAGCGGTGTATTCGCTACCCTGGCTCTTGTGGACGGAGATGGCGAAGGCGTGCACCACCTCCTCAAGCTCAGTCCAGTCATAGACCACCGCGCGCTCATCGATTCGAATGGTCATCGTCTGATCGACCGTATCGATTCGGGTCAGACGCCCAATATCGCCGTTGTAGACATCCTTGTCGTAGTTGTTGCGGATCTGCATCACCTTGTCGCCAACGCGAAAGACGCGACCACCTACGCGTTTCTCCTGTTTCCGCGGAGCGGACGGGTTCAGTGCCTGCTGGAGTTTATCATTCAAGTTGGAGACGCCGCACTCTCCGCGATACATCGGCGCCATCACTTGCACGTCGTCGAAGGGGTCCAATCCAAACTTATGAGGCACCCGGCGTTTCACGACATCAACCAGAAGGTCAGCGGCCTCTGCGGGGTCTTCCTTGGAGAAGAAGTAGAAATCGCCAAATTCGTTGAGAATGGGGAATTCGCCGCGATTGATGCGATGTGCATTGACCACGATCCCGCTGTCAGCCGCCTGACGGAAGATCTCCGTCAGGCGGATCACGGCCACCCGCTCTGAAGCGATGATATCTCGGAGGACGTCGCCCGCACCGACGGAGGGGAGCTGATCCGCATCTCCCACGAAGAGGACGTGTGCGGCCGAGTTAACCGCCTTGAGCAGGCGGTTTGTCAGCAGCAGATCGAGCATGGAGGCCTCATCCACAATGAGACAGTCCACCTCGAGTGGGTACTCCTCGTTCCGCTGGAAGCCATGCTGGGGTGAGTACTCCAGCAGACGGTGGACAGTCTTGGCCGGACGGCTCGTGGCCTCGGAGAGCCGTTTGGCAGCACGACCTGTGGGGGCACACAGAGCGTACTTGCGCCTCATCGCCTCCAGCGCGGCGATGACGGTACGCACGGTGACGGTCTTGCCCGTGCCGGGACCGCCGGTGAGCACGGTGACTTTGTTGCGGAGGGCGGTCCGCACAGCCCGCTGTTGCTCCGAGGAGAGCTCGATGGCGGAATCGCGAGTGATCTGAGCAAGCAACGCGTCCCAATCCATGCTACGGAACGGCGCCAACCGCGTGCTGGGATCGTCAAGCAGCTCCCGCAGGCGGTTGGTGACGCCGATCTCGCCGTAATAGAATGGTGCCAGGTAGACAGCTTCCTCCTCGCGCACCTGCGAGGGCGCCACATCATCTACCGATGGATAGACCAGAGTCTCACGCTCCACCACCGCGTCGGCATCAAGCTCTCTGATGGCCTGCCTGATCAGCTCCTGGTTCACCTCCAGGAGCGGCACGGCCTCCTCCACCAGCTCTTCCTCAGGCACATAGACGTGACCTTCATCAGCAAGCTGGCTCAACGCGTAGGCGACGCCCGCTTGAACGCGGGCGGGGGCATCTTGGGGCAGGCCTAGATCCTGCGCCACCTTATCAGCGGTCTTGAAGCCCACCCCCCAGATGTCGCGAGCGAGGCGGTAGGGATCCTCCCGCACGACCTGGAGCGCATCGTCCCCATAGGCTTTGTAGATCTTGACCGCCAGATTGGTGGAGACTCCATGACCGTGAAGGAACATCATCACCTCACGGATCCGTTTCTGCTCCTCCCAGGCCTCGGCGACTGAGGCAGCCCGCTTGGGGCCAACGCCCGGGATCTCCTGCAGCTTGTCAGGATCTTCATCGAGCAGGTGGAGCGTATCCACGCCGAAGCGCTGAACGATCCGCCTGGCGGTGACCGGCCCCACCCCCCTAATCATGCCGGATCCGAGATAGGCCTTGATACCCTCGACAGTGGCAGGCAAGACTTGTTCGCACCATTCGGCGCTGAACTGGCGCCCATACTGGGGATGAGTCGTCCACCGGCCTTCCAGGCGCAGACTCTCGCCCGGTTGGACCTCCGGCAGGTTCCCCACCACAGTGACCAGATCGGGGTGTCCCCGGACACTGAGGCGAATGACAGAATAGCCATTCTCCTCATTGTAGTAGGTGATACGCTCTACAGAGCCCTGGAGTTCGTCGCTCATCGGGTAGAATGGTAGCAGAAAAGGGGGCGAGGAGCAAGAAATGAGACCCAACCAGAAGGAGGACAGAAAGCAAGTACCTGGAAACCGACCGGGGCGGGACGGTCGACTCCCAGGCACTGCTTGGTGCTCAGTATACCCTAGAGCACCGATGTGGAGGGTTTCAGATGCATTACGAAAGAGTTAAAGGAACCGGTCAGGTGCTCTGATCTTCCAGAGCCGACTGAATCAGCTCTTGCTTGAGATCCCACAGCCGCGGGGTGAGAGAAACGTGATAGATATGAGGATTGATGAGACGTTTGACACCCGGATCTAGCCGCTCAATGTCAGCCGCACGGCGTTCGCGGATCTCCTCGATGGAGGGCAAATCATGGACCAGCTCGCCCTCATCGAGCACATCCACCAGCAGGGGCTCGATGGACTGGATGTCATCCTGGCTGAGTGTCCGATGGACGGTATGCTCCGTGGGATGGTGCAACACCACGCCCTCCATCTCACGTGGATCCTCGTGGTCCAAGCTCAGGAGATCTGCTGTGGCCTTCCCTCGGCTGTCGTAGATACGCCATACGTGCTTGTTCCCCGGGTTGGGCGTCTTGGCTGCCGACTCCGAGATCTTGATCGCCGGGACCCACTCGCCGCCGTCGCGCACGGCAACAAGCTTGTATACGCCACCCAGAGCCGGCTCGCCCCAGGAGGTGATGAGACGCGTCCCGACGCCGTACACCAGCCTCCCGATGAGATGATCAGGATCGACCCCATAGCGCGGTGCCTCTTCCTGGATTTGGGTGATGATCTGCCAGATATGAAGCTCGTCCAGGTTGCTCGACAGAACAATCGACACATCGGGGAAGCCGGCTTCGTTCAGCATCTTGGCAGATTGGATGCTGAGATACGCCAGGTCTCCGGAGTCGAGACGAATGCCTATCGGCTCGTGGCCGTTACGCCGCAAATCCTCGAACACTTTGATGGCATTGGGAATGCCACTGTCCAGCGTATCGATGGTGTCGACAAGAAGGAGACAGTCATCGGGATAGACGTCCGCATAGGCCTGGAACGCTCCCAGCTCCCCTTCGCCCAGACCCATAAAGACTTGGACCATGCTGTGGGCATGGGTACCCTTGGGCGGATACCCGAGAATGGCCGAGGCACCCACGTTGGAGGTGAAGTCGGCACCTCCGATGAGCGCCGCTCGGGCCCCAGCGTTGGCACCTCTCTCGTGCGCTCGACGGAGACCAAACTCGAGCACCAGCTGCCCCTGGGTGCTATTCTTCACGCGCGAGGCCTTGGTGGCGATGAGAGTTTGGTAGTTAAGATGATTGAGAAGAGAGGTCTCGAGGATCTGAGCCATTGCCAACGGACCTTGAACGACCGTCAAAGGGACATTCGGATGGACCACTCGCCCCTCGGGGATCGCACGCATCGTGATGCCACTGAACGACCCATTACCCTGAAGCCAATCCAGGAAATCGTCCTCGAACAACCGGGTGCCGGTCCGCCCGGTCTGGCTGCGCAGGTACTCGATCTGTTCATTGCGGAACCGGGCCCAGTCCATCCAGTCGAGCAGCCACTCCAGCCCGGCGTTTATGCAATAGCCGGCACTGTGACCGTCATAGACCGGATGATCGCGGAAGAAATGATCGAACTGAGCCTCCTTTTCGTGAAGGCCCATCCGATAGTAAAGATTGGCCATCGTAAGTTGGTACTGATCGGTGAACAGGATGCCCTCGGCCATCGAGATATCAGATCGTTTCATATTCCCACCTTCAAGGCCGGCTATCTCATCAACACGCCAGCGTAGGATACATCACCGCCTTCAGAAGTCAAGAGGCCTCCGAATCGGTGACGTCTGGGTTCATTCAGACTATTCAGACGAGGTCCGGGACCCGCACGAGGGCTCATCAGTCCCGCCACCTGCTTACAGCGCTCATGACATCTTCGGTTCACGGATTGGGCGCCAAGTCCTGGACACCGCACATCCTTCCGTTGACGCTCATAGACCCGAATGCTATAATCTTTCGGGCAGGACTCGAAGGGCAGCGATCGGTGACGGGGCGCGTTTGACGCGCCCTTGATTTTCGTGGTGAAGAAGATACGGTGGACAGGGCAGCCAGGCCCGGTTATAATATAGAACTTAGTATACTTTATTAGGCTTAGGCAGGTCGACAACGCAATGAGTGCACTACAACCATCCGCGCGATACATTCATATTACCGGTGTTGTGCAAGGGGTTGGATTTCGCCCCTTCGTCTACAACCTGGCCCAGGAGTTGGAGCTGGTCGGCTGGGTATTGAATAGCTCCTCAGGGGTAGAGATTGAGGCCATTGGCCCGGCTGATGATCTGAACGTCTTTGTCAAGAGGCTGGGTTCCGATGCTCCCCCCCTCGCTCGCATTGAGAGCATAAACGCGACCAACATTGACGTCTCGTCTGTGGAGCTTCCGACCCCAGACGGGTTTGCTATCCGTCATTCAGAGGCAAAGCCCGGAGATTTCCAGCCTATCTCACCGGACATCGCCGTCTGCGACGACTGTCTGCGAGAGCTCTTCGATCCCCATGACCGGCGCTACCGCTACCCATTCATCAACTGCACCAACTGCGGCCCGCGCTTCACGATCATCAAAGACATCCCCTACGATAGACCGAAGACGACCATGGCGCCGTTCAAGATGTGTCCGGACTGCCAGGGCGAGTATGAGGATCCCACGGACAGGCGATTCCATGCTCAACCGAACGCCTGCCCCGTCTGCGGCCCCCGGGTCTGGCTGGTGTCTGGCTCCGATTCGCTCAGGCAAGGTGACGCCATCAGCCAGACACGGGACTTACTGACATCCGGGGCAATTGTCGCAGTGAAAGGATTAGGGGGCTTCCATCTCGCCTGCGATGCAACAAACGCCGAAGCAGTGAATAGACTGAGGGAGCGGAAGGGCCGCGTCGACAAGCCGTTTGCGCTGATGGCCTTCGATCTGAAGACAGTCCAACAGTTCTGTCACGTTGAGGACGAAGAGGTGGAGTTGCTGACCTCCCGCGAGCGGCCCATCGTCCTCCTCCGCGAGCGTGTTGACAGCGTCATAGCTCCGTCGGTAGCACCAGGGAACCAGGACCTTGGGGTGATGCTCCCCTACACCCCACTCCATTATCTCTTGCTGGAGCCCAGCGACGGTTTTCCCCCTGCCCTGGTTATGACGTCGGGGAACTACTCCGAGGAACCGATCGCAACGCACAATGAAGAGGCTATGGAGCGATTGGGGTCGTTGGCCGATGCTTTCTTGCTCCACGATCGCGAGATCCACGCCAGGTGTGACGACAGCGTCACCCGGGTCTTCGACGGGGAGGAGCTACCGGTTCGGCGCTCTCGGGGCTACGCGCCGTATCCAGTTCACCTTCCTTTCGCTGTGGACCAGGTCCTGGCCGTAGGCGCGGAGTTGAAAAACACCTTCTGCCTCACCCGCGACCGGTACGCCTTCCTCAGCCAGCACGTCGGTGATATGGAGAACTACGAGACGCTGCGCTTCTTTGAGAGAATGATAGAGCAGCTGGCGCGGACGTTCCGTATCCAACCAGAGATTGTTGGGTGCGACATGCATCCTGGTTACCTGGCGTCTAAGTACGCTCATCGACTGGTGTCGGGGTCTGTTGACATCCGAGGAATCGACGCGTCGCACTTGAAGTTGATCGAGATCCAGCATCACCACGCCCAGGTGGCATCGTGCATGGCGGAGCACGGTCTGACAGGCGAGCGCCCCATCATCGGAGTGGCCTTCGACGGCACGGGATACGGTACGGACGGCGCAATCTGGGGAGGCGAGTTCCTGGTGATGGACTACGCATCGTTCCGCCGAGCGGCGCATCTTAAGTACGTGCCCTTGCCCGGCGGGGACGCTGCCATTCGGCGCCCGTATCGGATTGCACTGGCGTACTTGTGGGCCGCTGGAGTGGATTGGGACGTGGATCTGCCACCGGTGGGGACAGCTTCATCCGAAGAACGGACGATCCTGATGCAGCAGTTGGAGCGCGGAGTGAACACAGTGTCGACATCGAGCAGCGGGCGCCTCTTCGACGCTGTGGCGTCCCTGGCGGGCGTCCGCCAGGTGATCAACTACGAGGCTCAAGCTGCTATCGAGTTCGAGACGCTGGTGGACGATGAGGTGGAGGAGGCATACGAGTTCAGCCTGGGCGAAGCAATCGATCCAGCCCCCGTCATTCGCGCGGTGGTCGCCGACGTGAGGAGTGGCGTGACATCGGACGTCATCGCAGCGAAGTTCCACAATGGAATGGCACACATGATCCGTGACGTCTGTGTGCATCTGCGGGAGGAGACCGGATTGAACGAGATTGCACTCTCGGGAGGGGTCTTTCAGAACGTCGCCCTGCTGGAGCGGGTATTGCCTCTTCTGAGAACGCGCGGCTTCACCGTCTACACGCATCATCTGGTGCCGCCTAACGATGGCGGGCTCTCGCTGGGTCAAGCAGTGATTGCAGCCGTCAGGAGCAAGCGATGAAGCTGACCGACAGATTTCGAGACCCCGAGGCGGCCCGCGCGGTCGCCGAGGCGATCCGGACTCGATCGGAGCACCCCGTCCGCCTGATGGAATTCTGCGGCGGACACACCCACGCTATCCTCCGCTTCGGTATCCCATCTCTCTTGCCCGAGACGGTCGATCTGCGCTCAGGTCCAGGTTGTCCGGTCTGCGTGACCTCAACCATTGACCTGGATCAAGCCATCGCCCTGGCCCAGGTACCGGAGGTCATCCTCACCACATTCGGGGATATGATTCGCGTTCCCGGAAGCCGTACGTCACTCGCCCAGGCTAAGGCGAGGGGAGCCGACGTCCGTGTCGTCTATTCCCCGCTGGACGCGCTGCAGACCGCACGCGAGAACTCATCGCGGCCGGTCGTCTTCCTCGGCGTGGGATTTGAGACGACAGCACCGATGGTTGCCTCCGCGGTGCTGACAGCGGAGGCAGAGGGGCTCGATAATTTCACAGTCTTCAGCACGCACAAGCTGACCCCACCCGCGACGCTCGCGATCCTGGACGCCGGCGACGTCGCGCTGGACGGTGTCATCGGCCCCGGTCATGTCACCACCGTTATCGGGGCCGACGCGTGGCGCTTCCTCCCCGACGAGTATGGGATTCCCTGCGCCATCGCCGGATTCGAGCCGCTGGACCTGCTGCGGGCTATTCTAGCCCTGGTCACCATGGTGGAAGAGCACAAGCCGAGGGTGGACAACACCTACGCTCGGAGCGTTCAACAGAGAGGGAACCCCTCTGCGCAACAAGCGATGGAGCGCGTGTTTGAGGTGACTGACACCGAATGGCGAGGATTCGGCACAGTCCCGCGGAGCGGTCTGCAGCTGCGAGACGAATACGGACGCTTTGACGCAAGCCGTCAGTTCTCAGTGGAGGTCGCACCAGCCCGAGAGCCGCCAGGCTGCCGCTGTGGGGACGTCCTACGGGGGGTGCTCCTACCAACCGAATGCCCGCTCTTCGGCCAGGCGTGTACTCCTCAGAAGCCGGTCGGGCCGTGCATGGTTAGCGCCGAGGGAGCCTGCGCAGCATACTACCGGTATGGAGAACGTCCATCGTAGGAGTATCCCGGCCGGACTCGCGAATCGACCTGACAGAGGGTCGATACCGAGACGTGACCCCGAGCCTTCCACAGATAGGTGATGAACAGAGAATCACAGGCCTCCCAGCGTGTCAACTACGACGAAATCGCGCCGTCATACGATAAGCGATTCAAGGTAAACCGGCTGAACGGAGTGATGACCGCTCTCCGAAGCCTCGCACAGGAGGTGAAGGCCCAGCAGATCCTCGAGGTTGGCTGCGGCACCGGTCGCTGGCTGGCCGATCTGCACCCTGAGCGTCGCCAGTTGTGGGGCTTGGATCTCTCCACAGGAATGCTGCACGAGGCAAGAAGGCGAGACAGCCACTTGAGGCTCGTTCGAGGACGTGGCGGACGGCCTGCCTTCCGGAGTGGGTCATTTGACCTGATATTCTGCGTCAACGCCATCCACCATTTTGACGCCCCACGCGGCTTCATCGAAGAAGCTCATCGTTTGCTCAAGCCAGCCGGCGCCCTGGCAGTGATCGGAAGCGATCCCCACGGAGGTCGAGAGGACTGGTACGTGTACCAGTTCTTCGAGGGAACGTACGAGACAGATCTGAAGCGCTTCCCATCCTGGGAGACGATCGAGAATTGGATGGAGGAAAGTGGCTTCATCAAAATCGGTCGGTACGTCGCAGAACTAGTGGTAGATGACAAGGTCGGTCGTGAGGTGCTGGAGGACCCGTTCCTACAGAAGGATGCTTGTTCGCAGCTGGCTCTCCTTACCGACGAGGCTTACGCTGGCGGCGTGCGCCGCATCAAGGCAGCCCTGGCAAGCGCAGAGGCTGCCGGTGAGACGCTGACGTTTCCCACGAAGATCCTGCTGGCGATGATCGTGGGCACGAAAGACGGGAAG